>JAKUPT010000008.1:0-55871 GCA_022450595.1 Bdellovibrionales bacterium
GCTGATCTTGAAAACCTTGTGAATGAGTCAGCTGTTATTGAGGCTCGTTCTGATAAGCTCAATGTAGATATGTCTGATTTTGAACAAGCTAAAGATAAAGTGTTAATGGGATCTGAACGTCGATCCATGGTGATCAGCGATGAAGATAAAGAAATCACGGCTTACCATGAGGCCGGCCACACTCTTGTGGGAAAAACCTTGGACTACATGGACCCCGTTCATAAAGTTAGTATTATTCCAAGAGGTATGGCTTTAGGTATCACTCAAACACTTCCAGACAAAGAGTCTTTAAATCTTTCAAAAGATAAAGCTCGTAATATGATCGCCTTTTTATTTGGTGGGCGTGCGGCCGAAAAGCTGATTTTTGAAAACTACACTACAGGCGCTTCAAATGATATTGAGCGCGCCACGAGCCTTGCAAGATCTATGGTTTGTGAGTGGGGTATGAGCGATAAAATTGGACCGATCTCTCTTGAGAGTCAAGGCGGTCCTGTGTTTTTAGGAATGCAGTCAGAAAAAAACCGTGAATTCAGTGAAGCTAAAGCACAAGAAGTTGATGCTGAAATTGATCGTTTGATTAAAGAGGGCTATGAAAAAGCTATTGAGATTTTAACTGAAAAAAAGCAGATCTTAATCAACCTTTCAGAGGCATTGCTTGAACACGAAACTATTGATGGGGCTGAAGTGGACATGATCATTAAGGGAGCTACCTTAGAAGAGATCAACGAGCGTCGCAAAAAGCACGAAGAAGAAATTCAAGCTGAAAACGAAAAGGCAAAAGCTGAGTACGAAAAACAAGAACAGAAAAAAAGCAAAGAGTCTAATGGATCCGACCCGGTAGGGAACACTGGACCTGTGACTGTTTAAATGAGGTTTATGGTTGGATAGTCTGCTTGAGAGTTTAAACATCATTATGAACCAGATCCAAACTAAAGATATCATTGATATCGTTTTAGTTTGGATTGTTGTTTATAGAGTTTTGATTTTAACCAAAAACAGTGGTGCTGTTCAAATTTTATCAGGCATAGGAATATTAGCTATTGCTTACCTGGGTTCTATTTGGATGGAACTAATTACTTTTAACTGGTTGCTTGAAAAGTTCTTCTCTAATTTATTTTTAATCACTGTGATCTTATTCCAAGCAGAAATCAGACGAGCTCTAGCGCAAATTGGTAGTAACCCATTTTTTAATGAAACAGTGAATATACAAGAAGCTCATGTCATTGAAGAGGTGGCTAAAGGCGTTACCTCGCTGGCACAAAAAGGCCATGGTGCTTTAGTTGTTATCGAAAGAGAAATTGGCCTTGATTATTTTGTGGAGATGGGCACTGAAGTTGATGCTGCTGTTCGGGCTGAAACCTTGTCTTCGATCTTTTTACCAACAAGTCCTTTGCATGATGGGGCTTGTATTATTAGAAATGGCCGTATTTATGCGGCCGGCTGCTTCTTACCTTTAAGTAAAAACCCCGTGGTTGATAAAAACTTAGGAACTAGGCACCGTGCTGCTATTGGTTTAACAGAAGAAACAGACGCCTTTGTTTTAGTTGTGAGTGAAGAAAATCATTCTATCAGTGTGGTGCAAGGTGGTCAGCTAACTCCAGAACTTTCCCATTCAGATGTGTTAAAACATTTGTGCCAAGTCTTTGGAGTTAAAATGAAAGACAGTAAGGTTGGGATTTCATGAATAAAGTATTTGAGTGGATATTTGCCAATGGCACCTTCAAAATTGTCGCCTTAGTAGTAAGCATTGTGCTTTGGATGACGATTATGGGGCGACGTGATTTGGTTCAAAACCATGAAATGGAGATACAGTTTATTCTTCCTGCCGGTCATACTATAGCCAACCAGGTGACAAAGTCTGTGGAGGTGAAAGTCACCGGTCCTCGAGCCGGGCTTCAAAGGTTTACTGAAAGAGAGCGTGTGATAGGTATGGATCTTTCTAAGCTTAAGGTGGGTGATCATAAATTGTTTGTACGAACGGATAACGTCAATCTTCCTTTAGGAGTGAAAATTCTCTCCATAGAGCCACAGTTTGTAAATGTAAATCTCAGACAATTTGAGCTAACTAGAGGTCAAGATGAGTCAGAAGAAAAGTAAAAAAACAGGAACTAAAGCTATGACAAAAAAACAAGTGACAAAGCCAGTGGTAAAAAAACTCTTCGGCACCGATGGAATCAGAGGAACGGCGAACCAATTCCCGATCAGAGCCGATCTTGTGCAAAAAGTAGGTCAGGCAATGGGATATTTACTCCGAAAAAAGCCCTCTCGTCGAATTGGCTCTGAAAGACTTGTTCTTATCGGAAAAGACACCAGACTGTCGGGTTATATGATTGAAACCGCGCTTGCCAGTGGTTTGAACTCCATGGGGGTGCATGTGCAGTTAGTGGGACCACTGCCAACCCCAGGCATTGGCTTTGTGGCAAGAAACATGAGAGCCGATGCAGGGATTGTGATTTCAGCTTCTCACAATGCTTATCATGATAATGGAATTAAAATTTTTGGCTCTGATGGCTATAAGATTTCAGATGAAATGGAAAAAGAGATTGAACGTCTTGTGTTTGAAGAAGACCTCAATAACTACTTAGCAGAGGTCAACTCAATAGGTCGCACCCGTCGTATTGACGATGCTGGTGGTAGATACATTGTTAATGTGAAAAACTCTTTTCCGATCAACTCCACACTTGATGGAATGCGCATAGTTTTAGATTGTGCCAATGGGGCTGCTTATAAAGTGGCGCCTCAAATTTTTCAAGAGTTAGGTGCTGAAGTTATTGTCTTAGGTAACCAGCCCAGTGGTTATAATATTAACGACAAAACTGGTGCCTTGTATCCGAGTAAAACTTGTGAGGCCGTCAAAAAGTATCGTGCCGATGTAGGTATTACTCTGGACGGAGATGCGGATCGAGTGATTATGGTCGACGAAAAAGGCAACATTGTAAACGGTGACCATATTCTAGCTATTTGTGGCTTTCATTTAAAAAAGTTGGGACTGTTAAAAGACGACACTATTGTTGCCACCCAAATGAGTAATTTTGGTTTAGATAAAATTATGAAACAATTTGGTATTAAAGTTGTGCGCACGGATGTTGGTGATAAGCACGTCGTAGAAGCCATGCGAAAAAAGCAATACACACTTGGTGGGGAGCAATCTGGCCACATTATCTTTTTAGATCATACCACAACGGGTGATGGCTGTGTGGCCGCACTTAATGTCTTAGCGGTTATGGCAAAAGAAGATAAAAAATTAAGTGAGCTGAATGAAATTATGGAAAATGTTCCGCAGTGTTTAATCAATGTAAAAGTGCGATCTAGAAAAACATTAGAAGAGATTCCTGGTTACAAAGAGTTGGCTAAAGACATTGAAAAAAGACTAAACGGTGATGGTCGTTTGTTTGTTCGTTTTTCTGGAACAGAGCCTGTAATACGAATTCTTGTTGAAGGGCCAGATAAAAAATTAATTTCCTCATACGCAGAAGAACTGGCAAACCTGCTTCAAAGAGAGCTTGGGTGATTGCTCATGAGGCTTGCAACCAGAAATCAAAGCCAAGAAATAGATGAACTTTCACAAAAAGTTTATGGTTTATCTGCTGAAGTTTTGATGGAAGCAGCAGGTGCCACTGCAGCTCGTGAATTGGAACAGTCTTACTATCCTGAACTTAAAACGGGTGAATTAGCCGTAGTTTGCGGTCCTGGTAACAACGGTGGCGATGGTCTTGTCTTAGCCCGGCATATGCACTCAGCAGGTTTTAGACAACTGACAGTTTACATCACTGACACTCCCTCAAGTTCCTTAAATCAACAAAATCTTAAGCGAGCCGAGCTTCATGGTCTAAAAATAATAAACCTTAAGCAAAGCCCTGAAAAACTTGAAAAATTAAAATCTTCCAATCTTATTGTGGATGCCATTTTTGGTATTGGCTTAAATAAGCCTGTTGAAGGGGAGTATTTGAAATTTATTGAAATGGTTAATTCTTGCAAAGTTCCAAAGGTTAGTTTGGATGTTCCCTCAGGCCTTAACTGTGACAACGGTGTGGTGTTAAACAATTGTATCAAAGCCACTATGACAATTAGTTTTGGTCTTGCAAAGCCTGGATTTTTTGTCGCCCAAGGGCCACAATATACGGGAAGACTTAGAGTGGTTCCTATAGGCTTTCCCTTTGAATGTTTAAGAGGGGTTGCTACCTCACACTTTCTTTTTACAGAAAAGCTAGCTAGAAGGTATTTGCCTAAAAGAAAATCTACTTCAAACAAATCAGATTTTGGCCACGCTTTAGTACTAGCAGGATCAAAAACGGCTATGGGAGCCGGCATTCTTTCCGCACAGTCTGCTTTTAGAATGGGTGCAGGATTTGTGAGTTGGATTTGTAAATCTCCCATGACTATTGATTTTTTAAAAACTCCTGAGGCCTTTTATCAAGAGTATCAAAGTGACTTTTTAAATCAGCTTCATAAGCCACCAACGGCAGTACTTATAGGTCCTGGTTTTGGTGTGGATGAAAAAACCAAAGAGGCTATTGAAACTTTAAAGTCCTTAGATATCCCTGTTGTGTTAGATGCTGATGCCATTACTTGTTGTGTAAAGTTTAATTTATTTCCTTTACCTAAACATTGGATTTTAACTCCTCATGCCGGTGAACTTTCCAGAGTGTTAAATGTCAGCCCTCAAGATATTGAAGCTGACAGATACGCCTGTGCTTTAAAGGCTTCAAAAGTGACGGGCTGTACTGTGCTACTAAAAGGCTTTAGAAGTGTACTGGCCTATGATGAACGTATCATGGTTATACCTACAGGAAATGTAGCACTTGCAAAGGCTGGAACCGGAGATGTGTTGTCTGGATTTCTAGTGGGGCTTTTAGCACAAGGTGGAGAGGTGTTACAAAAAGCTGCGACTGCTTCTTACATTCATGGCCGTATGGCCGATGAATGGGTGAGTATGGGAAGAGACTATGGAAGTTTAAATGCACACGATCTCAGTGATCACTTACCTAATCTTTTAGGTCGCCTACAATCTGGAGCGCTTTTTTAAATGTCTATAACAATTAAAAATATTGAAGAGCTTAAAAAATTTGTAAAATCATTAAAGCTTTCTGAAAAACAAGTGCTAGGGCTTAGTGGTCCTATGGGCGCTGGTAAGACTGAGTTCACTAAATGCTTGTTAAATATTCTTGGTGGTGAAGCCGCCAGTTCACCTACATTTTCTTTACACAATCGCTATGAAAAAGGCTCCAGACCTGTTGATCATTTTGATCTTTACCGTTTAAAAAATGACGAAGATTTAGAGAGTAGTGGTTTTTGGGACTGCTTTGAGCAAGATTCAGGATTAATTGTCATAGAATGGGCTGACCGGATAGATAAGGATTATTATCCGGCTGGTTGGGACTATTGCTTTATAGATTTCAGTGTGGATGAAAAAACATCTCACAGGCGACTCAGCTTGAGTCATTTTTCAAAATAACTCAGGACCTTCATCTTGTTCCAAGAAAGTTTTATTAACGCCATTTAAAGATGCTCCGATAGTAGTGTTGATGGAAAATTCATACCCTTGGGCAAAGGCACTGAATGTATCTGATATTGACTTGGAAAGGTGGCAAGAAGAGGCACCTCCTCAAGCACATTTATTAAATTGGTGTTTAGACCACGAAAAAATCAATCCTCAAGAGTATTACGAGTGGGCCAAAAATTATTATCAATTGGCGATGCTTAATGAGTCTTTTTTTAAAAATGCTCCTAATAAAGAGTTGTGGAATCAGATTCAGACGGTTTCGAACTGGTCACCCAATATGGTTCCTGTTCGTCAGTGGGATGGAGTGGTTTTTATTGCCTGTGTTGAGCCACAAACTGAAATTCCTTGGAGCTTTCCTGTACAGTTTTTATTAGCGCCAAGACGAGAGCTTTTAAATTACTGGATGAATTTACACAATCAGTCTCAACCAGCACAACAACAGCCTCCAAAGGTGGAAGAGCCACAAACAAAGCCTGAACCAAAGGCAACAGCTCAACCTACGGAGCCACCGCCACAGCCTTCGGTAGCTCAAGCAGCACCAAAACAAGAAACGACAACGTCAGAGCAAAATTTTACTTTAAATTCAGAGTCTGAAAATAATCAAGCATCAGCTCAAGCAGAAGTCCCTGACGGATTTCCAGTGTTTGATGTTCCAGAAGATGAAAATCCCGCAGGATTGGATCTGTCTCAAAACTCAGAAAGTTCAGCTCCTTCATCTGATGCGCCTGCAGGTTTTGATTTTGATATGACAAATGATTCTTCTTCTAAAGAAGAAGACTTATTCAGTGGCTTTGATCAAGCTCCGGCCCAAGCTCCAGAGTCGCCAAGTATGGACAACCTCAATGTCAGTGTCGATAAGTCTCCTGAAAACCCATTAGAAGGTTTTAACTCAGACATACCGCAACCAACAGCTGCGCCAGAGCCCATGGCTGAGCCTGTGAGTGAGGCCCCTCCACAGCCAATGAATGATCAGCCAGTAATGCAGAATGCTGAAGAGCCTGTTGCTAACGACCTAGAAGAAGCCACGGCCATTTTAAATTCCACCAATGTGACTCAAAAACAGAGTCCACTCATTGGCGAACTAAAAACCAGATATCAAAATGTGGTGATTTTAACTTCAGAAAACAACCAACTGATCCCTTATGATTGGGACAGTGGTTTGAGTGTTAAAAGAGAAGCCATTGATATTGAACAACCAAGTTTTTTGAAAGTTGTTAATAAATCTAAAAAGCCCTACCACGGCTATTTGGCAGAAAACCAATTTCATAAAAATCTTTTTAACGCTTGGGGTATGGAAAGCTTACCTCCACATGTTACAGCGGTTCCAGTGATGGAAGGTGCGGCTTTAAAATTTGTTGTGATAGGAATTGGTGATGAGGGCTGTGCTGGTTATCAAATGATTCATTTTGTAGAGTCCTCTATAAAAGAACACCCATTAACATCTGGCTCCAGCTCAAAAGCGGCCTAAGGCTTATATTTAGGGTAGCTTTTACAAAAAAAACCACATTTTCCATGTGAAAAAAGACGTGTTGTGTTAAATAGAGTTCATGTCAGATCTCAAGCCTTTTTTATATGAAACAAGCAGTTCAAGAGTGTATTTGGACCACAATGCCACAACACCCTTGGCAAAGTCTGTGGCTGAAAAAGTTCCTGAATGGCTCAGCCAATGGGGCAACCCAAGCTCGATTCATATGGATGGTCGAGGCCCTAAACAGTTAGTTCGAGAGTCGCGCTTAAAGCTGTCAAAAATGCTCAATGCTCACCCCTTAGAACTTATCTTTACAAGCGGTGGGAGTGAATCGAACAATACGGTGATTAAAGGTGTCTTTGAGCATATGAAATCTCTTGGGCGCGATGAGTATTTGGTTGGTTCACTAGAACATCCTAGTGTGATCAAAGCCTATGAGAGATTAAAAGCTTGGGGCGCCAAGGTTATAACTATTCCTGTAAAGCCCTCAGGTCTTGTTGATATGCAGGTGTATGAAAAGCATTTAAGTGAAAAGACAGCTCTTGTGTCTTTTATGTATGCTAACAATGAAACTGGTATCATTTTCCCTATCGCTGAAATGTGTAAAATGGCTCATGCTAAAGGGGCTTTATTTCATTGTGATGCCGTACAAGCTTTAGGTAAAGTGAGCTTTGATCTAAAACAGCTGGGTGTGGATTTTGCCAGTTTTTCTGGGCATAAATTTTATGCGTTAAAAGGCATTGGTCTATTGTACGCCAAGAAAGGCTCTCCACAAATCAGTTTGATTGACGGTGGGGCTCAAGAACGAAGACGCCGGGCGGGCACTGAAAACACATTAGCTATTGCAAGTTTTGGAACCATGGCAGAATTTACAGGAGAGGTTTCACAGCGATCAGAAGCCGTTCAAGTCTTAAGAGACAATATGGAGAAGCAAATCTGTGAACAACTAGATGGCGTGACGGTGTTATGTAAAGAGGCTCAAAGGCTCTCAAACACATCCAATATTTTGCTAGATGGTTGTGATGGAGAAAGTCTTTTGATGAACTTGGATATGCAAGGATTTTCTGTTAGTACAGGAGCAGCTTGTAGCTCGGGGAGTATGGATCCGAGCCCTGTGCTTTTAGCATTAGGCTTGAGTCGTGATCAGGCTCAATCCAGTTTAAGATTAGGTCTTGGCTGGGGAACCACTCAACAAGACATAGATCATTTTGTAGAAACATTAATTCCTATTGTGCATAGGCTTAGAGAACTAAAACAAAAATCAGGGTGAGAGTGATGCAAAACTCAGAGAGAAAAAAAAGAGTGCTAGTTGCCATGAGCGGTGGTGTTGATAGCTCTGTGGCCGCTTCCCTTTTGGTAGAACAAGGTTATGATGTTGTGGGAATCACCATGCAAGTTTGGGATTACACACAAAATGAATGCAAGCTTGAAGAGGGCCATGGCACCTGTTGCTCTAGCATTGATGTGGATGATGCCCGTAGTGTGGCAGACCTGTTAGGTATTCCTTTTTATGTGATGAACTGTGAAGCAAAATTTAAAACCCATGTGATTGATGACTTTGTAAGTGGTTATTTGGAAGGTAGAACTCCCATTCCCTGTGTGAACTGCAACACCTTTTTAAAGTTCGATCACCTTTTTGATAAAATGAAAGAGCTGGGATGTGACTATATTGCGACCGGCCATTATGCACAGATTCAAAAAAGTCCTAAAACGGGAAACCTAAGTATTGTGACCAGCGAAGATGATTGGAAAGATCAAACCTATTTTTTATTCACCCTAAAACCAGAGCTTTTACAGCACATCATGTTTCCTGTTGGGGATTGGACAAAGCCTCAGCTTCGTGACTATGCTGAAGAAAAGGGCCTTGTTGTGGCCAGAAAAAAAGACTCCACAGGGATCTGTTTTATTGGAAAGTCCGGTTATGCAGGTTTTGTTGAAGAGCATATAGATAAAAAAGATATCATTAAAGGCCACTTAAAGCTTTATCCTTCAGGAGAGACTTTAGGTGAGCACAATGGAATCCATCACTTCACCTATGGCCAAAGAAAGGGCCTTGGTGTGAGTTACTCTGAACCACTTTACGTTATTAAAATAGACTCCAAAACTGGTGAGGTGTGGCTCGGGCCTGAGCAATATTTATACTCCAACACCATGAAGGTTAATAATATAAATTGGCTTGATGATATTTCAAAGGATGAGCCTTTAAGAGTTAAAATTCGTTATGCTCATGCTGGATCTGAGGCCAAAGTTATAAGTAAAGACTCTACAAATCTTGCTTTAGAATTGGAATTTAAAGAGCCTCAAAGGGCCATCACCCCAGGCCAGGCTGCTGTATTTTATCGGGGAGGACAGCTTCTTGGCGGAGGTTGGATAGAGTGAAAGACTTTAAGCTACAAACCTATGGTTGCAAAGTGAACAGCTATGACAGTGGCTTGTTGCAAAAGCGTTTGGCTCAAGCTGGTTACATTCAAAATGACAGCTCAGACTCTTTACATATTCTAAACACCTGTGCCGTCACAGCGGAAGCGACAAAAGAAGCCCTACGCTCTATCAGAAAAATTAAAGCTAAAAACCCCCTTGCCACTGTGGTTGTAACTGGCTGTGCAGCTCAAGTAGATACGGACAAGTTTGAGTCTTTAAAAGCCGCTGATCTTGTTGTTGCCAATTCTCATAAAGGGCAATTAGAAGATATATTAAAAAAGCACTTTCGTGGTGAATTAGAACAGCGAGTATTTAAGTCAAATATTTTTAAAAAAGCAGATCTTGAAGCCGGAGGTGGTTTAGAAAACTCACACACCCGTAGTTTTTTAAAGATACAAGATGGCTGTAACAGTTTTTGTACTTATTGTGTGATTCCCTTTGCTCGTGGAAAATCCAGAAGCATACCTATAGATGATTTAGTACAAAGAGTGAATGAGCTGTACTTTCAAGGCTTCAGAGAAGTAGTGCTAACAGGAGTTCATATTGGTGATTACGAAGACGCAGCCTTTGCTCCTGAAAAAACAAGAGGTCTTGAAGATTTAGTTGAGCAGCTGCTTATGCGCACTAAAATTCAACGCTTTCGTCTATCAAGCCTTGAGCCAGTGGAATTAACTCCACGATTGGTTGAACTCTATAAGTCAGAGCCAAGACTTTGTCGTCATTTTCATATGAGCATACAGTCTGCAAACTCCAATGTTTTAAAAGACATGAAAAGGCAATACACACAAAAAGAAGTGATTGAGTCTTTAAAGACCATTGAGTCCGAGCTTCCAGGCAGCTATGTAGGCATGGACATTATTGTGGGGTTCCCGGGAGAAACCACAGAGGAGTTTGAAGACACTTACAATTGTTTGTCTTCCTTGGACTGGGCACGTATTCATGTTTTTCCCTACAGCCCACGACCAGGTGTTTATGCCAATAGACTTTCTGGGCAGTGGCCTCGGTCAGAGATTATGAATAGAGCAAAGAAGTTGCGCGAGCTCAGTGCCCAGCGAGCCCAACAAAAAGCCATTTCTCAAATTAATGACATTAAAGTGGCAATGCCTTTAAAAAATAATAAATCTTCTGATCATCAACAATTGCTCACCAGAGATTATTGGAATGTGTTTGTTGCCACAGATAAAGATTTAGATCCGTTAAAAGAATATAAGGTGAAAGTCACAGGTTACGATCAATCACATGAGTCTCGTATGGATGGGGCTTTATTTGCCGAGCTTATTTAAGAAGCTGATGGAAAAAGTTTAATACACATTTTTCCAGAAGCATTGCTTTGCTGCTTTTGTATTTTTATCTGTTTGTTGATTTCGTAAAGATTCATTGGAAGAATTAATTTTTTTGGAGCAATCTTTTCATTATTATAAATCATTTTGTAGAGCTTATCTAGCTCTTCAAGAGTGAAAAAATCATTGTTAACAGCCAGCCTAAGTGCTTTTAGGCGCTCACTCGTTGTTGAAATATTCATCATTTTTAAAACCCACAACAGTTCATAATCCGAAGGGTTTTCTCTTGAGATCAAATGCTTTAAATATACAATAGGCGCAAATCGCACATAGGTTTGAAGAAAGTTTTTAGTTTGTCTGTCAAAAAGCTCAGACAAAATATCAGACTCAAGCAGGGCTATTAATAGTTCTGATTTTTTTAAAGTTTGGGTCGAAGAGTCGAGATGTAGTACTTGCGCGGCCATTTTTGTGTTTCCAGCCAGTTCAATATCAGATATCAGTTGTTGTAAGGAGCGTGTGTTGTACACAATTTCTTTTTTAAGTGGTTCAGATATAGGATATCTTCTGATGATTTTCATGAGTTTTGCAAGTCCAACTCTGACTTCTTCCACACGATGTTTGACTTGATCTTCGTAACGTAGACTTTGTTTTCTTTCGCTAAATTCTGCAAAATCATTAACAGCACGTTTAAGCATATTTATGTGATGCATATCTATATTGTTTAAGTTCTGCCTGATCTCATCAAGAACCTTATTGATATTAAAAGGACCATAGCCTGAGTTGGCCATAGACTCATTGATCATTTTATCAACATGAGAGGGGCTTTGATTTAAAATTAAAATTTGATTATAAAGTCGTTTAATAAACTTTGAGGTGTAATTGATCTCATTGCTGTCTTTATTAAGTAAGTAGTTATGTTTTGAATACTGAGTGGCGAGCTTATAACTGGTGTGTATCATGCTAGGTGCAAAATCCCATTTTTGTAATGAATGATACATCTGAGGTCTGTAAAGTGCGGCTGAAATCACATAGGTGTTTATATCAGCAAAGGCCATGGATCTAAGCAAGGGGGTTAAAACCTTAATGCCAAATCTTTTTGAAGAGTAAGTGTACCCCTTCCAGTGAAAGCCGTAAATAAATTGAAGGGAAATTTCAAAACGTTCGCCTTTTTCGTTAAAGTAATCAAGCTTAGCTTTGCTAAAATCTTCTAATTTTAATAACTCATCAAGACTCCAAACTTTACCTGTTTTTTTATCAACAAACTCTCCATCTAAAAACTCTTTTTCAGACAAGTAAGGGTGTTCAAGATAGGCTGAGTAATTGGATTGCTTTTCTTTGTACATCAAGGCATCTGATCCAATTCTTAACTCAATCAATGAAAGTTTGCCCTCTTGGATAAGATTTTTAATGTGTCCAAATACATACTTATTAAACTGAATGGTAGCAAAATCTCTAGCCTGTTCATAAGAGCGGATGGAATCTGGCACATAGACTAAAGAGTTAAGGGCTAAATCATAGTCACCTGGAAACATAAAACTTCTGCTTAAACTTGAGGCGTACAAGCCAAAACCTGAGTGAATGTACTCGTTACTTGGAAACTTTAAATTCTTAATTTTATCAAAAACTTCAAAAGCGCGGGCAGGGTCCCTGTCTGCATTAAAATGGCTTGGAAAATACACTTCCATTCCTTGTGATCTCATTTCAGAAGGTTTAAGAGATTCTGGCACTTGATCAGCTACTTTTTGCCATAGGGCTTGGTTTTGGGGCAGCAACTGTTGTTGTTTGGCGCTGATATCAAAGTTTGGATAAACTCTAAAAGCCGTCATAAGACTCTCTTTGCCGCGACTTTCTTTGCCCGTTTTAGAGTTATATTCGGAAACAATGACCTCTTCTTTGTTTTCAATTTCTCTCCATCTATAGACATCACTAAATTTAAATTGATTGGGTTTAACTTTAAAAGCCGAGACAACAAATGGAGGTTCAGCTAAGCTCATAGCAGGAAGAACTGTTTGAATGTTGTGATTTTTTGGATTGAAGTGCAACTTTGTGAACTGATGCACTTGGTGGGCTTTTGTGATCTCTTCAAACATCAGTCTTTTCATGTTTTCAACTTCTTGATCACTTAAGTTTAATCCAAACTTCTCACCCCATTGAAATAGTGAAATATGAACGGCGTGTTCACTGGTAGCATTTCCACCTAAGTTTCTATGGGCTTGATGCTTTTCATAAATGCTGGGGGCGTGTTCTTTTAGCATGTCCCAAAACCTCATTTGCCAAGCCACAAACTCTGGATGAGGCTTTAATGCTAAAAATCGGCTTTGAGTTCCGACCACGCTAAATTCTATTCTCTCAGGATCTATCAGTAAGACGGTTTTATCTAGTTTGTACTTTTCGATCACTTCAGGTGGAAGTTTTTTTAATATTTCAAAAAACTCATATATGGAGCTTTTGTCCATGTCATCTAAGTAGACAAGGGTGGAATGGAATCTTCGGCCCAAAGTGTTTAATTTTAAATGCGGAAAATGCTTTGGAATGACAGAGGCTATATGACCTAAAATGTTTCTGTCTTTATCAATCAAATGAGAAGGGAAGCTGATTTGTACAGTGCTTGATGTAGTTGCAGCAATAACTATGTTTGAAACACAGATTAAAACTACTAGTAATATCGCCCTCAGCAACGCCACCAAAACTCATCCCCCCGGATAGATGAATAGATCTTTCGGGTTATCCCAACCTCACAACAACTCTAAATACTCTTTCTCATGGTAGGAGAGTATTTCTTTTAGAGTGTTTGAATCTTTTATAAGGTTTTTTAACGACATTCTTACATCGCCGTTATTTCTATAGAGTTCAAGTGCCATCTTATAGGGGCCAATGCTTATTCTTTGATCAGATGCCACTCTGCTGTATGCTTCGGAATATAAGTAGGTTAAGATTTTTTGAACTTCAGCTGACTTTATTTGTGCCATGGCATTGCCATAGAACTCATAATACTTAGGGGTAAACTTTTTATATCTCAAAGCTTGAATGGCGGCATCTGCTTTATCGAGGTCTTTTACAAGTTTCGCCTCTGGAGTGCGGGCATATTCATAATCAAGCCATAGTTTATAAAGGTAACGTCCTTCTTTACCAAATTTCTTTTTAAGTTTACGAAAGACATGTTTTTCCATGCGATGTTTTGTGTTTTTATCGATACGATCATTGGGGGTAAAGTCTGGTACTACAAATTCAGCGATATCATGGACTAGAGCTAGGTCTTTCATAATTCTTAAATTTAAGTTTTTATGATTAACAGCAAAGGCCACAATTCCAGCTTTTAATTTAGTGATATGATCATAAATGGATTCCATTCGAAGAGCTTGTTGCTCAGATATGCCTATGGAAATTGCGCCAGAGCGAGGTTTAGTGCTTAATTTGTAGTATATGTCGGTAAATGTAAGACCTGGAGTGAAAAGATCTATAATTATTGGATCACCGGCAAAAAGCACATTGCAGGCTTTACTCCTTATTTTGGAGTTTTTAAAATCAGAACGAACAGATGGTATTCCCCCATAGCTCAGCTGTGGTAGGAGTCCAACCAGGAGCAGTATAGTCAACCCTAACTTCACAAGACATCTCCACGTTTGTGTGAGCGATTATTGTTAACCTAGTGTGACTTTTATGAATATCTCTTTTTTTGCTAATGTAATAAATATACAAATCTAAGGGGTTATAATTATTGAAGAATTTTTATGATGCAAAATGTAAAGTGATGTGCTAGACATCTAAAATTGTGCGTAAGCAAAATAACTAATTGGGCCCAGTTTTTAAGGAGACCCTTGATGACCTCAGATACTAACAAATTCAAGGCCTTGCATGTATTTGCAAATCCAGAACTTGAAGAAATCGCTTTTACTCATAAAAGTTGGTTTTTTGAAAACCCAAACAAAACACCGCAGCAAAATGAAAGATTTGAATTCTTAGGGGATTCTGTCCTTTCCCTTGTTATGTCAGAAATCCTGATGAATAGACAAGATAGTGTCACCGAGGGGGTTCTTTCTCGTCAACGGGCCAGCCTTGTTAATGAAAACACTCTCTGTGAAATAGCCTATCAGTTTGATTTTAACAAAGCTTTAAAGCTAGGAAAAGGCGAAGAGGCCACCGGTGGAAGAGAAAAACCAAGGCTGTTGGCTTCTGTGGTAGAAGCCTATATTGGTGCCGTGTATTTAGACGCTGGCCTTCAAGTGGCTAGCGATCTGATTTTAAAAATGTATGAAAAAACTCTGTCTGAACTCAAGCAGGTACAAGAAAGCTTTGATTATAAAACCTTGTTTCAAGAACGAGCCCAAGATGTTTATAAATACACCCCGGTGTATGAAGTCACTTCCACTAATGGCCCCGATCACAACCGAGTCTTTGAAGTGGCTGTTTTAGTAAAAGATGAAGTGTTTGCTAAAGGACAAGGCGGCAGCAAAAAGCAAGCCTCTCAATTGGCTGCCAAACAAGCTTTAGAAATTTTAGAAAAAGGAGAATCTCGTGTTTAAAGTTGGTTATGTAGGAGTTATTGGGTTTCCCAACTCTGGTAAAAGTACACTTGTAAACGCCTTAATTGGCGAAAAGGTTTCTATAGTAAGTAGTAAGCCACAAACCACAAGAAAGCGCATTAAAGGCATTGCCACCGGCATGAATTACCAAATGATTTTTTTAGATGCCCCGGGGATTGTAAAAGCACAGTCTGGGCTGAATCAGTTTATTCAGCAAGAGTATGAGTCTGTGATTGAAGAGTCAGATATATTAGTAGCAACCCTTAATATCGATGAAAAAGATCCTGATAAACTTAAGAGTATTGTGGAGCTTTGTGTGGCTTCAAACAAACCTTGGATTCCGGTGATCACCAAAAAAGACATTTCTGCTAAAAAACATCGTGTTCAAATTTTAAAAGATCAGTTGGCAAAATATAATCCTATTGCCATTTCTTCAGATAAAAATCCAGAAGATGCAAAACAAATTCTTCTTGAAAAATTGATTGAAATGCTTCCAGCGGCAGAATCGCCACTGTATTTTGATGATATTTACACCACACAAAACTTAAGAGAGATGTGTGAAGAGATTGTGCGTGAAAAATGTTTTCATTTCTTACATCAAGAAATTCCTTTTGGCTTGGCTGTAAAGGTGAATAAGTTTGATGAGTCGAATCCAAAGCTAATTAAAATTTATGCCGACATTGTTTTATCAAAGCCTAATCATCAGTCGATTGTGATTGGCGAAAAAGCCAGTAATTTAAAGCGCATTGGTCAGTCTTCTCGAATTGAAATGGAAAATCTTTTGGGAACAAAGGTCTTTCTGGATTTACATGTGAAAGTTAGAAAAAATTGGACAAAACAATCCAACTGGATGAAGGAGTTTGGATATGAAATCAAGACTCTATAAAAATCGTGTGGCAATCATTGGAAGACCTAATGTGGGTAAGTCCACTTTATTTAATATTTTAACCAGAACTCGAAAGTCTGTGGTTAGAAACGAGCCCGGCGTGACTAGAGATATTATTATCGAGCCCGCTGAGTGGTGGGGGCATGATTTTGAAGTGCTCGACACTGGTGGGCTGACTGAGGCCACAGATATTTTTTCTCAGCTTATTAAAGAGCAAGTAAGTGAAATTCTAAAAAGCGTTGATGTTTTAGTTGTGGTAATGGATGGCAAATCCGGACTCATGCCTGAAGATCGTGATATCATTAAAATCGCTAAGCAAACGGGACTTCCTATGTGCTTAGTGGTCAATAAAGTGGATCAAGCTCATAAGTCCGATTTAACAATTAGTGAGTTTTATGAGTTTGGTTTGGATATTATTGCAGCTTCCTTTGAGCGACGTGAAAATGTAGATGAAGTCATAGAATGGGTGATTCAGCACTTGCCTGAAAAATCCACTGAAATAAGAGAAGGAGTCAGGCTTACAGTTGTTGGTAAACCCAATGTTGGGAAAAGCTCACTTTGTAATAAGTTATTGAATGAAAAAAGAATGCTTGTGTCAGATAGAGCCGGCACCACTGTTGACGCTGTTGAATCTCAGTTTTTTTACAATGACAACCCTTATATTTTGGTTGATACAGCTGGGCTAAGAAGGCAGTCTAAGCGAAAAGACGGAGTAGAGTTTTTATCCGCTCATATGTCAATGAAGTCTATTGAAAGATCTGATGTAGTGCTACTTATGGTGGATGTGATGGAAGGTCCTACGGTGCAGGATGCTAAGCTTGTTGAGGCCGTGATAGCAAACCATAAGCCTGTGATACTTGTTGGAAATAAGATTGATATTGCAAAATCAGAAAAAGAGGCTTTTAGGCAGCAATTTCGTCAAAAAACCGCTGATATTTTTCACTTTTTTCCGGATATTCCCATCACCTTTGTAAGTGCTGAAACGGGCAGTGGGCTTGATAATCTTTTTGCTTTGATAGAAGAGGTTTGGGATAAAATTAATATAAAAATTAAAACCTCAAAATTAAATGACTTCTTCTTTCAGGTGATCAGAAAAGCACCGGCTCCAGTCATAGGAACTAAGAACGTGAAGTTTTACTACTTAACACAAACACATCAACGACCACCAAGTTTTATTGCTTTTGCCAATTATCCAGAAGGTGTGACAAATTCTTACCGTCGCTTTTTAACCAAAAACATTCAAAAGCAATTCGGACTAGAGGGAATTCCATTGAGAATATTTTGCATGAAGAGTCGTCATGCTAAAAAAGGCAACGATATGACTCCTTCTGAATTTAAAAATGAATTTCAAGATGAAAACTTAGAGTCTGGAATTAAGTTTAAAGGAGCCTACGATTTAAATGAATTTGCCGACGACTAAAAAAATTCATATTTTTGTAGCTGCCATCGGTGTGGCCTTTGGCTTGGGCAACATATGGCGCTTTCCTTACGTGGTGGCAGAAAACGGAGGGGGTGCCTTTGTTCTCATTTATGTTTTTTTAACAACTATTGTGGGGGCTCCGCTTTTAATCGGTGAAATGCTTTTAGGGAAATCGACTGGGAAAAACTTAATAGGCAGTTTAAAGCTATTAAGTGCTAATAACAAAGTTCTCAGTGTGGGCTTTTCTACTTTGGTTTTGATTTTATGCCTCTTGGTGCTGTCTTACTATTCCGTGATCAGCTCCTGGGTGATGCATTTTTTTACACAGTTTATTTTTGGTTTATTTTCTTCAGATTTTGAGCCACGGTTGATCTTTTCAAGTCTTAAATCTCAAGGCTATTTACAGTTATTATTAACAAGTGTTCATCTTATTATTACTTGTGCCTTAGTTAAATACAAAAAAGAAGAGCTGCTAGAAAAGTGTATTGCTTTTGTTTTGCCTTTTTTTACAATCGTGGTAATCACCATGGCCTTTCGGGCTTTGTCTTTAGAAAATGCCATTGAAGCTGTCAGGTTTTTTCTTTATCCAGATTTTACCAAAATCAGCACAAAGTCTTTTTCTGCAGCATTGGGACAAATGTTTTTTACATTAAGTATTGGATTTGGTGCCATGGTCACCATTGGGGCCAATCAATATAAAGATCAGTCCATACCCAGTGCAGGATTTAGGTTGGCCACTTTGGACTCTTTGTTTTCATTGGTGGCAGGGCTATTGATCTTCCCGTTAGTTTCTAGTTATTTCCTGTATTATGACAAAGTGGCTGGGCCAGAGTTGTTATTTTTAACAACCCCGAATCTACTTAATTCTCTTCATTTTGGGACTTTGTTAGGAGTGATCTTTTTTCTATTCTTATACTTGGCAGCCCTTGGAGCAAGTGTGGGGCTGGTTCACACGGTGACCAACAACTTAGCTGAGTCAAAAAGACTTAAAAATAAAAACAATTACTGGATTGCCGGTGGTATGGCTTGGCTTTTTTCTTTAGCGCCAGCCTTTTCTTCTAGTTTTTTAAAAGACTTTAGTTTTAATGGAAAGCCCTTGATTGTTGTTTGGGATCAAGTTTTGATTGATTGGATTCTACCTATTGTTGCTTTGGTGCTCAGTCAGGTGATTTTGTATTTTGTAGATGAGAAAAAAGTTAAAGCAGAGATTCAAAGTCAAACTCCTCAAAACGCACATACTATTTTTACCCACTGGCGCTTTTTAGTGCGCTGGGTAATTCCACCGGTCATTATTTTTTCAATGCTACTTCGACTTGTTTAATAACGCACTTAATTGCTGCTTTCGCTTCCACTTTATTTGCACTACAGTGCTTCTAAAGGGAGTGGGGTATGCTGGCTTTTATCTTAATTTTTGCTTTTAACACCAATGCGGATGTCTTCTCTTTGCTCTCAGGTCGAGTGGATGGAAAACTTAAAGTAGATGTTGGTGTGGAAAAGGAAATTTCATCTCGGGGAAAAGATCATAAGCTTGAAACCATTGAAGTCAGTAAAAGCATTAAAGCTAAAAGCAGTAACTCTTATTATTTGTATGCAAGGTATAAAAACTTTCAGTTTCGTCCAACAAAGCTTTTTTACGATTCAAAATCTGTGTCTTTAGATCAATTAGAAAGTGCAAAACTTGGTTTTGGTTATAGAAATACAGACTATGGAGCCTTTATAGATTTTGGCAGTGAGGGTGATAAATTATTCTCAGGTGACAGCCAAACGATCTCTGTCACTGGTTTTTCTGAGTATAATTCTTGGGTATATTTTTTAAACTACTCCAACAACAGAACTTTTTTAAATCACTGGCCACTACCTGGGCTTGCCTACAAATGGCGTTCTGAAGATAAGAAATGGAACATGTATATTGGTGCTCCATTCTTTTTTGCCTCTTGGAACCCTATAACACCATTAATTTTTAGCTATTTCACTCTACTGCCATACACTCATAAGCTATCTGCTATGTATATGATCCAATTTGTTCGGGTGTTTGCAGGCATTAATACGGGGCCTAAATCTTTTGTGGCCAGTTTTCTAGATCCTGATGATGCCCGTATTTATTATGATGAAAAAACAGCTTATATTGGAATTGCGGTGCCTTTTTCTAGGAGAGGTGCTTTTGTATTAAGGTTTGATAGAAGTTTTTCTCAAAAGCTTTCATTGTCTAAAAGCTATCAAAATTTGTATTCAAATGAGGTTCGTTTTTCTGATGCTTCAAAAGCATCACTGCATTTAAAATTAAATTTTTAAAAATTAGAACCAAGTGTGACCTGTAAGTTTAATAGGTCTCCACTGGGTTTTATGCCTGTTGGAGATGACCCCAATGAGATTTCCGTGTTTTCATCTGGAAACTGTACAAGGTTATAAACCACTTGAAAGCCAATAAACATCTCTTTTCGGAGTATGGGAAACTCAATGCCGGCTCCAAGGTTAAAGCCTGAAGTGTTTTGTTTGGCAATTTCAAGACTGTTTTGTGAAGAGCCGGTTTTTGAGGTTTGGTTGAGTCCTGCTAATATATAAGGGTTTAAATCTGCTAAACCTTTTGTCACATTTTGAGTGTTAAGAAAGTATTTAAAGTCTAAATTTAGAGTTGAGAACTTAGCTTGTGCATTTGCTGAGGCAGTCCCATCTAAAGATTTAACACTGAGATCGTTACTGCTGTTAAAGTAGCTAAATTGCATGGCCAGTCTTAAATCAAAAAAGTAACTTAAAAACAGCCCGTATCCCATGCCCGGGGAGTACACCTTTGAAAGGTTACTGGTTCCTTGGGTTTGACCCAACATAAAACCTAAGGTGAGAAAACGTCCATTTCGAAAAAAGTGAAGATCGGCTTCTTCCTCGCCAGACTCTTCAAATTCGCTATAATCGGCAAAAGGGTTGTAGGTTTCATCCTCAGCTTGAGCTGAGGCTAGAATGGGTGAAAATACTAAACAAAATATAAATAAAAACTTAAACAAAACACTCCTCCATGCGTGTTATTTATTATAAACCCTATGGGCTTTTGATGCCTATAGAGATCTTTTTTTTAATGCTGACACTGAGACTTAGGTATTGAAAAAAGTCTAGAATTTGGTTAGCTTTAAATCTCTTTTACAAAAGGAGCGCCACTTGGCTATCGATTATAAGAAAGCCGGTGTTGATGTTGAAAAAGGCGACAAGCTTGTTGACTGGATCAAATCACAATCGGAAACCACATCTCCTTTCAAAAATAACCTAATTTCAGGTGTGGGCGGATTTGCCTCTATTTTTAAAGCCAATTTCCAAGATATGAAATCTCCCTGTTTAGTCAGTTGCACAGATGGGGTGGGAACAAAGGTTTTACTAGCCAATGAATTTCATAGATTTTTTGAAGTTGGTATTGATCTTGTGGCCATGTCTATCAATGACATGATTTGCTCAGGAGCAAAGCCTTTGTTCTTTCTCGATTATTACGCGTGCGGAAAGTTAGAGCTAAACCATGCTCAAAAGTTTATCTCTGGAGTAAAACATGCATGTGACGAAACTCAGTGTCTTTTGATTGGTGGTGAAACGGCAGAAATGCCTGGTGTTTACAAAGATCAAGACTTTGACTGTGCCGGTTTTGCTGTGGGAGTGGTTGATGAAGAAAAAATCATTGGTAAACACAAAGTTGAAGAGGGCAATGTTCTTATAGGCCTTTCAAGCTCAGGTTTTCACAGCAATGGTTACTCTTTGGTTCGTAAACTGTTCGATAAAGATATGGATCAATGGATTGATGATATTATTAAGCCCACTCACTTATATGCAGATATTATTTTAAACCTGTACAATAAAAACCTCCTAAATGCCGTCGCTCACATCACGGGTGGTGGTATGGATAACCTTCTCAGAGTGATGCCGGAAGGCTTTGAAGTGAGTTTATCACCCTGGAAGTTGCCAAAAATATTTCAAGAGGCTCAAACGCGATCAGAACTATCAGACATTGAACTTCTTAAAACCTTTAACTGTGGCGTTGGTATGATTTTAGTGGTGCCCTCTTCTCGTCACCTAGAGGTGATCAATGAGCTTAAAGCCAGCCCCTTTGAAGTTTACAATCTTGGTGTGTTAAAAACAGGAAGTTCTAAACAGCCTAAGTGGACCCTTGATGGAGAGTTGCAAAAATGATTGAGAATAAGGATGTGACAATTATATCTGCCTTTGGGCGTGGTCATTGGTTGGCTTCGGAACTCAAAGAAAATGGTTATAAAGTGTCCTTGGTGGATGTGACCAGCCACTTGGGGCGATGGGCTCCAGAGGATTGGGAAGGACCCTTTGGCTTTTTTCATACCGAGCAGCTCAAGGCCTCTCAAATTGAAAGGTTGACGGAAGAAGATTATCACGAAGCCGTTGATGAAGGTTTTACCTTGCTGTTAAAAGATGGCCCTATTGAGTTTAAAGGAGCTTTGAGTCAGTTTTGGTTGAACCAAAAATCTCTACATGGGTTTTGCTCTGACTACCTTTCAAGCTTTGATCATATCAAGCCAGAAGATCGAAAAAAAGTGGCTCAGCAAATTATGGACATCAGTTTTTCAAAGACATGGTTAATTCATCTTGCTCATCAGTTAGCAGCCAACACTTATTCATCGAATGCCGAGTCAGTAAAACATTCCTCTCCGCTGCCTTTATTTGCATCATACTCTTTAAGAAGAGTCTCAAGAAGGGGTTTGGAAAAGTCACTGAACTGGTGTCAAAGTAAAGGTGTTGATATTTATAAGCTTTCTGAACTGCAAGACTATTCAGTGGATGAAAACAAAAAACACTGTGTAGAGCTAAAAAGTGATGACTGGAGTGGGGTTTTAAAGTCCGAAAATTTAATTTGGTGCTTAAGCTCTGAAGAGTCTGAGCATATTTTATCTTCTAAGTTTTTAAAGATGGTTTACCCGAAGTCTTTATTACAATCTAGCTGGTCTTGGGTCAGATTTCGAGTTCAACTAGATAAGGTACCCGCCACTCAAAACTTACCCATGAAGTTTTTTATGATTCAGTCACTACAGGTGCCTTGGACTCACGATAATTTCTTGGCCATTCAACAAACAGTAAAAGTTGAAGACTACGATGTCTGGTTAAAAATCCCAAGTCAGCATCGGTTTCGAAGAGACTATTTAAAAACTTTAGGCGACAAGATCACTGAAACGTTATCTCATCGCATTCCTCAAAGTCAGGCTCAAATAATAGATATGCCTCAAGACTATCAGTACGATTACCAAGTTCTGGGGCCCAGTCGTTTTTGCCTTTATGACAATGAAGAATTGAAAAGACATTTATCTAAATTAAATAAATCCATCTCCTACTCAACACCTGAAACATGGGGACGTATGGATTGGGTGGGGCGTTTTCAGCATGATGAAAAAATACTACAAAACTTTTTACAGGTGAGCACATGATAGATCGTTATACTCGTGATGAAATGAAGCAGTATTGGACACAAGACTTTAAGTTCCAATGTATGTTAGAAGTAGAACAGTCTGTGGCCGAGGTGCAGGCAGAGCTTAATATCATTCCAAAACAGGCAGCCATTGATATTCGAAAAAAATCTAAATTTAAAATTGATGAAATTTTAGAGATTGAAAAAACCACTCGTCATGATGTGATTGCTTTTGTGACCAACGTGGCCTCATATGTGGGGAAAAATGGAAGATATGTTCACTATGGCTTAACTTCATCAGATGCTTTAGACACAGCACTAAGTTTACAAATAAAACAGGCCAGCCTTTTAATCTTAAAAGACATAAAAAATTTAAAGGCCAGCATCAAAAAACAAATCCGCAAACACAAAACCACACTTTGTACAGGGCGCACCCATGGTATGCATGCAGAGCCTACCAGTTTTGGGCAAAAGCTTGCGGGACATTTGGCTGAGATCAGTCGCTGTGAAGAAAGATTTATTCGCGCCTATCAACAAATTCTTATTTGTAAACTCTCAGGAGCGGTTGGGACCTACTCAAGTTTGTCACCAAAAGTTGAGTCAAAGGTGGCTAGAAAATTAAAATTAAAAACTGAAAACATTGCCACTCAGGTTGTGCCCCGAGATCGCCATGCTGAGCTTTTTACAGCCATGGCCTTTATGGGGAATGCCCTTGAAAGATTGTCAGTTGAATTAAGGCACCTACAAAGAACCGAAGTGTATGAAGTGCTAGAGGGTTTTAAAAAGGGACAAAAAGGTTCAAGTGCAATGCCTCATAAAAAAAATCCTATCAGCGCAGAAAATCTAACCGGATTGAGCAGGCTACTTCGCTCCTATGCCAATGCCGCTATGGAGAATGTGCCCTTGTGGCATGAAAGAGACATCTCTCACTCCTCTGTAGAACGAGTAATCTTTCCCGACGCCTTTATTGTTTTAGATTATGCTCTAAACCGAATGAAAGATCTTATTGATGGTATTGTTGTTGATCCAAAACGCATGATTGAAAATATGAACCTATCTCAGGGCCAGCTTTTTAGCTCTCATGTTTTATTAGCTCTAGTTGAGAAGGGTCTAAGTCGTGAAGAGGCTTATAAAAAAGTTCAGTCACTATCACACAGCTTAAAGCCCGGTGAGCATCTAGAAGATCTTTGCTTAAAGGATCATGAGTTGAGCGCTTTATTAACTAAAAAAGAAATCAAAGATATTTTTTCAGGTGTCAGACATAAAAAGAATATCACCCAAAACTTAGATCGTTTTTTAAAGGAGAATTAGTATGTATCAACGGGGGGATTTTTTATACGAAGGTAAAGCCAAAAAGCTTTACAAAGTACAATCCTTTGATGATCTTATTTGGGTGGAGTTTAAAGACTCATTGACGGCTTTTAATGCCGAAAAAAAAGGTCAGTTTTCAGACAAAGGCTTAATTAATTCTAAAATCAGTCATTATATCTTTAATTATTTAACCGAACAAAACATCAAAACCCATTTGGTGGAACTTGTTGAGCCTCAAGTGTGGGTGACTAAAAAGTTGGATATGATTCCCTTAGAGGTGGTAGTGAGAAATCAAGTGGCCGGCTCTCTGGCTAAAAAGTTTCATCTTCCAAAAGGTAAAAAACTTAAAAAACCGTTAGTTGAGTTTTATTATAAAAGTGATGAACTGCAAGATCCATTTGTAAGTGCTGAGCAAATTGAGTGCTTAGATCTTTATTCGAATTTAGAGATTTTGTCAGATTTAAAATCTTTAGGCTTAAAAGTGAATGAATCACTTAAATCATTTTTTAAAAAAATTGATCTGGATCTTATAGATTTCAAACTTGAGTTTGGATGCAATGACAAGGGTGAGATTGTTTTAGCTGATGAGATATCTCCAGACAGTTGTAGACTTTGGGACTCAAAATCTGGTGATAATTTGGATAAAGACCGCTTTAGATACGATCAAGGCAAAGTGGAAGAGTCTTACAAAGAAGTTTTGAACAGAATTGAAAGGGTGTATGCATGAAAATTTTAGTAAAAATTCTTCCTAAACCTGAGGTTTTAGACAGTGCTGGTCGAGCTACTTTTAATGCTTTAAAGGCCGACTTTGAGTCTTTATCTGGCTGTCATTTAGGTAAGCTTGTGGAGCTAGATTTTAAAGAAGGTGTAACAGAAAAAAAAGCCCTAGAAGAGGCCGAAAAAATGGCCAACAGCCTTTTAATTAACCCACTGGTTGAGATCTGTGAGTTTGAGGTGAAAGAATGAAGATCGGAATCCTTCGTTTTTTAGGAACTAATTGTGATTATGATATCTGGGAGTATGCCAAGGCCTTAGGTCATGACTGTGAGTGGCTTTGGTACAAAGACCAATTTAATCCCACAGCCTATGATCGCATTATCATACCCGGTGGTTTTAGCTATGGAGACTACTTAAGATCAGGAGCTCTTGCCAGCCGCACTCCCGTAATGGCCTCTGTTAAACAGGCCGCCCAAAATAATATTCCCATATTAGGAATATGTAATGGTTTTCAAATTTTATGTGAAATAGGTCTTTTGCCAGGAGCCTTACTTGCCAATAACAATCGTAGATTTATAGACAAGTGGGTGGATTTAGAAGTGGTCAGTGAAAATAACTATTGGAGTTGGGGGCAGCAAAACATTCGACTTCCTATCGCCCATGGGGAAGGCCGCTATTTTATTGATGAGCAGGGCTTAAAAAACCTTGAAGACCAAGGCGGTATTTGGATGCGGTACAATGACAACCCCAATGGCAGTGTTGCAGATATTGCCGGTGTGACTCAAGGAACTGTAGCAGGGCTTATGCCTCACCCAGAAAGCGCTATTTATGAATGGATGGGTGGAACAGATGGCTTAAAACTTTTGAGGGAGTCATAATGTTAGAACAAAATTTAAAAAAATATAGAATCTCAAAAGCTGAATACGAGACCATTTGTGATCTTTTAGGAAGATCCCCTGAGGGGCTTGAGTGGGCTGTTTTCTCAGCCCTTTGGAGTGAGCACTGCAGTTATAAAAGTTCAAAAGTTCATTTAAAAAAGTTTTATAATAAAAATAAAATTGTTGTAGGTGACTCCGATGAAAATGCTGGAGTGATTGACCTGGGACAAGGTGAGAGACTGGCCTTTAAAATGGAAAGTCATAATCATCCAAGCTTTATATCACACCACCAGGGGGCTGCCACCGGTGTTGGCGGGATTTTAAGAGACATTTTCACCATGGGAGCTAGGCCCATTGCTCTTGGAAATTACCTATGTTTTGGTGAAGCTAACAACTCCAATATGCCACGACTTGTAGATGGTGTGGTTCGTGGTATTGCTGATTACGGCAATTGTGTTGGGGTGCCGACAATCACTGGTAGAACTCATTTTCATAAAGAGTATAATAATAATATTTTAGTGAACGCTTTTGCCTTAGGTTATTTTGCTCCCGATCAGAAGGTGGTTTCTTCAAAAATTCCCGAAAGTGGATTAAGTATTATGTATGCCGGAGCAAAAACAGGACGTGATGGCATTCATGGAGCCAGTATGGCGAGTGAGTCTTTTTCAGAAGATTCTGAGTCCAAAAAGCCAACCATTCAAATTGGTGATCCGTTTTTTGAGAAACTCTTGATCGAAGCCTGTATTGAAGTGATTGATAAAAACTTGGTGGTTGCTATGCAGGACATGGGAGCTGCAGGGCTTACAAGCTCTAGTTTTGAAATGAGTGTAAAAGACGGCGTAGGTCTTTTGATGGACTTACAAAAAGTACCATTAAGAGATAATACTCTTACACCTGAAGATATACTGTTGTCTGAAAGCCAGGAGCGAATGCTCTTAGTTTGCAAGCCTGAGCATCAAGAGCAAATTCAACAGGTGTTTGAAAAGTGGGGACTTGATGCGGTTGAAATTGGACAAACACAAAAAGACAAAAACATAACTCTGACTTGGGGAGAGGATAAGCTTCTTGAAATTGACCCTGAACTTGTTGTTGAACACGCTCCACGCTATGAAAGAGATTATGAAAAACTAAGTCCTAAATGGGAGTCTCCAAAGCTAAACACTCAAAGGCCGAGTTTGCCTGATGTGGCCAGCAAAGAGTGGATCTACCAACAGTATGATCAAAGAGTTGGAGTAAGAACAGCAAAAGACTGCTCGCAAGATATTGGAGTGGTTAGGCTTCCCCATTCACACCGCTTTGTGGGAGTGGCTATGGGCTGTGAGCCTGAGGTTATGCGTGACAATGCATGGCTTGGAGGACGTGATGCGGTGGTAAGACCTTGTTTAAAACTGGCATTTAATGGTTTTACACCTCTGGCATTAACTGACTGTTTGAACTTTGGAAATCCTGAAAAAAAACCAATTATGTCTGAGTTTGTAGAAAGCGTTGAGGGAATCTCTGAAGTTTGTAAGATTTTAGACGTTCCTGTGATCAGTGGTAATGTGAGTTTTTATAATGAAACCCAGGGGCAAAATATCATTTCCACTCCTGCAACCGTTGTGGTTGGCTTGTCAGATAACATTTTAAATTTTAACTCATCTTTTACTCAAGCTGAAGACAATGTGTTTGTATTGAGCATTGAAACACAAAAGCTATATGAAAATCTTGCAAGTACAATGAGTGCTATAAAGAGTTGGTCTCAAAATGCCGACATTTCAAGTCTTGCTATGGTAAGTCTTAAGGGATTGAGTTATACTCTAGAGAAGATGAGTCTTAAAGGAGATGGTGTGAAAACTCAAAGCATGCCACCAACGGAGTTTTATCAGTTTGTTGTAGCCACAGGTCAGGGTAAAGAGATCTTTGATGAGCTTTTAAAATTAGAGTTTATATGTGTCAGTGCGATTGGCAAAACACAAAAGGCTCAAATAAATATTGAAGAACAGTCGCTTTCAGCAAAGCAACTGAATGAAAAGCATTCTAAAGTATGGAGGGATTTTCTTGGCCGGTTTGCGTGAAGAGTGTGGAGTTTTTGCCGTTTGGAACGATCCAGAAGCGGCAAAAATAACTTACCTTGGATTATATGCCCAACAACACAGAGGACAAGAATCCTGTGGTATTATTTCTTGTGATGAAGAAAAGTTTTACGAGCATAAAGGCCTAGGGCTTGTTGGTGACGTTTTTAAAGAAGAGAGCTTTAAAAAGCTTTATGGTCACTCAGCCATTGGCCATGTTCGGTATTCCACAACAGGTCAAAACCATCTATCCAATGCTCAGCCTTTACAGGCCTTGCTTAAAACTGGCCCTGTCGCCATTGCTCATAACGGAAATTTAGTCAATGCCGCGCAATTAAGACATCAGCTCATACAAACTGGTGCTATCTTCCAGGGGAGCAATGATACAGAGTGTTTGTTGCACTTAATAGCACAAAGTCCAAAGCATGATTTTTTAGAATCCTTAAAAGATGTGTTAACCAAAATTGAGGGTGCGTTTAGTTTAGTCATTCAAACAAAAGATAAAATTATTGCAGCCCGTGACCCGATGGGATTTCGCCCTTTAGTGATCGGACAACGAAAATTAGATGACGGAGGCAGCTCTAGAGTGATCGCTTCTGAAAGCTGTGCTTTTGACCTCATCGGAGCTCAGTATGAAAGGGAAGTGAGTCCTGGTGAACTTTTAATTATTGATAAAAACGGTGAAGAATCTTTTGAATTTGGTACTTCTGAAAGAAAAGCTCATTGTGTGTTTGAGCACATTTACTTTTCACGCCCTGACTCTTATGTGTTCTCAAAATCTGTTTACATGATGCGAAAGTTGATGGGACAGGCTTTGTACAACGAAAACCCCATAGAGGCTGATTATGTGATTCCAGTGCCTGACAGTGGGGTGCCGGCAGCTCTTGGTTATAGTGAAGAAAGTGGAATCCCTTTTGAGTTGGGGATTATTAGAAACCACTATATAGGTCGGACTTTTATCTTGCCTTCTCAATCTATTAGAAGCTTTGGCGTAAAAATTAAGCTCAACCCGCAAAGGCATATTTTAAAAGATAAAAAGGTGGTTGTGGTTGACGACTCTTTGGTGAGAGGCACTACCAGTCAAAAAATTATTCAGTTAGTAAGACAAAGTGGAGCTAAGGAGGTGCACTTTTGTATAGCAAGCCCTCCCACTAAAGCCTCCTGCTATTACGGGGTAGACACGCCCAGAAGAAAGCAATTAATTGCTTCAGAGATGGAGCAAGAAGAGATTCGTAAACATATTGGTGCCGACAGTTTAACTTACTTAAGTGTAGAGTCTATGCTTAAAGCCATCGGCGAGAGCAAGCAAAATTATTGTGCGGCTTGCTTTGATGAGGATTATCCTACTAAAATTTATGATTTACAAAAATAACTGAAGGCTTAAAGCTTTTCCTATTTATATCTATTGAAGACTAAGTTTATAGTCTCGTCTTTATGCAATAAAAAATTCTAATTTTATTAAAAAGTTTGCTGACTATATAACTTGATAATTCATTAAAATATTGTATAAAGACCCCTTAAGCAACGAGGGTTACAACAACTATGGGGTTATTAAACTACATTCGTTACATTGAGACCTTAGATACCGGTGAAGCCTTTTTTGAAGTCTGTGAAAAGGGTGAGTTAAAAAATCAAGTGGCCTTTCTTCATGAACTAGATGAAGTGCAAAGGTTGGCTCTTGAACACTCCTATCGTAATGATGGCAGAGCCGTTGATTTAGTTGAAGTCATTTATTATAAAAAGCTTTTGCAACAACCTGAGCTTTAATGGCGGAGAGTTTCATTTTAAAGACTACTTTACTTCCCACTAAATAATACGACATACTATATATATGAAAATTCAAAATTGGACTCCTTTAAAAAAAGGAGACTTAGTCGATGTGGTCGCTCCTGGAGCAAGGTCTGAAATTGAAGATTTAAATAAGTCTTTAGCGATTTTAAACTCTTGGGGGCTAAGAGTTCGTCTTCAAAAGGGGATGAACGGCAAAACTCCTTATTATTCGAACAATGATGAGGTAAGAGCACTTGGGTTGTGGGAAGCCATTCGCGCGAAAGACTCACAGGCTATATGGTGCCTTCGAGGAGGCTATGGCTGCCAAAGGCTACTCCCTTTTTTCAAGAATAAAAAACCACAGCCAGTAAAACCTTTTTTAGGCTATAGTGATATTACAATTTTACATCAATTTTTTAGTCAGAATTGGGGCTGGCAAAGCTTGCATGCCCCTGTATTAGACGGACTTCATGAAAAGACAGCTAAAACAAAACAGCTTACAAAGCAGGTACTTTTTGGCGAAAAATCTGAGTTTGAATTTAAGGGGTTAAAGCCATTAAATTCTAAAGCTAGTTCTGTAAATGTGAACGCTCGACTTGCTGGTGGTAACTTAAAAGTGATTACTTGTATGCTTGGCACTGACTTTAGCCCAAGCTTTAAAAACAAAGTGATATTTTTTGAAGATGTGCATGAGCGTGGTTACTCTTTAGACAGAATGTTTGTTCAACTGCAGCAGTCAGGAAGTTTAAAGGGAGTTAAAGGAATTGTGTTTGGAGACTTTACTGGCGGGATTGAGCGAGATGGAAAAGACCATAAAAATTGGGCTTTAAAATCATTTGCAGAGTCAGTGCCATTTCCTGTTTGGAAGGGGGTTAAAGCCGGTCATAATCAGGTCAATTACCCACTTCCCATTGGCGGCAAAGTGAGTCTTTCAAAGAATCAAATGACCGTGTTTTATGGAAATAACAAATGAGTTTTTTTAATGAAGTTGAAAAACGCTTTGACCATAAAATTTCATCTGCCACAGAAGGCTTTCAAATTGCGGTTTTAAAAAACAATCATTTAGTTTTTAAAGAAAATTTTGGCAAAACTTATCGCTACTATGATTTGGCCTCATTGACCAAAATATTATATACGGTCAGTGCTATTCAGTTTTTAAATGAGTTTGAGCTACTAATGCCAGATCACTCTGTTAAAGACTATATCTCTGACTGGAAAAATCCAAACACAAAAATTAAGCATCTTCTCACGCACACAGCAGGCCTTGACTGGTGGCAGCCGTTTTATAAAAAAATACCTAGGGCTCTGCCCATAGAGGAGAAAAAGCATATTGTTTATGACCATATTGTTCATTCAAAATCTAAGCTTACAAAAAAAAGCCAGTACTCGGACTTAGATTTTATTTTGCTCAATGCCTTAATTGAAAAGTCTGTGGGTATGCCCTCCGAAGAGTTTTCAAAAGTGCTTTTTGAGTGTATTGATTCGCCAGAATTATTTTTTCAAAAAAATAATCGTTTAAAATATAAAATATCTGATTATGCTCCTACAGAAAAATGTCCTTGGCGCAATAAACAACTACAAGGACAAGTTCATGACGACAACACATGGGCTATGGGTGGAGTGAGTGGGCATGCGGGGCTGTTTGGTAGCCTTGAGGCCGTGATTCAGTGGTCGCAATATTTTTATCAGTCCCTTCATAACAATGAAGATTCTTGGAGTAGAGCCAGCACTATTCAGTCTTATTGTCATAGAGCCATTTCAAAAAGCCGTGGAGATTGGGCTTTGGGGTACATGATGCCAACTGAAGGTAGAGCTAGTTGTGGTCGACATTTTTCAAAGGCCTCTATTGGTCATACCGGTTTTGTAGGTACCTCCTTTTGGCATGATCCAAAAAATAAATTTACAGTGATTGTTTTAAGCAATCGTGTGTTCCCCACAAGAGAGAATCAACTTTTTGTAAAACTTCGGCCCATCTTACATGATGTTGCTTTTGAGCTTTTTAATTAGTTTATAATGCTTTTTTTAAAAGCTTCAAAGGGGCAATCAATAAAAATTATGCCCGGGCACAATGGCATTATTTTAAAAAGTTTTTAGTTATGAAAAGCGGAAAGATCTAATCCACAGTGACGTAGCATCTCGTGGCTTATTAGATTTAGGCTTTAATCTTTCTTTGAAGAACATTTAAGTTTACAGTTCTTAGCGTTTAAAACAATAAATTACCAAATGCCTTACTCATAAAGTCTTAGTAGAGTTTACTTTTCTTATTTTATCATATGGCAAAGGGGTGTTGTTTAAATTATAGAATAAATAGAATAAATAGAATACATATAACTCAGTTTTAACTATAACTTAAAATTAAAATTTTCAGTGAGGTAGGATTTATCTATTTCAATCTTTAAAAGTAGGAAAATCTTGTTTCCACTTTTTATTTAATAACTGTAATATAAAAATTCTTTTAAAATCTTCTGTGTTGACACGTGGTATAAATATATTATATTTATTGACGAGTTTTCAAATTAAAAATTTGCCCTTTATTAAGCCAGTGATTTGATTTTTTAACTCTTTTCAAGACCCCACTCCTGTTAAAAAAAACAGACTCTCTAGTAGGCTTTTAGAGGTCTGAAGAAGGCTTTATTAGGCCTTTTTAACTTTTAGGTGTGTTTGAAAAAAGTAATTTCAAACCCCCATGTTATAGTCTTTTTGAAAAGTAATAATTCTTTTAAAAGGAGCTAAACCCTATGTACACATCCACTCAAAAAGCTTTTAAACAATACTCTGATATAGACTTTATTAGATTTAATAAAAAAGCGGTTCAAGCCTCAATGGATTTAAAACAAAAAGAACAAGAACTGATTAAAGCCCTACAACAAGTTTGGCTGTCTAAAACCTATATGTACTTTAAATATAAGTCCTTGTTTGATTATGCCATGAAGCAATTAGAACTCACTGAGTCTCAAGCTTATAGCTATACGGCTGTGGCTAAAAAGTCCCTTCATTGTGAAGAATTAAACTTAGCTATTAAAACAGGCTCTTTAACTGTGAGTAAAGCCCACCGTATTGTCTCTATTGTGGATGAAGCCAATCAAAGGGAGTGGGTCCAAAAAGCACAACAGCTCACCAAAAGAGAGTTAGAAAAGCAGATTTCCAAAAAATATCCGAGAAAGTCCGTCCCGGATCACTTTAGAGTTCTCACAGAGGATTTAGTTCATATGCAGGCCACTATAGAGGAGAAGACCTTTAAAAAGCTTCAAAGGGCCCAAGAGCTGTTGAATCAAAAACAAGGCTATAAGAATAAACCCATTAAAACCAATGAAGTCTTAAGTTGGGCCTTAGATGAGCTGCTAGAAAGACAAGATCCCGTGCGTAAGGCTCAGAGGGTTTTAGCCAAACAGAAGAAAAAGCAATTTAAGCTTGAAGCTACAAATAAACTGAACGGGAAAAATACAAAGGTATTGCCGCAGATAAATACAAAAATAGAAAAAATAAAAGAAGTAGAGCAAGTAAAGGAAGTTGAACAAGAGCAAGAAAAAACAGAACAAGACTCTAAGGCTTTAAAAAGTAGACAAGAATCAGAAAGTTTAACAAAAACTAATACAAACTCAAACTGTTCACAAGGGCCACAACAGGCAAAAAGTAAAAATTGTGCCCGGGCACAATTGGGAGCATTAAAAAGAAAGGCTCTTCCCAGTGAGATCTTTTATAAAGTGATACTTAGAGATCATGGAAGGTGTCAGTTTAAAGTTCGGCGTGATGAGATTTGTGGGAGTTCTCAATACTTACATATTCATCATAAGCGTCCTAAAGCTTTAGGAGGTGGAGATCATATGGAGAATCTTGTTGCTGTTTGTAGTGCTCATCATCGGTATTTGCATCGGAAAGAGTAAAAAATGAGTTAATTATTTTATATCAGAAAGAGCAAAAAGCCGAGCGCTTTACCAGGCAAGTTTTAGTGGGAGAGGAGATGTAACACTATGTTCTTCAATGGACAATTGTTTTTGGATTGATAGAATAACTATGTGATGATTTAATAGATGTAATTATATAAAAATATTAGAGCCATATGATCTAAGTTATTTAAAATTGTGGATGTTAAATGGCAATGTTGGAGCAAAGTTTTGAAAAGTATTAGTCATATACATTTAATGGGAATTTGTGGAACAGCTATGGCATCACTAGCAGGTCTTTTGAAGCAAAAAGGCTATCATGTGACCGGCAGTGATCAGAATGTCTATCCCCCTATGTCCACTCAGCTTGAAAGTTTAGGTATTGATATTATGCAGGGTTATAAAAAAGAAAACCTTGTTCCTCGTCCGGACCTCGTGATTGTAGGAAATGTCATTGCTAAAAGGTATGAAGAGGCTCAAGCCTTATTAGAATCAGATATTCCTTATACAAGTCTTCCAAAGGCTATGGCTGATTTTGTGATAGAGGACCGAAACAGCATTGTTGTGGCGGGTACCCATGGTAAAACCACCATGACCTCCATGATCAGTTGGGTGGCGGATCAATGTGTAGAGGGCAGTGGGTTTTTAGTTGGTGGAATCCCCTTAAACTTTAATCAGTCTTTTAAAGTCCCAACTGGTGACTGGTTTGTGATTGAAGGAGATGAGTACGACACCGCTTTTTTTGATAAAGTGCCTAAGTTTATTCACTACAAGCCCAAGTATGTGATTTTAAGTTCTATTGAGTTTGATCATGCTGATATTTACAACTCTATTGATGATATTAAAAAAGCTTTTATTATGCTACTTGAACGCATTCCAAAAGAAGGTGTACTTGTCTACAACGCTGACGATAAAAATATTCTTTCCATCTTAAAGCACGCAAACTGTAAAACCGTCGGTTATGGTCAAAATAATGGGGACTATCAAATACATAACCGTGACTTTGTTGTTGGAAGAAATCAGTTTGCCGTGAACTATCAAGGAAAAAACATTGCTGACATTGCAGTTAAACAAATTGGCGAGTACAACTCTATGAATGCTCTTGCAAGCTTTGCACTCAGTCTTGAGATGGGCTGGGATAAAATTAAAGTCTTACAAGCCTTGGCTGGATTTAAAGGTGTTAAAAGAAGACAAGAGTTGATTGGTGAGCCTATGGGCATACCAATATATGAAGACTTTGCTCATCACCCAACAGCTGTAAAGCTCACATTGAAGGCTTTTAGAGAGTCTTTTAAAGACAAAAAAATCATTGCTGTTTTTGAGCCAAGATCAGCCACTTCCCGGCGTAAAATTTTTCAAAACGACTATGCTGAAGCCTTTAAACTCTCGGATGTGGTGGTCATTGCAAAGCCTTTTGACACTTCAAAGATCCCCGAAAATGAGCGTTTCTCCTCTGAAGAACTGATCTCTTCTTTAAAGCAGAGCAATCAACATGTCTATTTGGGGGAGTCAACTGAGCAAATGATCTCTATGATCCAATCAGAGGTCGATGAAAACTCTGTCATCGTCATTATGAGCAATGGTGGCTTTGATAATATTTACGATAAGCTGCTTCAGGCTCTGAAGTAAAAAAGGTAGGCTTTAAAATTAGGGACTCAATTTCAGTAAGTGTCGTTAGAAACATGACGAGTTGATAATGAGCTAAGGCAGTTTTTACAGTTTCCTTTGATGGGAGGAGCCTTTCAGCATTTTCCTAGTTTAAAATATTGGTGATTTTTCCACTTTTTAAATTGATTGCAATACTTTTGTATTTAGAGTCGATTGGAGATTCAATATATACATAATTTGTATCAGAATCAAAAGTGACATCTTTAGCTAGGATTGTTGTTGGATTGGAAAGTTCTTTGTTTTTAAACACCACTATAGTCGCTTCTTTAAAGCTAATGTAGTTGCTGATAAAAGAATGTTCAGATTGAGAAGATGAAATGCGAATACACATTTTTTGTGAGCAACTTTTTAAGTTGACCTTGTTCATCTGTGCTGTAGATGCATAGAGTTTTGTTAGAGGGAAGAGGCCCCCTAACAAAACTAGTATTGAAATTATTGTCCGCATGAGTGCTTTCTCATTTTGATAAGAAGATTCACGTCACCTTGAGGGAAAACGCCATCCATATAAACGTCATCTACACTCTCTATAGCATTACATCTGTTAAAGTTGATGCCTAGTGATTTTAGGTCGTTAACTTGGCCATTGATAAAGGCACTCGGGTTTACTGTTGTTTTGTAAACTTTTGGAGCTTCAACAATGTTATTTAAGTTTTTAGTTTCAATTTGTAGTTTTTTCCCAGAGAGTCCATCTTCAATAAGAGCCACCATTTTATCAAACTTTGCCACTTCTTCTTTATTTGAACGGTCAATACAGATTGGGTCAGTGAACATATAGCCTTTGCGTTTTGGTTCTTCATCCTTGTTTTCTGTGCAAATCTTTTGTGTTTTTTTAAGCCAATTCATTCCAGCAATGGCATCAAGTCCTAATTCTGAAATAATTTGAAGTGCTTTAGGATTTCTAAGTTGACCAAAATTATTGTCATTCATCACAATCAGTTGTCTTATGAGTGAGTCTTTAATGACCCCACCTTCTAAATCTTGGTATACGGCAAGAGCATTAATGAGACCGTCCAAGTTATAGGCGTTTGATATACTTAGTGATAGAATATAAGCTGCAAGTGTATGTTGAATTATTTCTTGATCTACACGTGCAAGTTTAACATTCGTGCTTTCATAAATATCACATGAGTTTTGGTAAACTCCATCTTTGATTTCTGTCCAGTCGCATTGGTTTAGTTTTTCATTAACATCTTCAACAATTAAGGCAGCCGGAAGTTTAATGTTTAACTCATTATTTTTATTTGTTTTAAAGAATTTTCTTAAGTCTTCTAAACCTGAGATCAGTTGATCAATAAATTTTTGAACATCCTGTTCATTTTCAATATCAGCTTTATTTGATTCTAAAAAAAACATTCCAGCTGTTGTTTGTGTACGTAATTTTTTACGTCTCTCTATGTCCTGTGAGTAAGAGTAATTTTCTCTACTTGAATCCCATGAGAACTGATCTGCTATAGGGGTTATTCTTCCAAAAAAGCCTTCTACAAGCATAACTGGGTTTGTTAAAAGAACCACCAGTTCGGCTTGTTTGTTGTCAGAGTCAAGAAGAAGAGACTTTTTGGCGACATTGTTTGCATACATAAAGGATTCATCTGTTAACAACTCAGTTGCCATGTCAGAAAGCCGTTGAGACTTCTCTTTTTGACTAATTTTTTGATTTAAAACTTTGTTTGTATCAAGTGTATTGCTTTTTGAAGATGATTTATCGCTACATGCTGTATGAAGTGTGAGCATGCCGACAATAAATGTCAGTGATAATGCTTTTTTTAACATTTAGACCTCTCTTATTTTAGTTTTCGCTTAATAGTGTCCAAGATATATGCCAAAGATTTTTCTAGTAGCTCGCAAGATCTAATATTTCACAAAATATCTATGTAATATCAGTAAGTTAACGCTTTGTGGCCCGAAAAGGAACTTGGTACCTTTAAAAGCGGAGATGGTGTATTGCTAGGGGCTTAGGAGAGGTTTGTGGCAAAGGGTAAGTTAACACCATTAATGGAGCAATATTGGAGCGTTAAAGAGCAGCACCCTGATAAGGTGGTGTTGTTTCGAATGGGTGATTTTTTTGAAATGTTTCATGAAGATGCCATTATTGCAGCTCCTATTTTAAATATTGCCCTCACTCAAAGAAATAAAAAGTCAGATGATGAAACTCCTATGTGTGGGGTGCCTCACCATAGTGTGGCCATACCTATTTCAAAGCTTTTAAAGGCCGGACACAAGGTGGCCATTTGTGATCAGGTTGAGGACCCAAAAGAAGCAAAAGGACTTGTTAAAAGAGCTGTCACTCAAATTTTAACCCCAGGTATGGTGTTTGATCCTGACAGTTTAGAGGCCGGCCATTCTAATTATATATGTGCCTTTGATGCTAATACGGTGAGTTTTTTAGAAGCCTCAACCCATGAAGCTTTTTATTTTACTTATAAAAACAGCTATCAACTATTAAATTTAATTGAAACTCTCAATCCTGCAGAACTTTTGCTAGATAAAAAACAAAAAGCCATGCTGCAATCTTTAAAGTCTGGTTTTTTGATCTGGCACACCACAATTGTCGATGCTGTGATTGAAGACAGTCAAAATGAACTTTTAACTTATGTTAAAAAACTTCAGCCAGAATTAAAGGTTGAGTTTCAATTTGAACATAAAAAAACACAAAACAATTTAGAGCTGAGTCCCACGGTGATTAGAAACCTGGAGTTGTTTGAAACCTATAGTGGTGAAAAAAGGGGGAGCCTTTTTCAAGCTATCAATAGATGTAAAACCAGCATGGGGGCTCGTAAGTTAAAGTCTTGGATTCAGTTTCCACTTCTTGACTCTAAAGAAATTGAAAATCGCTATGACTGTGTTGAGTTTTTTATAAAAAACATGGCTGAGTTAAAGTCCGTTCGTGAGGCTTTGACAAAAATGTACGATATTGAAAGGCGCTTGTCGAAAATTGAATCCAGACAGGCCAATCCTTTAGATATGATCTCTTTGAAAGATTCACTTCTTGCTGGATTAAGAGCTCATAAAGAGGTTCTAAGTTTGCCTTACAACTTTCAATACAATGTTGATGATATTCAACAGGTGATTGAAGACATTGACCATGTCATTGTGGAAGAGCCTCCTTCTCAAATGAAAAATGGCGGATATATTAACAAAGGTGTATTTGCTGAGCTGGATGAATGCATTGAATACGATGAAAGGGCTCAAGAAAAACTTAAAGCTCTTGAAGAAAAAGAAAGAGCTGAAACAGGCATTTCTACTTTAAAAATCCGTCATAATAATGTGTTTGGTTATTACATTGAAGTAACTAAAGTACATTCTAATAAAGTACCAAGCCATTATCATCGCAAGCAAACACTGACCAATGCGGAACGATATATTCACGATGAATTAAAAAAGATTGAAGATAAAATTTATTCTTCAAAAACTAAAAGGTTGAGTTTAGAGCAAAAGATTTTTGACGACTTAAAGTCTAAAATTTTATCAGCCAGTCAGAGTTTGCTGTTAGCAGCCGGTGACTGGGCTTTTATAGATGTGATGGCCTCGTTTGCTTGGCTTGGTATTGAATACAACTATGCACGGCCGGCACTTCATAATGACCAGAGCTTAATGAGTTTAAAGTCTAGTCGACATCCTGTGGTTGAGCAATTTTCTAAAACACAATTTGTCAGCAATGATTTTGATTTTCATAAAGGAGAGTGTTTGCTGTTAACCGGGCCAAATATGGCTGGTAAGAGTACGTTTATGCGTCAGATTGCCTTAACGGTTATAATGGCGCAAATTGGTTGCTATGTGCCTTGTCACTCTGCAAGCCTGCCTGTGTTTCATCATATCTTTACCCGAATTGGCGCCACCGATAACTTAGCTGAAGGTCTTTCGACTTTTATGGTAGAAATGCAAGAGGCTTCCGAAATCCTTGAGCGCTGTGATGAGAATAGCCTTGTTGTATTGGATGAAATTGGTCGAGGAACTTCAACCTACGATGGTATGAGTTTGGCGCAGTCTATTTTAGAGCATCTAGTTCAACATAAACAGTCGCTGGTGTTATTTGCCACTCACTATCATGAGCTGACTCAGCTTTCGGCACAATGGCCTAAAATTCACAACGCTCATATGTCTATTAAGGACACCGGCAAGGGGCTAAGCTTTTTGTACAAGCTTGAAGAGGGGCCTGCTAATAAGTCTTATGGAATTCATGTGGCAGAACTGGCTGGCCTTCCTAAGTCTGTTGTAAGGCGTGCAAAGAAAGTGCTGGAGCAATTGGAAAACTTTAGTGGTTCCTCTAATGGACAAATGAGCTTTTTAGAAATGAGCGCTTCAGTGGATATGATTCCTGAAGAGAGCTCTTCAGATTCCTCATCTTTAGAGGAACTTAAGCGCTTAAAGCCTATTGAGGAAGATTTAAAGAAAATCAGTCTACAACAGATGACACCGTTGGATGCTTTAAATACAATAGCTAAATGGCAACAAGATCTTTACTAAAATCTGAAGAAATTGAATTAGCTGAAAAGCTCCTTGAGCCCTTGAAGGGCACAATGACCTCTGTCAATGAGCAGATGGCCTCAAAGATCACTCAGCAATTGTCTTTATTTATCAGTAACTCCCTTCAAAACGAACTTATGAGCTGTAGCTATTTTGATAAGGTTCATATTATTGAAACCGGCAGTTGGAGTCGACAAGAGTTGACCCCAAAATCTGATATTGATGTGTTAGTGCTTGGCACAGATCAAAATGTTACAGGCTTTATCACTGAAATGAATGAGAAGGGGGTGAAGTTTAGATACCGTACTCCTAAAAACTCTGAAGATTGGACGGAGGGCGTTGGGGCTTTTGATATTTTAGGGCTACTACATGCTAAAGCCTTAGATCGTGGTGGTGAGCTGGCTTTAGAAGAGCAAAAAGAAATGATTCTCTCTAAAGGGTTGAAATCTTATAAGAGCATTGTAAAAGCCATGGCTGATGAGCGGGCCTCTAGAACTCATCGCTATGATTCGATTAGTAATTATCTAGAGCCAAATATTAAGTATGGCCCAGGTGGGCTTCGCGATTTACAACAAGCGCTATATATTCTTGAGCTGTTTTATGATCGCTTTGAGTTTTACAACGAAATTCAGCAGCGTTTGATTTTAATAAAAAGTTACTACTTGGTGATAAGAGCAAAGCTTCACTTATCCGGGCTTTCTGATTTATTAATTGCCACTGAGCAAAAAGACTTAGCACTTTGGCTGGGATTTGAAACGGCCAAAGATTTTATGCGTTACCTGCAGACTCTTTTAAGTGATGTGAGTTTTTATACGGACTATGCATTTGCTGTGGCTTTAAGTTCTAAATCTACAGTTGAGGCTTATAAAAACAAAGAGATTCAGAGTTTAACTGAGGCTTTAAAGCTTATTTCAAAAGATCACTCTTTGCTGGCTCAAGGGCAAATTAGAAAGTATTTGCAAGACACTATGGAGCTTCAGATCACAGAGGGTAAGAGTCGTAAGCAATTAGGAAAGCTGTTAAAGTCAAATTTTAAAATTAGCCAGTCAGAGGGTTACTTTGTAGCTCTATTTAATTCCGGAGTGTTGGAGCAGTTTGTGCCAGCTTTAAAGCAGGTAAAGGGGCTTGTGCAGCACGATCAATATCACAGGTACAGTGTAGATGCTCATTTGCTCCAAGCCATTAAAGTCGTTAAGCGTGTTTATGAAAATAACTTCTCACTGGGAAGGCTAGACGAGTTAAAATCTTTTATTGATGAAAAAGACTGGAACATTTTGTTGTGGAGTTGTTTGTATCATGACCTTGCCAAGGGGATGGGGGGAGACCACTCTGAGCAAGGATCTGAACTTGTAAAACAAGACTTCACTGAGATGGGGCTGCCTTTAAGGCAAACTTTAGAGGTAAGCTGGATTGTCGAAAACCATTTATTATTATCTCTTGCTGCTTTTCGATTAAATCCACAATCTTCATCAACCTGGAAAAGACTTCACCGCAAAGGGGTGAAGGGCAAAAGGCTTTTAAGGTTAGCTCTTTTCACCGCTGTTGATATCATTGCCACAAATCCTGATGCTTGGACGGATTGGAAGGAGCGACTACTGTATGATTTGGTTGCGGCCATGAGGTCAAAGCAGGCCACGCACTTTATGCGATTTTTTCAAAAAGCAGATGAGTCTCAAGTGGATGTGAGTTCTGATTTTATTAAAGGGCTTGATGGGGAGCTTTTAGCTGCTGTTGATTATAAAACTTTAATTAAAGACTATAAGAAGTTAAAAACGGCAGACAACGATTTGCCCGTGCTGGTTATCCCTGCCAAACACAATGAGTTTTGGATTCGTTTTCACTCAAAAAAAGATCAGCCAGGTCTGTTTTTAAATTTTGTTCAAAAGCTACACTCATTAGGTGGTGTGGTTCGTCAGTGCTCTGTACAGACATTTAGTGAATACGGGGTTTATGACTGGTTTAAAGTTAAAAGTGATAAAAGCATTCATCAAATTGAAAAGATCCTCTCTATTGTAAAATTAAATGATGTGACAGTGCCTGATGTCAGTTTTGATCGTTTAAAGCTGATGAGTGAAGCTGAAGATGAGAGTGTTATTAGCTTTAGGGGACGAGTACAACCCGGCGTGTTAATATCTGCGGCTCATCACTTATTTGATGTGGGAATGGAGATTAGATGGGCTAAAGTCCACACTTGGGGGCGGCAGTTTGAGGGGGTCTTTAGTGTTAAAACACCAGCAAATATTAAACAAAAGTTTACAGATCTTAAAAATATTATGATAACAAAAGGCCACTTGGTAGAGCCTTCCGAGGATGCGGACTTGTTATAATTTATTTCAGTAAAATTAAAAGCTTATTAGACAAAACAAAAAAGCTTTTCGGTTAATTGAATTTAAGAAAAACAAAAATATGCTTAAAAATTAAGAACCAAATAAAAGTCTCGTCCAGTTTTCTTAAAAAAAGTGAACAGAATACTTGCGGTTCGACCAAATTCTTGTAAGACTTTTATATAGGCAAAGGGTAATGCCTAAAGGTCTTAACAAAAACAACTAAATTGGGGAGGAGCAAGGATGCTCAGAGATATACTAATCCAAAAAGGATTATCAAACAGAGAGTCTGAAGTCGCTGAACTAGTAACAAAAGGTCTTTCAAATAAGGAAGTTGCGAACCAACTATTTGTTACTGAAAAAACTGTAAAGTTTCATTTAACAAACATTTACAAAAAAATGAGCGTTAAATCACGTGCACAGTTAATCGTTTGGTGTCTGCCACACATGGGTTTTGTTGATAAAGAAGAACAACAAGTTTCTAACAATCAACAGCCAATTCAAAACAATAACCAAAATATGGGTGCAGGTGCTCAGGCGTCTCAAACTATTCCTGCTGGAAACTCTACTGTAGGTGGAGATAATAACACTGCTGGAATTACACTTCCAAACAATAACATTGGTTTTGACAGAAATAACGAAGGCGGCGTAGGCTCCTTCTAAGTTTTAATCTTAAGGAGTATGGGAATGAGTGCTAGACCTGTTTCAAATTCAATAGTGAATATGACAGAAATGGTGCTTCCTTCCCATACTAATTCTTTTGGCAGTGTATTTGGTGGAACGGTGATGTCTTGGATTGATATCGCCGCAGCCATTTCCGCACAACGCCACTCAAGTTCTCCCGTCGTAACAGCAAGTATAGATGACTTACATTTTATTCAACCCGTATATCAAGGCTGGGTAGTCAATTTAAAAGCTTGTGTGAATTATGTTTCTAAAACTTCAATGGAAGTAGGTGTGCGCGTGGATGCAGAAAACCCTATAAGTGGTGAAAAGTTCCATACAGCCAGTGCCTATTTAACTTTTGTTGCCCTCACCAAAGATGGCAAACCTAAATCCGTACCAGAGCTCTTACCAGAATCTGAAGATGAAAAGCGTAGATACAAAGAAGCTGAACAAAGAAGAGCATGGCGTCTTCACCGAAGGAAATTGTTTAGTGAGCATGCTTAAAACGCTTATTTTTTTATGTATTTCTTTTCTCTCTTTAAATTTAATGGCTAAGCCTACGGCTTGTATATTCACCTTGAATTCAAAACATGAACCACGTTCTTTTAAAAACTATTTTGAAAAGCAAGGTGTTCATGTTGAAAATCCTGTTTCAACAGATCCCAGTAAAAAAACAGACATCACAGAGTTGTTTAAACGCTTTGTTGAGCAGAAAGCTAATAGTGGAGAAAAATGTGATCTTATAACTATATCTGGTCATCACTCTGGTTCTTTTTGGGGAGATAATACTTTTGGGCAACTAGATTTAAAATCAATTTACGAAATGTCTTGTAATCCAAAGTACAAAGACTTCTTTAATAACATTAAGGCATGGTGGTTGCTTGGGTGCCAAACTGATGGCTTAAATGTTAAAAGTGCTGAGTCTGAAGCAGAAAGGCTTATGCAAGAGTGTGCGCGAGATCCAAATCCTCAATATTGTGACTTCTCTAATAATTTAATTCTTTATGGGGGACTTTTTGACAGTGACACTAATTACCTGTCGTCTCTTCAAGCCATTTCTCCAAAAGCTTATATGTTCGCATACACTAAAAAAGCTCCTTTAGACAGTCAAAGCTTGGATACTTTTGAAGTTCAATTTGAAAAAACCGCAAGTTTATTGCAACAAGAGCTTAAGGCCTCAACCAGTGCACAAGATCTTTCTAACATAGTTGTTAGTGCTAATTCTGTTATTCATAAGTTGTTAAGTTCAAACAGTGATCGCTGTCAAAACTGTTCTACTGAAGATGAAGCTTTACAAAATGCGCTGGTTGAAGGGTGGGAAAGCCATCTTGGGGCTAGGTATCAGCCCAACACCATGACTCCACTTAATCCAAATGCTCGCCAATGTAGCTATGATAATAAAACCCTGTTAGCACAAAAAGATATTTTAGCTTCTATAGATGAAAAAGAGCTGGCTCAATGTCATCATAATATTGACTGCTTACTTATGAATCAAATTGAAGGGCTACAGTGCAAACAGAATAAAACTAAAAACTGTAAAAACACTTATGATCGTGACACTTCTAAAGCTCTTTTAGATATTATTACTAACAGTAAAAATAAAAATGCAATTTCACTGCTGTCTAAATCTTTTAATAATGTTGAAGCACTTATACGAGAACTGCGAAGAACTGATCCTGGATATTGGAAAAACACCATTCGACCAATGCTTCAAGATAATTATAAAGGCAAGTCTGTATTAAAGCGATTTTTTGAAAGAAAAATATCTCCAACTGAATCAGACTTCAAAGAGGAAGGCTTTGTTGAAACAACCTCTTTAAGAAAGATGGCCATATATACAGTTGAAAAGGCGATTTTAGAAGGTGCCTCAGTAGAAGTTGTTGATGAACATAGAAAAAATATTATTGCCGAAGTTAAGGGAATTTTAGGTAAAGAAAATATTCAAAAAATTGAGTTTGCTGAGTACCGTCAAGAATTAATTCGTTCACTTTATTATTCAGAAATTTTAGATGTTAATAATTTAACATCAGAGCTACCTCCTGGGATGGATTATAAAAATGGAGAGATTCGAGTTGAAGACACCAGCCAAATTGTTGGTATTATAGAGCATCTTTCAAATACAAACATTCCAGATTTAACTGAAGGTGACCGACAAAAAATTCTAGTTAATTTAATGGAGAAGTTACCAAGCTCTGAGTTGGATAAATTGAGCCGAAGGCAAAAAGTTGATTATAACAATGCTTTTGATACAGTCTATGACTCAGAATTAGTTCGTAAAAGAAATAAAATATTTATGCAAAAAAGAAGCTCTCAATCGGTATGGGGCATTGGAGGCTTTCTAGAAACAGCCTCTGGTAGTGATATAAATAAAGTTGTAAATGGGCTTGATGGCTCAAAACTTGGTTTTGGAGAAAAGCTCTTGTTGATTAGGTCTTTGCCTAAAATGTTGGAAAATCCGCAGTTGTCACAAAGTACTCCTAATATGGGACGACTTATTAACTCTGTTCGCTCTGACAGTTGGGGGGCTAGAGAAGACGCAATTCTATTTGCTGCATCTAATAGGTATGCCGACCCCATCCAAAGAGTCACATTTCAATTGCATTTAAAGGAAAAAATAAAGTCTGGTAAAAGAACATATACAAAAAATAGCATGGACGCATATATAGACCGACTTTCTATATCTGGGGCTGAAAAACAAAAATTAAAGAAAACCTACAGCGACTTAATTTTAGAAGCCCTAAACTAATGCTTGTCTAAGAACTCACCCCATTTACTAACTTGTGCCTCTGTGAGTAGGGCTTTACAAACTGTGCCTGAACGTCCTTGTTCTGCATTTAAAACTTGAGCTTCGCGTTTTAAATCAAACAGTTTGTATTCATCGGCTTTTGGAAAAAATAAATCATACTCTTGTTTGAGAGACTGCACTTGGTCGGCCATGATTTTTTTTAACTGATGCAAGTTCTCGCCTTTTTGTGCCGAGATAAAAACACGAGGCGTTTGTTTGATTTGAAATTGTCTTTCAACAGGAGCTTGATCTAACTTATTGAACACATAAATTATTGGCTTTTTATCCCACTGAAGCTCTTGAATAATATTATCTACTACATCTATGTGGGTTTGCATCTGTGGATTTGATAGATCAATGACATGTAAAAGTATGTCAGCCTCGCCAGACTCTTCTAAAGTGGCTTTAAAGGCTTCAATCAGATTAGGAGGAAGCTTTCTGATAAACCCCACAGTGTCTGTAATAATAGCTTCCCCCACTTCGTTGAGATGAAGCTTTCTGGTGGTAGGGTCTAATGTGGCAAACACTTGATCTTTGGCCACCACGTCAGATTGAGTTAAGGCATTTAGTATTGTGCTCTTGCCGGCATTGGTATAGCCAATCAGGGCAAAACTTGGGACATTGAATTTCTGTCGTTGAGATCGGTGCTGTTTACGGTGCTTTTTAACCTCATCAAGTTTCTTTTTAATGGCTTGCACACGGTCACGAATTCTTCGTCGGTCCAATTCAAGAGCGGTTTCACCAGGGCCTCTAGTGCCAATACCACCACCTTGTCTAGACAGGGAGCCAAGCCACCCACCAACCATTCGTGGAAGCTGGTCCATCATTTGCGCCAATTCCACTTGAAGCTTACCCTCATAGGTTTGTGCTCTTTGTGCGAAAATATCTAAAATCAGCTGACTGCGATCTAGTATTCGAACGTCTTTCCATTCTTGAGAGAGGTTTTTAGCCTGAACCCCACTAATTTGGTGGTCCACAATCACAAGAGTGGCGCCAGTCTCTTCAATTAGTTTTTTGACTTCCTGAACTTTACCCTTACCTAATAGGGTGGAAGGTGTGTACTTTTCTAAAAGTTGAGTGAGGCTTGCAACCACCTCACCACCTGCGGAATAAACCAACTCTTCGAGCTCTGACAGGCTCTCTTTGATCTCAACTAGGTCTTCTGTCTTAAGTCCTACACCAACAACAATAGCTTTTTCGTTAGTGGCTTTAGGACTTTGATTCATTTTCATAAGCTTGGGCCTCAAGTGCAGTCATTACTACTGTGTTAATTATGTCGTCCACAGTACATGTTCTTTGTAGCACATTGGCTGGTTTTTTTACACCCATCAAAAATGGTCCCATAACCTCGCCGCCGCCTAATTGTTGTAAAAGCTTGTAGCTGATGTTACCAGAGTCAAGATTGGGGAAAATTAAAATATTAGCACCATTTTTTAATTCACAGAATGGGAAAATTCGCTCAACAATTTCGGGGTTAACAGCCGTGTCGGCTTGCATCTCGCCATCCACATTTAAAGTCGGATACCTTTCTTTGACAAGTCTTGTGGCCTCTCTCATCTTTTCGGGGTTGGTATTTTTGCCTGAAAAGTTTGAGTAGCTAAGCATTGCAATATGTGGCTCAATTTTAAAATAACGAGCCACTCTTGAGGCGTGGACTGCGATAGTAGCAAGCTGTTCTGCAGTGGGTTCAATGTTTACAGTGGTGTCTGCAAAAAATAACATTTTGTCTTTAATCAAAACAATATTTAATCCCGAAGCGGTTTTTCTCGCACCAGTTCCTACAACTTGTAAAATAGGCCGTACACTTTCAACGTAATTTCTAGTGGCCCCACAGACGATACCATCGGCATGACCTTTATGAAGCATCATAGAGCCAAAATAAAAAGGATCAGCAATTAATCGTTCGGCTTCCGCATGTAGTATACCTTTTCTTTTTTTAAGCTCATAAAACTCATCAACATACTTACTAAAGTTTTCATGACAAGAGGGATGAATGATTGGAATGTTTTTAAGGCTCTCAAGTTCGAGTTCATCAATTTTTTCTTTAATTTGATCTTCATAGCCAAGTAGAATAGGGTTTGCCACGCCTTCGTAAACAATGGTGTTAAGGGCTTTTAAGATTTTTGAGCTACGACCTTCTGGGAATAAAATAGTTGGCACATCTTTACCTGTGGCTTTGGCTTGATGTTTAACACGGTTAATGATGGTTCTCACAAATCCACGTCGAAATCCTTGCATGGCCTCTAAGCGCTCAACATAACTTTCAAAGTTTTCTATGGGCTTTTGTGCCACACCTGAATCCATAGCCGCTTGTGCCACCCTTGGAGCCACGCGCATAAGGACGCGTGAGTCAAAAGGCTTTGGAATGATGTAATTAGGACCAAAGAAAAACTTCTTATTGTCGTAGGCTTCCGACACGCTCTCGGGCACATCTTCTCTTGCAAGTTCTGCAAGAGCCTCCACAGCCGCAAGCTTCATCTCTTCATTGATTTGAGTGGCTCTAACGTCTAAAGCTCCTCTGAAAATTGATGGAAAGCCCAATACGTTATTGACCTGGTTTGGAAAGTCACTGCGGCCGGTGGCAATAATTACATCGTCACGAATTTCTTTCGCCAAGTTTGGATTTATTTCAGGTTCAGGGTTGGCCATGGCAAAAACAATGGGGTTTTTAGCCATGGAAAGTAGCATATCCTTGTCTAAGATATTACCCACACTTAAACCTATAAAACAGTCAGAGTCTTTTAAGGCATCTGTTAAAGTTCTGTTTTTTGTTTTAACAGCAAACTCTTGTTTGTATTTATTCATACCTTTTTCACGGCCTTCATAAATAACACCGCTTGAATCACAAAGTGTGATGTTGGCTTTTTTCACACCTAGCTGATGAAGAATTTTTGCACATGCTATAGAAGCCGCTCCGGCTCCATTAAACACTACTTTCGTGTTTTTTATTTTGCGCTTTGTAATATGACAGGCATTAATAAAAGCCGCAGCTGTAATGATCGCCGTTCCGTGTTGATCATCGTGGAAAACCGGAATGTTCATTTGCTTTTTAAGTTGCTCTTCCACTTCAAAACATTCAGGGGCTTTAATATCTTCTAAATTAATGCCGCCAAAAGTGGGCTCTAGAGCTTTTACTGCAGCTACAAACTCATCCGTAGTGTCGGCATTAAGTTCAAGATCAAAAACATCAATTCCGGCAAACTGTTTGAAAAGCACGCCTTTGCCTTCCATTACAGGTTTACCAGCAAGGGGGCCGATATTTCCAAGGCCAAGAACAGCCGTTCCATTTGTCACAACCGCGACAAGGTTACCTTTAGTTGTGTACTCAAAAGCTTTTAAAGGATCTTTTGCAATTTCATTACAAGGAGCTGCAACCCCTGGGGAGTAGGCTAGCGATAGGGCGTATTCTGTGTTGCATTCTTTACTGGAGTTAACGTCAACTTTACCGGGCTTTCCCTTAGAGTGATAAATCAGTGACTCTTTATAAATGTCCATAAATATTCATCCTTTTATACTAAAATTTAAGGGCCCGATATTATCAATGCTGAAGAGCAGGAACAACGTTTAGTTGTGATTGTGTTGACGCGGTCATGAATGGCTCCCTCATTGACTTTAGGTCAATGCGGATGCAATTTATATAGTGATCAACTTAATATTACACACCTGGGGGCCCTCATGAGCGATAACGACGTAGTTATAGTAGGTGGAGTCAGAACTCCATTTGCCAAAGCTGGAAGCAAATTAAAAGATGTTCACCCTGTTGATTTAGGTCAAACAGCACTTAAACAACTACTTGCAGAAGTTGACATCGATGTGAATGAAATCGATGAAGTGATAATTGGAAATACCGGAAATCCCTCGGATGCAGCTAATATATCACGTGTGATTGCTTTAAGATCAGGAATACCTCAAAAAACCTCTTGTTACACTGTGCATAGAAACTGCGCTTCGGCTTTAGAAAGCATCACTTCTGGATTTGATAAAATCAAATCAGGAACAATGGATGTGGTTGTCGCCGGTGGAACTGAAAGCATGTCACAAATGCCGCTACTTTTTTCAAAACAGTTTCAAGATTTATTTTCAGAATTTGCCTTTGCAAAAAGCATGGGGCAAAGAATGGCCGCTTTAAAAAAATTAAAATTAAAGTACTTAAAACCACGCATTTCAGTGATGGAAGGCTTAACGGACCCCTTTAGTGGAATCAATATGGGGCAAACTGCTGAAATTTTAGCCAAAGAATTTTCAATCTCTAGACAAGAGCAAGACGAATATGCGGCTGAAAGTCACAATAAAGCTGTTAAAGCCAAAGACAAATTGGCAGAAGAAATCACCCCAGTGTTTTTACCGCCAAAATACAAAGATGTGGTGAGTGAAGACATCGGCCCAAGAGAAGGTCAGAGTGTTGAAAAGCTTGCTAAACTTAAACCATACTTCGACAGAAAATTTGGTAGTATTACTGTCGGAAATGCCTGTCCTATTACTGACGGTGCTGCCATGGTGATGCTAATGAGTCGTAAAAAAGCCAATGAATTAGGTTTAAAGCCCATAGCTACCATTAAGGGTTATGGCTTTGCCGGTCTTGATCCAAAGCGTATGGGGCTAGGTCCTGTGTACTCCACACCAATTGCATTAAAGCGAGCTGGTGTTAACTTTAAAGACATTGGACTGATTGAATTAAATGAAGCCTTTGCAGCTCAAGTATTAGCCTGTACTAAAGCTATGGCCGACAAAGACTACTGTAAGAAAAACCTAGGTCTTGATGAAGCCATTGGTGAGGTTGATATGTCAAAGCTTAATGTGAACGGTGGAGCTATAGCTTTAGGGCATCCTGTTGGCGCCACAGGCACACGAATTGTTTTAACTTTAATGAAAGAAATGCAACGTCGTAAGGAACAATATGGGCTTGCCACTCTTTGTATTGGTGGTGGACAAGGCGGAGCCATTGTTCTTGAAAGAGAGGCCTAATTATGAGCATTCAAGAAAGTATTCAAATTAAAAAAGTCGAAGACAATATTGCCTATGTAGAATTGGATCTTGTAGGGGAAAAAGTGAACAAACTCTCTTCTCCTGTGATGGAAAGATTACGTGAAGTGATTGAAGAGTTAAAATCATCTTCTTACAAGGCAGTAGTTTTAATCTCTAAAAAGAAAAATATTTTTATTGCTGGTGCAGATATTGAAGAGATTAAGAAGATGAATAAAAAAGAAGATTTTATGGATGCTGTAACTAAAGCTCATGAAATCATTAATGCTTGGGAAGATCTTCCGATGCCAACACTGGCAGCAATCAATGGAGCCTGCTTGGGTGGAGGATGTGAATTGTCGCTAGCCTGTGACTATCGTATTGCCACGGATTCAAAGTCATTACGCATTGGCCTTCCTGAAGTTCAATTAGGTATTATACCTGGTTTTGGTGGATGTATAAGGATGCCAAGACTTATTGGTTTGCCAAACAGTTTGGATATTATTTTAGCTGGGAAGTCCGTAGACTCCCGAAAAGCGGAGAAAATTGGTTTGATCGACAAGCAAGTTCCAGAAGCTTTGTTTGAAGAGACGGTGAAGAGCTTTGCTCAAGATATGGCCTCTGGAAAAAAATCAAAGCGAAAGACTTACTTTAAACCAAAGTCCATGATGGATAGCTTTTTACACTCATTTGCTGGTCGCCCTGTGGTTTTTAAACAAGCAAAAAAAACAGTGATGAAACAATCAAAAGGTTTTTATCCTGCTCCATTAAAAGCACTTGAAGTGATTAAATCCACATATGGTTTTTCTAACAGACAAAGAGCTCTTATTACAGAAGCCAACGGATTTTGTGAGGTGGCTGTAACAGATGTGAGTAAGCATCTTATAAACTTATTTTTTGTTTTAGAAAATGTAAAAAAACAAACCGGTGTTGAAGCAGATGTAGAGTTTAACAAAGTTCAAAGCATGGGTGTTTTAGGTGCCGGTGTTATGGGTGGTGGAATTGCCTACGTTGGTGCGGATAAAGGCGTGAGTGTTCGGATGAAAGATATTAATAATGATGCTCTTTCTAAAGGATTTAAAGCAGCCCGTGACATTTGGAATAAAAAGTTAAAGCGCAAGCGTTTAACTAAATATGAACTGGCTCAAAAAGAAAGTTTGATCTCTGGCACGTTAGATTATTCAGGCTTTAAATCTTTAGATCTAGTGGTTGAAGCCATTGTTGAAGACATGAACATAAAAAAGAAAGTCATTGAAGAGACAGCTAAGCACTGCAAAGAGGATTGCATTATAGCGACAAACACCTCCTCATTAAGCGTAACTGAAATGGCGGAAGCTCATCCAAAGCCTGAGCTTTTTGCTGGCATGCACTTTTTTAACCCAGTTGATAAAATGCCATTGGTGGAAGTCATTAAAGGGCCAAAAACCTCTGATTCCACTGTGGCCTCAATTTTTGAACTCTCAAAAAGAATGGGTAAAACTCCAATTGTTGTAAAAGACGGACCCGGCTTTTTAGTTAACAGACTGTTGCTTCCTTTACTTGCAGAGGCTCTGTACTTTTTAGAAGAGGGTTGTGATATAGCAACTGTTGATAAGTACTACACTCATACTTTTGGGCTTCCTATGGGGCCTTTCAGACTTATGGATGAAGTGGGTCTTGATGTTTGTATTAAGGTGCTTAAGATTTTCAAAAAAGCTCTAGGTGAGAGAGTTGAAGTCTCTGACTTGGCCGAAAAACTTGCCGGCACGGACCGCTTAGGTAAAAAGAACTCTAAAGGCTTTTATAATTATGATGAAAAAGGCAAAGAGACCTCTGTTGATAACAGTGTTTATGCAGACTTAGGGCTCAGTTCTCCAAGTGGCAGCATCACTTCCAAAGAGGCCATTGAGCGTGGAATATTCTTAATGATTAACGAAGCCTCTCGTGTACTCTTTGAAGACCATATTGTGGAAAAACCTGAAGACGTTGATCTTGGTATGATTATGGGAACCGGCTTTCCACCATTTAGAGGAGGCCTACTGCGCTACGCCGACTCTCTAGGTGCTGAGTACGTAGTTCAAGAGTTAGAGCAATACGCCACCAAATGCGGCCCACGCTTTAAACCTTGCCAGTCCCTAGTAAACCTAGCCAACGCCAAAAAGTCCTTCTACTAAGCAAGGACTCACATCCCATGCGTCGTCCCAAAAGGTACGGACTACCTTTTTCTGCTCCGTACCAAAAGGTACGGACTACCGCAGTCCGGACTACCGCAGTCCGCACCTTTTGTGGTTAGTGTAAATATGCTGATCAATGAGGGGAAAAATTTCATCCTGACATCCGGCTCTAGGATGGCTAATTTCTGCGTGATATAAGGGTTTTATGTATAAATTTAAAAAATCCTTAAAGTTGACTCAAGCCTGCTATGAAATTCGTGGTGAAGTTGTAAAACAAGCAAATATTTTAGAAGCTGAAGGGCACCGGATTTATAAGTTAAATATCGGCAATCCCGCACCATTTGGCTTTGAGGTTCCTGAAGAAATTGTTCAAGACGTAAAAAGAAATTTATCTTTGGCACAAGGTTACTCTGAATCTAAGGGGATCTTTTCAGCTAGAAAAGCCATCATGCACGATTGCCAGCGTAAAAAAATTCAAGGTGTTGAAATCGAGGACATTTTTATTGGAAATGGAGTCAGTGAGCTTATTTTAATGTCTATGCATGGACTATTAAATAATGGCGATGAGGTTTTAATTCCTTCTCCAGATTATCCTTTGTGGACGGCCTCTGTACATCTAGCTGGTGGTAAACCAGTTCATTACCGTTGTGATGAGTCTAATGATTGGGAGCCGGATTTAGACGATTTGGAGCAAAAGATATCAAAAGAAACTAAAGCCATTGTTGTGATCAATCCCAATAATCCTACAGGTGCTGTTTACAGCAAAAAAACTTTAGAAGCCATCATTGAAATGGCTCGTAAGCACAGCCTTATTATATATGCTGACGAAATTTATGATCAGATCGTTTATGATGAAAACAAGCACTATCCAATGGCTTCACTTGCAGATGATGTGGTTTTTGTGACTTTCAATGGTTTGTCTAAGGTTTATCGAGCGGCCGGGTTTAGATCTGGATGGATGGTTGTGAGTGGAGCAAAACACAAGGCCCTAGATTATATGCAAGGTCTTGAAATGCTTGCCAGTATGAGGCTTTGCTCAAATGTGCCCGTACAACATGCCATTCAAACGGCTCTTGGTGGCTACCAAAGCATACAAGATTTAGTACGCCCAGGTGGAAGATTGTATGAACAACGAGAGCTTGCCTATAATATTATCTCTAATATTCCAGGTGTTAGCTGTGTGAAGCCTAAAGGTGCGATGTACTTATTCCCAAAGATGGATCCCAAAATGTACCCTATAGAACGTGACAGTCAGTGGGCTTTAGACTTATTGAAGCAGCAAAAAGTTTTAGTAGTTCAGGGCAGTGGATTTAATTTGAATGATCAACAGCATTTTAGAATTGTATTCTTGCCAAGAGTCGATGAACTCAAAGAGTCTTTGAATCGAATTTCTGAATTCTTAGATGACTACCGGACATCTATACCTTCTCAACTGGCCTCGATTGAGGAATTACACCTATAAACTGATTTCATTTTATTAGCCTATTGAAAAATAAGATTTATATATGATAGCCTTTATATGATTAATTTTGTTTAAGGGAATTTCAGTGCTAAAATATTTTGTTTTTTTATTAACTTTTACATGGGCCTTTAATCTTTACTCAAAAGATCTTGTACTTATTACTCATGAAAAGACAAAGGTGAGTGATTTAAAACTTGAAAAGGTCAAAAAAGTCTATATGGGACAACCCAGTGGGATAAAAGGAGAAAACATTCGTCCTTTGATGCTATCTATGTCTCATTCTGACACAAAAGTGTTTATACAAGACTATTTAAAAATGAGCATGTTTGAATTTGACCAATATTGGCTTGAAAAAGAGCTCTCAGGACAAGAGAACACTCCTAAAACCTTTTATTCTTCTGAAAAATTAATTGAATATATTAAAAGTAATAAGGGTTATATTGCTTATATAAGCAAGAATTCTGTGAAAAAAAATGGGCTTAAAGTGATAGATCTTAAACTGTAAAGACTTTTGACAGCTGAAAACCATTGTCGATCAAAAATTGTCATAACTTGGCACACTCCAAAAACACCCCTTCAAACCTCAATAGATTTCAGCTCACGCAAAAATCATGGCACCTTCCTTGCCTTATATAAAGTCAAAAGGAATGGGAGATAGTGTTATGAAACATATTTTATTACTTATTATATCAGTGGTGTTCTTGTCTGCCTGTAGTAATGGACGCAAACACAACGCCACTATGCAAAGAGGCGGTGGAGTAGGAGATGTGCCACAAGACCGCGAACATGTATTAACAGACACAAGTACTGTTAATGGTTGTTATTATGGATCAGGTGAATTGCCTGGAACTGTTTGGATTCAAGACAGCAGTATGGATGGACAGTTTCAAGATGATGTTTACGATTTAGCAACAGCTAAAGGAGACCCTGATGGCACGGGTGAAAACGGTTTATCATTAGGTAATGTGAGCGGTGTTTGTGGTGCCAGTACTGGTGTGCGCTTTTCTGGAAAAGTGAATGTGGAAGGAGGCTTTAGACAAGGTCAACCTGGACGCGTTCAAAGTGCGGCTGAATTTATACTTGTTATTTTTGACCATTACGCCGTTGAGTCAGAAAATTCTGAAAATAGAATTCCAGGCATTGGTTTTTATGCCCCACGTGCCTATGGTCAAGTGAACTCTGATGGTGCTACAGTTGAAATGTCTTGGGAGGGTGGTGTGATCACTCTTGAAGGTTGGTTTGATGGTGAGGACTTTTTAGGAACCATTCACTACAAAAACTCTAAGCACTTTGCTGGTCAATCTCCAGCTCAGGGAAGCCTAGGTAAATTTATTGTTCCAACTTGTAGCTTCTTTAATTGCCAATAATTAAATAGTACGAAAAGGGGAAGAGGTACGGACTACCTTTTGATGCAGCAGCTCAGCAGAGGCGCGTCGCATTAAAAGGTAGTCCGTACCTTTTCGTACGGTGCGTCTGGAGTGTGTTGGTGGCTTTTTTGGGGTATGATGTTTGGATGTCTAGGGAATATGATTTTGATCAGGATGTGTTTTCAACTTTGCTTGCTGGGCTTTCTGCCATTGATGTTCCAAAGCTGAGCATTCAAAACTTAGAAGAGGCTCATCACTTTTTAGCACAATACGGTTATGACATTCATTCTGAAGATGATGTTGAGGATATGTGGCGTTTACACGCTAGAGCCAAAAAATTCTTAGAGACAAAATTACTTGAGACTAATGAGGAGATTCCCAAAATACTAGCACATCGTAGTGAGTTAAAAGATGTGGGATACCTATTGATCTACTCCAGCAGTGAGCCAAAACCCAACTCTTTGCAACAATGGTCCTGTGCCATATTAAGAATTATGCATATAT
>JAKUPT010000008.1:55900-64883 GCA_022450595.1 Bdellovibrionales bacterium
AGTTCACCTTGAAAATGACTTGTTTCGCTACTATTACAAAGACATACAAAGTCAAATTATTAACCCCTTTTTGCAGTACATTGAAGAGACCCCTGAGGGTGCTCCAATGCTTAAAAGTGCTCGAACAGGCCAGGCTATTGAACTTGTTAAATTCACCCCCAAAAGCTTTAAATCAGTAAACTCATCAATCATTAAGTTGTTAGTAAAGCCTGAGGCCGTTGCCTTTCAAATCTTAGATAAAGTGGGGATTCGTATTATTACTAAGTCCTTATTTGATGTGTTTAGAGTGTTGAGATTTTTTATGGAGGAGAGCTTGGTTTCCTTTCCTCATTTGATTCCAGATCAATCAAATAACACCGTTTTTCCTTTAAATGTGTTTTTGAGCGTGATGGAAGATCTTAAAGGCCATGAACTATATTCAGAAAAAGAAGTGGATCGGCTTTTGAATGAGAGATTGGTGGCTTCTGATTCTATTGCAATATATAAGAAAAAACATAATAAGTTTTCCAGTAAAGATTATAAGTTTATGAAATTTATTGGACGGAAGTTGATCCATACGGAAAACCGTAAAATAAAGTTCTTTTATCCTTTTGAAGTTCAAATTATGGATAAAAAGACCTATGATAATAATGAGTTTTACGCTGATCATGCGGCCTATAAGGAGCGTCAGCGTCAAAAGGCCAGAGTAAGAATTTTTGGGGAGCAAAGGGATAAAGATGAATCTTGAACAAATACAAAAAACAATTAACGAAATCAATTTTACAAGATTTTTAATCTCTATTAGAAGCCTTATTGGTGGGCTTTTAAGTTGTGCTTTTACCATAGTCATCTCAATTACTTTAATTTTGGTCTGTTCAGTCAAGTGTCATCATAAGACCTTTGATAGAATCACTTATATTTGGGCAAGCTTTATTCTTTTTGTTCTGAACGTAGATGTAAAAATTAAAGGCGAAGAACACATACAAGACTCTGGTGGATTGATTTTATTTAATCATTTAAGTCTTCTTGATATCCCAATATTAATGAAAGCTTTAGCTCTTAAGAAAACTTTTCGTTTTGGTGCTAAGATTGAGTTGTTCTCTATACCATTTTTTGGAAAAGCTATGCGCTCAATTGGTGTTCTTCCCATTGCAAGACATCAAAGAAATAAGGTTTTGAAAATCTATAAAGACTCTGTTGAAAAGGTAAAAAATGAAAATATGAGTTATGCTTTAGCACCAGAAGGAACCAGGCAGTTAACAGATGAAATTGGTAAATTCAAACTCGGTCCATTCAATTTTGCCTTGTATGGCCACTTAGATATTTATCCAGTTGTGATTAAAGGAGCTTATGATTTGATGACCAAACAAGACAGCCTTCCTTGTCAAAACAAGTGGAAATCAACAGTCACAGTTCAGTTTCTTCCCGTTTTTCCAACAAATAATTATTCTGAAGAGGACTTAGATAGATTGAAGACGGATGTTCGCCAAAAGTTTATTACTGCATTTAACTCTTAAAAGCCCAAATAATACCTCAAAGTCTTGATCAAAAATACGATGCTTTATGTCTAAAACATTGATTTTATAAAGAAAAATGCCTAGCTCCGAGAGCTTAATTGACCCTTTGTTGTGGATTCAGTATATCTAACGGTCTACGTACGAAGGGAGAGATAATGAGTCTTCAAAAAATTGGTGTTGTCGGTGCAGGACAAATGGGCAATGGCATAGCTCAAGTCAGTGCGGCCAAGGGTTACAAAGTGGTAATGATGGACGTAAATTCTGAAGCCGTGGAGAAGGGGTTAAAAACCATCACATCCAGCTGTGACCGCTTGATTAAAAAAGAAAGAATGAGTGAAGGTGATAAAGACAAATTACTTTCTTTAATACAAACCAGTTCTGATATTTCAGACCTAAAAGACTGCGACATCGTCGTTGAAGCCGCCACAGAAAATGTGGATTTGAAATTAAAAATCTTTAAACAATTAGACGAAGTTGTTAAGCCTGAGGCTTTATTGTGTTCAAACACCTCAAGCATATCGATCACTAAAATTGCTGGTGTCACAAAACGTCCAGATAAAGTGGCTGGCATGCATTTTATGAATCCAGTTCCTATCATGAAATTGGTTGAAGGTATTAGAGGGCTACAAACTTCTGATGAAACTTTTAAAACAGTAGGGGCTTTAGCTGAAAACTTAGGAAAAGTTTTTGTAGAAGGCCGTGACATGCCAGGCTTTATTGTAAATAGAATTTTAATGCCGATGATTAACGAGGCTGTATATGCACTTTATGAAGGCATTGCTTCTGTGGAAGATATTGATCAGTCTATGAAGTTAGGCACAAACCAGCCGATGGGACCTCTGACTTTAGCTGATTTTATTGGTCTCGACACTTGTTTGGCCATTATGAATGTTCTGCATGAGGGCTTAGGTGACAGTAAATATCGCCCATGTCCGCTGCTTGTAAAGCATGTGGAAGCCGGGTGGTTAGGACGTAAAACAGGTCGTGGATTTTATAATTACGAGGGGTAAAAATGAACTTTAGCACTTTATTAGTTGAAGAATTTGATGGGTACTCGGTATTAACTTTAAATCGTCCCAATGCTTTAAATGCATTAAATCAAAAACTACTGTCCGAACTTAAGGATTTTATTTTAAGTTTTAAAGACTCTAAGCAAAGAGCATTAATTATAACTGGTTCTGGAGAAAAAGCTTTTGTTGCAGGAGCAGATATTAAAGAGATGCAAGAGCTTACTCCCGACCAGGCTCACGAAATGTCACTTAATGGCCAAGAGACTTTTCAAATGTTACAAGACCTACCTCAAGTTGTAATTGGAGCGGTGAATGGCGTTGCTTTAGGTGGTGGCTTTGAATTGGCCCTTGCCTGTGATTTTTTAATTGCCTCAGAAAAAGCTAAGTTTGGGCTACCTGAAGTCAGTCTTGGTTTAATTCCAGGATATGGAGGCACACAAAGACTAAGCCGTGTGATTGGTCTTAAAAACGCCACATACTTAGCCTTAACAGGTGATATGATAAAAGCCGATAAAGCTTACAACCTAGGCTTGGTCACAGAAGTTTGTGAGCCTTCAGGGCTTAATGATAGAGCTGTTGAGCTTGCAAAACTTGTCTGTAGTAGAGGACCGGTGGCTGTAGGGCTTGCAAAGCAAGCCATCTATGAGGGGTATAGCAAAGCACTTCCCGAGGCCTTGGCTTTAGAGGCTGACATCTTTCGCAGAACCTTTGCAACTAAAGATCATCAAGAGGGCATCACTGCTTTTATTGAAAAGCGCGCACCAAATTTTAAAGGAGAGTAAAAGATGTATAAGCCTCAGAATCCAATTCGTATTGTCACTGCCGCATCTTTATTTGATGGGCATGATGCTAGCATTAATATTATGCGAAGAGTGCTACAAGATATGGGCGCTGAGGTTATACATTTAGGGCACAACCGTTCTGTGCAAGAGGTTGTAGAAGCCGCGTTACAAGAGGGCGCTCAGGGGATTGCAGTGAGCTCCTATCAAGGTGGTCATATGGAGTACTTTAAGTACATGAAGGACCTGCTTGATGAGAATAAAGCCTCTTATGTAAAAATTTATGGCGGAGGTGGCGGTGTTATTGTCCACGATGAGAAACGTGAACTTGAAGCCTACGGCATTGCTCAGATTTTTCATCCAGACGATGGTAGAAAGCTTGGTTTAGAGGGGATGATCGAACAGATCATAAAAGAATGTGATTTTGACTTGGTTGAAGCTGCAAAAAAAGCCGGGCCTTTAGATATCGCTCAAGGCATTCCTCAGCGCGAGGTAGGGGTGTATTTAACAGCCCTTGAAAATTCTGTAGAATATCCAAAACCTGAATTTGCCACTAAAAAACAAAAACCTTTAATTTTAGGTATCACAGGAACCGGTGGAGCTGGAAAGTCGTCTTTGGTCGATGAGTTGGTACAACGTTTTTTAAATTCATATAAAGATATAAATATAGCCGTGCTTTTTGTAGATCCCACTAAAAGAAAGACTGGAGGTGCCTTGCTTGGCGATCGAATTCGAATGAATTCATTATCACGCTCAGGCACTTTTATGCGCTCTATGGCCAGCCGTGGATCAGGCAATGAAATTTCTAAAGCTTTACCTTTTGTACTAGAAGCCTCAAAATCTATGGATTTTGATTTAATTATTGCAGAAAGCTCTGGTATTGGTCAGTCCAGTCATGCCATCACTGAAATCTCTGATTTAAGCTTGTACGTGATGACTTCTGAATTTGGTGCTCAGTCTCAACTAGAAAAAATTGAAATGATCGACTTTGCGGATGTGATCTCAATCAATAAAGCCGATAGGCGTGGTTCACAGGATGCTTTTAGAGATGTTAGAAAGCAATACAAACGCAGTCGTAAATTGTTTCAAGCACAAGATGAAGAGTTACCCATTTTTCTAACACAGGCCTCTCAGTTTAATGATAAAGGTGTGAACGAACTGTTTTTACATCTTTCATCTCTGATAAAAGACAAAGATTCTGAAAGACCCATTTGGAAACAGTCACAAAATTTTGATCTTAAAGGGCAGCAAAAAGCATCCATTGTTCCAGCTGAACGTCAAAACTATTTGGCTGAAATTGTCAGTGTGGTTAGAAACTATAAAAAGCAAGTTCGTTCTAAAGCAGAAGTTGCCTCAAAACTTGGGGCTTTGAAGCGTTTAGGATTAAATAACAAAGAACTCAACTCTTTGATTGAAGAGTATCAAAGTAAATTTAGTCAAAAAGAACTAGAGCAATTAGAGAGCTATCAAGACTTTGCAAACACATTTAAGCAAAAAGAGTTTATCTATCAAGTGCGAGGCAAAGAGATTAAACAAACTTTAGTACATGAAAGTTTATCTGGCTTGGACATTCCAAGACTAGTGGCTCCATCTCTTCGTGATTGGGGAGATCGATATGAGTTTTTGCATCTTGAAAACTTACCGGGATACTTTCCTTACACGGCTGGTGTTTTTCCCTTAAAGCGTTTGAATGAGCTTCCTACTAGAATGTTTGCAGGCGAGGGCACGCCAGAAAAAACCAATAAACGCTTTCATTATCTCTGCGAAGGGCAGCCGGCAAAACGCTTGTCGACAGCTTTTGACAGTGTGACCTTGTATGGCCAAGATCCTGATAAAAGACCGGACATTTATGGAAAAGTCGGCGAGAGTGGAGTGAGTATCTCAACTCTTGATGATATGAAACGTCTGTTTGCAGGTTTTGATCTTTGTGATCCTGTGACAAGTGTAAGTATGACAATCAATGGTCCCGCTCCAATGATCTTAGCCTTTTACATGAATACCACCATTGATCAGCAAGTGGAAAAAAGGCAAAAAGAGCTTGGTCGTGTACTCAATAATGAAGAGCATAAAGAGATTAAAGAAAAAACTTTGCAAACCGTTCGAGGAACTGTGCAAGCAGACATTTTAAAAGAAGATCAGGGGCAGAACACCTGCATTTTCTCTATTGATTTCGCCTTAAAAATGATGGGAGACATCCAGCAGTTTTTTACCGACAACAAAGTAAAAAACTTCTACTCTGTGAGTATCTCGGGGTATCATATTGCTGAAGCCGGCGCTAATCCCATCACACAGTTGGCTTTGACTCTAAGTAATGCCTTTACCTATGTTGAGTACTACTTGAGCCGCGGGATGGACATTAACGACTTTGCACCCAACCTTTCCTTTTTCTTTTCCAATGGCCTTGATCCTGAATACACAGTGATCGGTCGTGTGGCTCGAAGAATTTGGTCTATTGCCATGAGAGATTTATATCAAGCCAATGATCGAAGCCAAAAATTGAAGTATCACATACAGACCAGTGGCAGATCTTTACACGCCCAAGAGATTGACTTTAATGACATTAGAACGACCCTTCAAGCTCTTACAGCCATCAGCGATCATTGTAACTCATTACATACTAACGCTTATGATGAAGCCATCACAACACCTACTGAGGAATCTGTGAGAAGAGCTCAAGCCATACAGATGATCATTAATAAAGAGTATGGGTATACAAAAAATGAAAACCCGCTGCAGGGAAGCTATTTTATTCAATGGCTCACTGAAGCTGTTGAAGAGGCCATACTTGATGAGTTTTTAAAAATCAATGAGCGTGGTGGTGTTTTAGGAGCTATGGAGACTCAGTATCAAAGAGGAAAGATTCAAGAAGAGTCTCTTTACTACGAACATCTAAAGCACTCAGGAGAACTTCCAATTATTGGTGTTAACACTTATGAAAACCCTAAAACTTTAGAAGAGGGATATGCGCCTGAAACTATTGAGCTTAGACGTGCCAGTGTGGAAGAAAAGCAGTTACAACACTATCGCACTCAGGAGTTTATGAAGGACCACAAAGAGCAAGCAAAAACTGCTTTACATGAATTAAAGCAGGCTTGTTTGAACAATCTGAATATCTTTGAAGCTTTGATGGAGGCTTCAAGGCACTGTACATTGTACCAGATGACTCAGGCGCTTTATGAAGTGGGTGGGCAGTATCGTCGAAACATCTAAGTTGTTATGGTTGAGTTTTTAAATAGAATTCTTATAGATTTTTAGAATTGTGCCCGGTTTATTTTTAATAGAGATTCAATAGGCTTTTGGTAATATGGTTCATTCAATGGTTTTCGTGATATGTTAAAGATGGTTTATTTGATAATCTTCACTTCATTAAGAACTGGTGTAAAAAGCATATCTAAAAAAATTTAACCTAATGTAATCTGCATTTAATAAGGTGTAAAATATAAAAAAACCCCACCTTAATAAGGATGGGGCTTAGTTTTAAAGTCTTATGGTTTTTTGATTATTTAGAAAGCTCTAATTTTGCAATAGTTTGAAGTTGCATGTTGCTTGTGCCTTCGTAGATTTGTCCGATTTTAGCGTCACGCCAGAACTTTTCGGCAGGGTACTCTCTGGTGAAACCATTTCCGCCAAATAGGTCAATAGTGAGTGAGCTGATTTTTTCAGCGGCTCTTGATGAGTAAAGTTTTGCAATGGCGGCTTCTAGTACAAAGTTTTCACCAGAGTCTTTTAATCTGGCGGCGTTGTAAACCAAGAGTCTAGCGGCTTCAAGCTCTGTGCGCATTTCAGCCAGTTGAAATTGAACACCTTGGTTGGCACTTAAAGCTTTGCCAAACTGCTCTCTAGTTTGTGTGTAGCTAAGTGCTGCCTCATAAGCACCTTGTGCAATACCGACCATTTGTGCGCCGATACCAATTCGGCCTTCGTTCAGAGTTTCAATAGCAATTTTATAGCCTTTTCCAACCTCACCAATAACGTTTTCTTTAGGTACTTCACAGTCTTCAAAAGTTAATTCACAAGTAGAGCTAGCTCTGATTCCAAGTTTGTCTTCTTTTTTTCCAACTTTAAATCCAGGCATATCTTTTTCAACAATAAAACCTGTGATGCCTTTGTAGCCTTTTTCAGGATCTACGTTGGCGAAAACTAAAAACACGCTGGCCTCTTTAGCATTGGTGATCCAAAGCTTATGACCGTTTAAAACAAACTTATCACCTTTATCTTCAGCTTTTAATTTTAATGCAAAAGCATCCGAACCACTGGAGCTTTCAGATAGGGCATAGGCGCCAACTTTTTCACTGGCAAGTTGTGGAAGGTACTTCTTTTTTTGATCCTCTGTGGCCCACTTTAAAAAGGCATTGGTCACAAGAGTGTTCTGCACGTCAACAAGTACACTCACTGAACCATCGATACGTCCAAGCTCTTCCACCGCAAGGCAAGCGGTTGTGAAGTTAGCTCCAGCTCCGCCAAACTCTTCCGGGGTTTCGATTCCCATAAGTCCCATTTCAAATAGGTTTTTAACAAGTTCTGGTTTCATTTGAGCTTGCTCATCCATTTCTGTGACAAGAGGTTTGATCTCTGCCTCAGCAAATTCACGGATGGCCATTCTAAAATCATTTTCGTCTTCAGCTAATTTTGTAAGTGCTGGGCGTTTATCCATGTTTTTCTCCTTGTAATCTAGGGATAGACTTGGGACGGCCTGTGTCATTCAAGTAGTAAACACAACTTCCTAAGTATTATCGTACCTTAGTCAATTTTATGGGGAGATTCAACAATCATATTTTGCTTTACAGACTGAGTCTTAAGATTGTAGAACTATTCTCTATGATTCGAGTTTTAGTAGCAAAACCAGGTTTAGATGGTCATGACAGAGGCGCAAAGGTAGTGGCTCGCGGTCTTCGCGACGCTGGTTTTGAAGTTATATACACAGGTCTTCATCAAACACCTGAGATGGTCGTAACAGCCGCTCTTCAAGAAGATGTAGATGTGATTGGTTTGTCCATACTTTCCGGTGCACACGTCGGTCTTGTCACAGCTATTCAAGATGAAATGAAAAAACAAGATTTCCAGAAGCCCATATTTGTGGGTGGAATCATTCCTGAAGAAGATGCCAAAACTTTAAAAGATCATGGTGTGGATGCGGTTTTTGGTCCGGGATCCACCATTAAAGATATTGTCGAAAAAATCAAACAGATCAGTCAGTAATTAGTGGTTCTGATGTGACAGCAAAGTCGTCAACCAGCCATTCTGTATCTACTGAATAAGCATCATTGGCCCAGCCCAAGATATACCCTTGTGAGATTCCCTGTTCAGCAGATGTTGTGTCCCAGGTGTTTGCAGATGATTTATCATGAAGTTTTTGAAAACTTGTTTGATCTTCCCAGCGTCTGTATAACTGTATGATTCCATCATTGCTACTGGAGCTTGATGCGGCTTTTACTCTTACGACTATTTGCATCCACCGGCCCCTATCATTCGGTACTGAAATAAAGGGTGTGCTTAATACTTCGCCACTTGTGACTCCACCATCTTGAACAACTAGGTTCGCTCCATCATTTCCGTTAGGTCTGGTTTGCCAAGTGACTGTTCCTTTTCGGTCATAAGTTTCTGGCCAAAGAGATAAAAACTTATTATTGAGGCTCCCCTGGGTGAAATTTAAAGGAACTCTAATCCAGTAGCTAAGCAATAAGTCACTGTAGTGTTT
>JAKUPT010000080.1 GCA_022450595.1 Bdellovibrionales bacterium
ACCTCCATCAAGAGTGATTTAATACAATTTATCGAATCCACTCTATCACCTCCCTTCCCGGCTCAAGAGAACCTAACTCAACCCTACCATAAAACGCCTTGCAAGAAACTTAAGATTTATAAAACTGGCTCAAATTAAGATTCGTTTCATTCTGAAACACAAAAAAGACGAACTTTTTGACATTTCACTAAATTTTTAACACTCAAGCCTTAAGTTTAACTAGACCAATGTCGATAGGTTAAATGTTGTACGTAAGCGGAAAGAAAAACACAAAGCTCTCAATCTGGGGAGGGGCTTATGTATAACAAGATCACGTTTGTTGCTTTATCACTGACATTATTAGTAGGTTGTCAAAAACCGACTCCTACATTTTCGTTTTTGCCAACGCAGAATACCTTTAAACAAAACGAAAGCACCGTGAATAACAAAATTGATATTTTATGGGTCATTGATAACTCAGGCTCAATGAATGGAGCTCAGCAAGACTTAAAAGCCAACTTTGACTCTTTTATTCAAGACTTTGTCACTAAAGGTTATGATTACAAAATTGCCGTTACAACAACAGATGCATGGCGCTCAAGTGCTAGCGGTGTGGTTGATGGTGATGGAGACCTTTACTATTCAAATGATGACCGAGCTGTCTTTAAAGATCATGGTTTTACTTATAGTGATCCTAATAGTCCTAACTGCTGGCAAGAAAGCCGTGTAGACACAGGCGTCTCTGTTATTACTCCAGATACAGCAAATATAGTTGACACCTTTAAGACTAATGCCATTCAAGGGGTTTGTGGTAATGGTGACGAAAGAGCCTTTCAAAGCTTTAAAGCCGCTTTAAGCACCAATCTTAATGCTGGTTTTTTAAGAGAAGATAGCTTTTTATCTATTATTATTGTGTCTGACGAAGATGACTTTTCTCATGATGAAAATGGTTTTGCTGGATACTACAGCTACCCTGGACTTCACAGTGTTGATTCTTACAACGCCTTTCTTGAAAATCTTACGGGCACCAGCGGAGCTAGTAAAAGATTTTCCGTATCAGCTATGGCCATTTGGGATCAAGATTGTGTGGCTCAACAAAAAGCCGTCTATAACAGCACGCAGATCGTGGCTCAACGATACGGCGCTCTTGTGGATTTAACGGAAGGGATTAAAGGTTCATTGTGTGGAAACTTTGCCCAATCTCTACTGGATATTTCAAATAATATTATACAACTATCCACTCAGTTTTTCTTAGATCGTGAACCAGATGTAAGCACTATTAAAATCTCGATCAATGGCATTGATGTGCCTATTGTTAGTGAAAATCCAAGTGGCAATGGCGGTTATGAGTACAATGCTGATTCAAACAGTATTAAGTTTTACGGTGATTTTATTCCTGATCAAGGTGCAACTATTGTTGTAGACTATGATCCAGTTTCTTTTGCTGAATAAGCTTCATATCTTAGAGGAGCAATTTTGATTTGCTCCTCACAATTCATAAAATATAGAATCAAAGGATCAAGGAGTGTCCGTGAGATCTAAAAAATCTTTTAAGATTCTATATTTTATTATCCCACTGTCTTTTGTATTAGGACTAGCTTGGGGCATTAACTTTAAAAAAAACCAATTAAACACCCAAATAATAAAGCCCTCCAAACCAAAAATCACCATTGCAGCCCCTAAAGGTTTAATTAATGACTCCTTGTTAAAGCAATTTACTCAAGAAACAGGCATAGTTGTGGATATGATTGCCAATGTTGGAGATGCCGATTATTCACAAGCGGTGATCAAACACCAAAAGCACTTAGATACAGCTCTTGTGCCGAGACATATGATCACTACTCTTGAAAAATTAAAACTTACAAAGCCCCATCAGTATAAAAATTTAAGAGACAAAATATCTGCTGATTTTTTAAACCTCAATTACGACCCTAAAAATAAAAAATATATTCCCTTTGCTTGGAACTTTTACGAAGTGGCTTACGACCCCAAGAGCATCTCTAAAGACCAATTAACACTCCAACATATAATAGATAATAAGATTTCAAAAAAGTTAGTGGATTTTAATTTTATTGAAACCTATTTTATACTTAAAAAAACAGAGCTAATTTCTGATGAATGGATTAAAACCCAAAGGGAAGATCTTATTGAAGCTGCACTAAATCGACTTTTAAAAAGTGCAGATTTTAAAAACATGCCAGCATCAGAAGACTCGTCTAAAAGCTACAACTGGATATACACTTCTCATGTAAAAGCTCAAAAAACCCTTGAGCTTAACCCTGAGTGGAAATCCGAAATTGCTGAAGAAAAATCTAATATTAATATTTTGCTCTGGGCCACCTTTAAAAGAAATCAGAACATCAATCAGTTTTTAGATTTTGTGAAAACTAATCATGAAAGCATTATTGAGCCCTCTGAATATGCCAGTGTTTTTAAGAACTCGAAATTGCCTGAGTATCAGCAATCCAAATATATAAGAAGCCGCAGTCTTTTAAAACTTGAAATGGTCGATGCTCCTCATATTATGGAGGGTATATGGTCACAGTCTTATAAAAAAGTGATGCCTATAAATACACAAACAAATGCTTCAAATGTTGCTAATTATTGAGGGCACTTCTCTCCAGCATGAGGAAGAGACTGTGGAAGGTTCATGGTGATTTTTTTGTCATAAGATTTATTACTCATATGAGCTTTCCCTGCCTCATCAAAACCAATGATTTTAAGTTTTAATGACCTTGGTCCTTGCCAAAAAAATCCAAAATGTTGACTTAACAACTGTGCTCCAGTTATTTGAGCACCTTGCACATCACAAGGATAGACCACTTTAACATTAAAGTAGCCATTTACACACTTACCATTGAGTTTAAAAAGATCTGCTTGAGGCTGAGGGTCGTTGTGATAAATTCTATAAAGTTCTTTTTCTGCCCAAGTAGAGTTCATGCTACAAGACTCACCATGATTCATAAGCTCCCATTCAACCACGTTGTCGGCATAACCGCCGTCATTGCATGACCCACCTACATCGACCATACACATATGAATATATGGCACTTGAGTTCCAGAATCTGAAGCTTGTACAAAGGCATCAACCGTCGTGGCACGTGCGGCAGACTTAACTGAGTTAAAATTATACTGTTCCACAAACAAGTTATCATCGGCCTCTATGGCAAGTTTTGATTTGTTTGCAGAGTAACAATCTTGTGAAACACACAATGTATTGAGTGAGTTTGAAATCTCAAGGTCTCCTGCGCAGTTGGTAAAGTACACCATAATTAGCGCAGAAAATGAGATAAACAATAATACAGAACGTTTTTTTACTTTCATAACCACCATGCCTTATGTATTATTATCGACCAAAGTCAGCCTTAACTAAAGGGGCATGTATCATATTGAAACATATTTTTTGCATTTTAATTTTAAGCACCTCTGTACAGGCAAAAACCTTTAAATTCTCAGTACTTACAGAGCCTGTGTCTTTACAAAACACACAAAAAATCTCTTTTTCTCAAAATTATATTTTTGATCAACTGCACTCAAGCTTATTTAGATTAAACTCAGACTATAGCTTAACACCTATATTGGCTAAAAACTGCAGCCAATCAAAAACACAAGTTAAGTGCGTTCTTAAAAAAAATATATTTTTCTCAGATGGCTCCCCTATTTACTGTCAGCATTTTTTAAAAAGCTTTGAGTATTTAATTAAAAATCCAAATAAAAACACAGAACGCCTGAGTGCCATAGAAGGATATAATCTTGCACTTAAAAATAAAAATTTAAAGCATTTAAAAGCTACATGTGATTCCAATAAAACTATAAGCTTTAAGCTAACTGAGCCCTCATCTCAATTTTTACAAAACTTTACAGATTACAGCACAGCTCCACATAAAAAAGACAGTTATAGTGGGCCCTATAAGTTAAAAAAATGGGAACTTGGGAGCTTTATATTGCTCACCAAAAATGACTATAGCAGGCTTAAACCTAATGTTTCTCATGTTAAAATCTATTTTATTAATAATCCCAGTGTGGCCTTAAAAATGTATGAAAAACAAACACTCGATCTATTAACCTACTTGCCCACAGAAAAAATTAGTATTTACAAAGGCAAACAACAATTAGTTCAAGTGCCAATGGACCGCTTTGACTATATAGGGATTGAAAAATTAAATCCAAAAAGTAGAGAGCTGATCACCTCTTCTATAAACTATAGGGGACTTCAAAAACTTTATAACTCTAAAGGCATGCCTGGTTGCCCAGCGCTGTCTGAAAAGTTTTTTTCACCCAAGGCACCACCTTGCTTAGAGTATAATCCGAAGTCCTCCAGTGAAACAACAAAGCTGTCTTTAACTTATAGTTTAGCTGGCGGTTCAGACATCAGCAAAGGCATGCAGTTTATAAAAAACCAAGTTGAAAAACACACAAACATTAAAATAAATTTAAATCCTGTGGAGCCTGGTCAGTTTATATCCTCTTTGAAAGCCCCAAAAACATTAATGTACCGTCGTGGTGTTAGTTTACAACTTCCTCGTTGCTATGAAGCGGTTGAAATTTTTCACAGCAACTCTAGTCGAAACTACTCCAAGTTGAGGGATAAAAAGCTAGATCTACTTATCGAGCAACTGCGCTTTGACGAAAAATTATGTTACAAAACAGTGAAGTATCTTTTAAATAAAAACTATATTGTGCCGCTTGGTCCAATTCATTTTTCTATGCTTTTAAACCCAAGTTTTTCTCATCTAAAAATAAACTCACTTAATCAAATGGATTTGTCTCAACTTGAAACAAATTAAACTTTTCCCTGGACTGGCCGATAGTATTAAAAATACTACAAAGGGAGAGTCTTCAATGGCTAAAAACAAAAAAAACAATCAACAAGGCGGTCAGGTTCATCAACTTCCTACTCGTTGTAAGGCGGAGTCTTGCAATTCTAAGATTGCGCGCATGAACTTTTGTGATGAGCATTTTACATGGTTTAAAGAAGGTTTAATCACTAAAGAAGGGCAAAAGCCGAAAGACTTCGATAAAAAGTACAATGATTATATGAATCGTCACAAAAAAGTGTCTTAATATCTCAAGGGCCCATTGTTGGGCCTTTTTTCTTTATAAAAACAAAATAAAGCTAACTATAAAGCTAACTATAAATACATGAAGGGCGAAGCTAATCATAATGTACTTATCGGAGAGCTTGGCCTTAAATTTTACTTAGACTTTAGTTGTATATATGAAAGCTTTTGATTTAGACTCGGTCTTGAAGATATGTTGAGTAAATAACGAAAGGCTTTTATGCAACACAAGACCGTACTTATTACAGGTGCTACAAGTGGTATTGGACTTGAAACCGCCAAGCACTTGGCTCAAAAAGAATATAAACTTATCCTCACCGGCCGTAATATCAAAACTTTAGAGTCCATGAGTTGGCCTGAAGACACACAAATTATTTACAGTGATTTATCCTCCCCTACTAGCATTGATGAGCTCTGTGACCAGATAAAAAAAGGGCCTCATAAAAATCAATTGTACTCTATTGTGAATAATGCCGGCATTTTTATACGAGAGGGGTTTTTAGACACTTCACTGGAAGATTGGCAAAAGGCCATGCAGGTGAACTTTATGTCAACGGTTCAAATTTTAAAGCAGCTTTTACCAGTTATGATTGATCACCCTATGAATGGCCAAAGTGTTGTGAATATTGCCTCCACCGCCGGTTACAGACCTGTTGAAATGACCACCTGCTATTCATCAACAAAAGCGGCCATGATTTCTTTAACACAAACCATGGCCTTGGAGTTTGCCAAAAATAACATTCGATTTAATTGTATCTGTCCAGGCGTTGTGGACACTCCAATTCATTCCATTGAAAAAACAGAAGATCCTGAAACAGTCCGCAAGGCCTATAATGAACTGCATCCCATTGGACGCCTTGGAACTTCAAAAGACATTGCTTACGCCGTTGAACATATGATTCACGAAAACAACTCTTGGTTGACGGGTGATATTATGGTTTTAGATGGCGGTTTAAGTTTAAAAGGATAAATTATGAAAGCCACACTTGTAAGAACGGCTCGCTTTAGCTGTGGGCACAAATACGAAAACCCCAGTTGGAGCGAAGAAAGAAATAAAAAAGAATTTGGGCTTTGTTACTCAGAACACGGTCACGGCCACAATTACAAATTAGATGTAGCCATCCTTGCTCCCATTGACCCAGAAACCGGAATGACACTCAACTTGATGCATGTGGATCAGTGTATTGAGCAAGTCACTGATCTATTAGACCATAAGTTTTTAAACAATGACCTTGATTATTTTAAAAAGCATATTCCAACCACTGAAAATATCTCGGTCTTCATTTACAACAAACTAAAAGACTTATTTGAACAGCACAAAGTAGAACTTTCAAAAATAACTTTGTATGAAAACGACGATCTTTGGGTAGAATATGGCAACAGTTAAGCTTTGCACAAGGCTTACATTGAGCCGGATTATTGATCAAACTCCTACCCGCATAGAATTGGTGGTGTGTCTTGAGGATCAGCTAAACACCACCCACGGTTGGTTTATTTCTCCAGAACAGCTAAAAAGCCGTATCAATCATGTGATTTCACCTTTAAGTGAAGAGTATTTTTTTAGTAAAAATCACTTAAAGCTGGTTGGGCTCTTGCGAAAAGGCTTTCAGCCTCATAAGATTCAAAAAGTTGAAATCAACTTAAATGAACAAAAGAGTATTTATGAAACTTAATGGTCCAGATGAGTCCATGCGACTTTCCAAGTTTTTATCCCAGCAAGGTGTATGTTCAAGACGTGAAGCCGATCAGTACATTGAAAACCAACAAATACTTATTAATGACAAACCGGCTGTCCTTGGCCAACGCGTGGGGCCTAGTGACAGTGTTGAGGTCCTAAAGGCTGCTAAGGAAAACTTAGAGAGCAAAATAACCATCGCTATTTATAAACCCGTGGGCTACGTCTCCGGCCACTCTGAAGGTGATTACAAACCGGCTCATACTTTAATCCGAGAAGAAAACCTCGTTAGAACTAAACCTTGGCATAAACCGATAAGTTTTGAACAACGAAAGTCCTTAGCTCCTGTTGGGCGACTTGATATAGACTCAAAAGGTCTGCTTTTACTGAGCCAGGATGGTGCTTTTGTGAAATCTATTATTGGTCCAGACAACCAAGTAGAAAAAGAGTACGAAGTCTTTGTAGAAGGCGACATCAGCGACGAAAAAATAAAACTACTCTCTCACGGCTTAGAGCTGGACGGAAAAGCCTTAAAGCCAGCAAAAGTAACCCTTATGGAAGAGCAAAAACTAAAAATCACACTTATTGAAGGAAAAAAACGACAAATTCGCCGCATGTGCGAACTTGTTGATCTTGAAGTGAAAAGTCTGAAACGCACCCGCATAGGCAATCACACTCTAGCCCCACTCACCTCTGGCCAATGGACCTACATCGATTAGGTACCAAGTTACTCACCCTTGCCTATTAAAACCTGGCCAATGGACTTACATAGACTCCCAAGACTAATCCAAATCTAACAGCTTTATATTAAACTTTGTTTTATACTGATCAAATTATGATTGAATATGATTTGCTTGAAAAGATTGAAAACAAACTTGGCTCTGTGGTTAAAGTTAAAACCTTAGAGACTGTTAGGTATAAAGATAAAAGTTATCCTATTATCGCCCTTGAAATGGGCAAGAGTGATAAATCCCCAGTGTTTGGCCTATTCTCAGGTGTTCATGGGATTGAAAGAATTGGTACTCATTTAGCACTCAATTATTTAAACTCTTTTGCAGAACAATTGCAATGGGATGAAACTCTCCATGAGATGTTAAATAAAATCAGAATAGTCTCCATTCCAATCATAAATCCAGTGGGCTTGGACTTTAAAAAAAGAAGCAATGGTAACAATGTGGATCTTATGCGTGATGCTCCTCAAAGTGCCGAAATAAAAACATATCTACCTGTGAGTGGACAAACTCTATCCCCAGCCCTTCCCTGGTACCGTGGTCTTAAGGATGATATGGAAATAGAATCAAAAGCCGTGATTGAGTTTATAAACTCACATCTTAAAACTTCAGAATTTATGATGAGCTTAGATGTACACTCAGGCTTTGGAATGGTTGATAGGCTTTGGTACCCTTATGGTTATTCTAAGAAAAAAATAAAAGACTTTGGTTTAATTCAAAAATTTGAGCAGTTGTTAAATAATAATATCTCTTATCATGTTTACAAGCTAGAACAACAGTCTGATAGCTACGTCATTCATGGTGATCTTTGGGACTACTTGTATGATGAAAATTTAGAAATGAACTCAAACATTTACATTCCATGGACGTTAGAATTAGGTTCTTGGGTGTGGGTGAAGAAAAACCCAAGGCAGGCACTGAGTTTTTCTGGTTTTTTTAACCCCATACTCCCTCACCGTTACAAACGCACCATGAGAAGGCATAGAAGTCTTTTGGATTTTATGATTCGCTCCACTTTGAATTATAAAAAATGGACTTCTTAAATAATTTTTAAAATTGTCTCAAATTGATAATTAACTTTTTAATCTTAATATGAGACGTCATAATTTTGTACATTCAGTCGTTAAACTATACACTCTGAGTCCTTGAAATGACTTTATTTTTTACTCAATTGGCAACAATTTTGCTCCGATAAGTAAGTATGAAAACAATCAGTCTTATTATTATTTCACTTTTTCTAGTTGTGTCTTTTCAAAACTGTGCTCAAGACCCTTATCAAGCAGCTGATGGACAGGCTTCCAAAAGCTCAAGTCCAAATGACTTTTTTGATGAGGACGTAGATATCATCGATGACATTGGCTCCGGAGACAACATTAACCTTCCAGACCCTAATGACAACACAGGAGGATCATCCACACAACTCTCACAAGAGTTTTACAACAGCATTTTAAAAATTAGATCTATGCCCTTAGAAAAAACAAAAGACTCTCGATACCTCGCAACTCCTATGGAGTTTTTGCTAATGAGTGATGACGAATTAGAACGCTTAAGTTTAGACTTTCAAGAGCTCAACGAAGACTCTGTCGTAAAAGACATAAGAATCACTTTTAAGTTTAATGATCTAAATAGTTTAAACACAGAAGTTTCTTATTCAAAAGATGGTAATACTCGCGGAGCAGCGATTTTTAAAACTCCCCCCACGGCTTCAAAGTCTTTAATCAGTGCTTTTAAAAATGTCGCTTTATGCGAGTACACAATACAAACTGATAAGCCTATGTGTGAACAAGTTGTCACGGACCCGAACATCACTAAGTACTTCCATGATGGAAGATATTATCAAATCGGTTACAAAGAAGATGCCTGTCCAAGGAGATATTACGATGTGTGTCCATCTTCAGAGCCTTTATATCAAAGTTTACTCAATTACATTGGTTCAAATTATGAGTCTTGGAAGCAATAAGCCAGACTCTCTTTGCTAGTGCTCTGCTTCAAGCTTTGCCTTTTGTATAAAAGCCAGCAATGATTGATCTTTTACATAAGGATCACATATGGGAAAAGGCTGGAAAAAAGCTGGAATGGCTGAAAATGCCCAAAAAAAAGGCGCACAGTTTACTAAAATGGCACGAGAGATTTATGTTGCCACTAAACTTGGCGGCCCTGACCCTGAAGCAAACAGCCGATTAAAAATGGCGATCAATGCAGCCCTTAAAGTCTCTTGTCCTAAAGCCACCATTGAGCGTGCTATTAAAAAAGGAAGCGGTGGCCTTAACGATGACTCTGGAAACATCGAAGAGGTCTTGTACGAAGGCCAAGGCCCTCACAATGTGGGAGTGATGGTTTTATGCCAAACGGATAACCGCAATCGCACGGTTTCTGAAATTCGTAATCTTTTTAAAAAAAATGGTGGCATTATGGGAGATCAAGGCAGTGCAGCCTGGATGTTTGATAAAGTCAGTTTTATTGAAGCCCAAAAAGATAATGTTGAAGATCCAGAAGAAGATGCCATTGAAGTTGGAGCCAATGAAGTTGAATTTGATCCAGAAGAAAAGACTTACTACTTTTTTGCAGACTTTGAAGAACTAGACAATGTCAGACAGGGCTTACAGGATAGAGGTTGGCAAATAGAGTCCGCTGAGCTGTATTATAAGGCGAAAAATAAAACGGAGCTTAACTCTGATCAAAAGCAAGAGTTGGACGAATTAGTCAACGCCCTTGATGACAACGAAGACTCTTTTAGAATCTACACCTCGGCTGATTAACACATTTAAAAACTTTTGCTCAATAAAGCCTGATAGGCCGTGGCGTAGTATTTGATCTGTTTAATCATTGAAAAAAGTCCATTAGTGCGTGACGGTGATAGGTGCTCATCTAAGCCAATTTCTTTAATAAACTCTGGCTTGTGGGATATAATCACTTCAGGCTTTTCCCCTGAATAGACCTCAACCAACATACTCACTATACCTTTAACAATCATAGCGTCACTGTCGGCCACAAAACTTAATGTATGATCATCATTTAAAATGGCACTCATCCAAACTTGGGACTGACAGCCTTTGACTTTATTATCTTCTGTTTTAAGGGCTTCTTGCATTTCAGGCAAAGACTTACCACGCTTAATTAAATGTGCATATTTATCTTCCCAGTCCTCAAACTGGTTAAACTCATTAATAATCTTCTCAATCTTTTTTTCAATCATAACTGTTCCCACTGCAATTTAGTATTATAGTTGTCAGGGCCTAACCACTGAGCCCAATTCTCGATCTCTAAGTAGGCTAGATGGCACTGTTCATAAAAGTCAAAGTCCACTTCTAAGGCATAGCAGACGGACTCATCCCCATCAATAAGCTTATTATAAAAATCAATCTCATATTGCACCTCTTTAAGAGTAAAACCCATTTGAAAAAGCACCACTTGAGCTAAATGATTTTCTAAATTTTGAAATTTTGTGTCTTTAAAATTCATAGAAGTTTGATTTGTACAAAAGTAAGTTCGGCACACACTGGGGCGATAAGGCCATATTCTACAGTTTTCACAATCAAAGTAATCACAAACAAGATCTGGGTTATTTCCATACTCACTTTTTAAAAACAGCTTCACATAGCTTGCACTGGGAACAAGACCCAGCCTGGTTTTAATGTACCTTGTGCTAACGTGCTTTGAGCCAATGCTTGCTAAAAAATTTGGCCGAAAGGGCAAAAAACTACAACATTTAAGTTGTTTTAAAAACTTTTGCTGTTTGACCATTAAACAGTTTGAACAATCAGGCTTTGTCATAAATATTATGTTACACAATAGTTAGAGTCCGTCACTCAATAAAAAATAAAGCAGATGAGTGCGTCACTCAATTAAAATCTGGCAAAGAGGACGTCACTATGAGTGTTTAAAGCTTTCACACACAGGCGACAATGATTGTCATGAGTTAAAGTTGTCTCAAAATGAGATGATCGATTTTTTATTTAAATAAGTGATTTCAGCAGGTTACAGGCATTAATTATAGCTTCAACTGGCCCCTTGGTTGCAATTAATAAACAGCAAAAGGGAGAAGTTATGAAAACACTTATTTTGACATTGATTATTTTTAGCTCAAGTCTAAGTTTTGCGGCCACACACACTTATAAGGTTGAAACCGGCGATGTGGGCACCATTGAAATCACGGCCAAAGACAAACCCACAGCCTTTAAACAAGCAGCTCTTGAGTGTTACGACAGACGAGTGGCTCAGTATGAAGCCCACAGAGGGTCGGTTGACGAAGATCGAGCTTTACAGTTTATCGAAAGCTGCGCTAACCTTAGTTACTAATGTTTAAAAAACTATGTTTAATGATCTATTTTTTTGTAATCTTAAGTGCATGCGGCAGCTCCGATGGGGATCTTAGTTTTGTTCTCC
>JAKUPT010000081.1 GCA_022450595.1 Bdellovibrionales bacterium
CAATACGATTTGCCCCACACTCATTTTATTGAAATCAACTCGTTATGGCCACACCTTGTGGCCAAGATGTGCCAAAACACAAAGCTTATTCACTTTAGCACTGACTGTGTGTTTACCGGACAAAAAGGCGGTTATTCGGAGCTTGATACCCCTGATGCCCAAGATATCTATGGCTTGAGTAAAAACTTAGGGGAGCTCAAAGAATATAAAAACGCCCTGACTTTAAGAACCTCGATTATTGGTCATGAGCAGAACTCTCAAGTAAGTCTTCTGGAATGGTTTTTAAGCCAACAAAAAGAGTGCAAGGGTTTTACTAGAGCCATTTTTTCAGGTTTTCCCACCACTGAGGTGGCTGAGATCTTGGACTCACATATATTTAAAGCTATGCAAGCTGGGCTTCATGGTTTGTATCACTTTTCTGCAGAGCCGATTTCCAAGTATGAGCTTTTAAATCTTATTAAAGAGACCTATGAAAAAGACATTGAGATTCATAAGGAAGACAGTGTTAAAATTGATCGCTCCTTAAATAGCGATAAGTTAAGATCAGAGATTTCATTTTCACCAAAACCATGGCCGCAAATGATAGAAGAAATGTACAAACAAAGAAGGTTAGTATGAGTTTATTTAAAGACAAAACCATAGTCGTAACTGGCGGAACTGGTTCGTTGGGTAAAATTTTAACAAAGCGTTTGCTGGATGAAACTCAAGGCAAGCCCAAAAAAATTATTATCTTCTCACGCGATGAGGCCAAACAGCACTACATGCGCCTAGAGTATTTGAATAAACACAAATCCACAGATGAAGTGATTTATAAAAACTTTCAAAACCTTTTGGAATTTAGAATTGGGGACGTGAGAGACTACCACTCCGTTGTTTCTGTAGTAAAAGACGCGGACATTGTAATCAACGCCGCGGCTTTAAAACAAGTGCCCTCTTGTGAATACTTTCCCCAAGAAGCTGTTAAGACCAATATTGAAGGCGCTGAAAACATTGTGCGCGCTATTCGTGAACACAGCTTTAATGTTGAAACCGTTGTGGGAGTATCCACCGACAAGGCTTGTAAGCCTGTGAATGTGATGGGAATGACCAAGGCCATTCAAGAAAAGATCTTTATTGCAGCCAACATTTCATGTCCTGAAACGCGCTTTATATGTGTGAGATACGGCAATGTTCTGGCGAGCCGTGGCTCTGTGATTCCTCTTTTTCACGATCAAATAAAATCAGGGGGCCCAGTTACAATCACAACAGATAAAATGACAAGGTTTTTATTGCCATTAGAGCGTGCCGTTGACACCATCTTTAATGCCATTGAAAGAGCGAAGGCTGGAGAAACCTTTGTTCCTAGGGTGCCTGCCACCAATATGGTGACTTTGGCTCAAGCCTTAATTCAAGATCGTGGGACAGAGATCAAAGTGACAGGAATCAGGCCCGGTGAAAAGGTGGATGAGATTATGGTTTCTGATGAAGAGGCCTTAAGAACTTATGAGTCGGGCGAGTTTTATTCGATTCAGGCGATGCTGCCGGAACTCGTAAAGCATCCCATAAAAGACCCTGTGCTTAAAAAAGAATACTCCTCTGGAGATGACCTGATGAATCTTGAACAGACCACAAATTACTTAAAAGAGCATAACCTGCTTTTAGATCAAGACTTTAAAGAAGAAGGCGAGTTTTTAAGATGAAGGTTTTAACCGTAGTAGGCACACGCCCTGAAATTATCAAATTAAGTTTAGTGATCAAAGAGCTTGAAGACAATGTAGAGCACATTTTGGTACACACAGGTCAAAACTACGACTATGAACTCAATCAGATATTTTTTAATGATTTAAATATTAAAAAGCCAAATTATTTTTTAGAGGCCAATGAAGACACACCTTCAAAAACAGTGGGCTCTGTGCTTTTAAAAATAGATCCTATTTTAGAAAAAGAAAAACCAGACGCAGTACTTTTATACGGCGACACCAACTCATGCCTGTGCGCGATTGCCGCCAAAAAAAGAAGAATCCCTATTTTTCATATGGAAGCCGGAAACCGCTGTTTTGACCCAAGAGTGCCAGAAGAGTCGAACAGAAAAGTGATAGATCACCTAAGTGATATTAATATTGTTCACTCAGAGCACGCAAGAAGGTACTTATTAGATGAAGGCCTACATCCCGAAAGAATCTTTAAATCGGGATCGCCGATGAAAGAGGTTTTAAATTTTTATAGTGAAAACATACAATCCTCAAAAGTGTTAAATGATTTAAAATTAAAACCTCAAGATTATTTTTTATTAAGCTGTCACAGAGAAGAGAATGTTGATTCTGAAAGTAATTTTAAAAACCTATTATCAACACTCGATGAGCTCACAAACAAATATAACAAAAAGGTGATTTTCTCAGCACACCCAAGAACAAGAAAAAAGTTAGAAGAAATAGGCTATACAAATAAAAATCAGATGATTGAAATTATGAAGCCCCTAGGCTTTTTTGATTACATGAATCTACAATTAAACGCCTATTGCACACTGTCTGACAGTGGCACTATCACTGAGGAATCCTCAATTTTAAATTTTCCAGCTGTTACTATTAGACAGGCCCATGAGCGTCCAGAGGGTATGGATGAACTCGCAGTTCTTATGAGCGACTTGTACGCTGAGGCTGTGATCAGGGCGGTGGACTTTACCGTTAAAAATTATAAGTACAGGCAACCAATAGAAGATTATAAAGCTGACAATGTTTCTAAAAAAACAGTGGGATGGATTTTAAGTTATACGGATTTTGTGAATAGATTTGTTTGGCGTAAAAATCTTTAAACTTTACATTTGGATCATTTCTAAATAAGAGAGCTTCCCTTTTTCCGAAAAGCTTAAGTTTAGTGCATTTATAAAATCATTTTTAGAAATGGTAGAGTTCTTTTTAAATGCATAAAGATGGTTGTAACGTCCTCTGTATTTAACTAAGAACAGCTCAAAATCATTTTTATGAGCAGATAAAAATTCATAAACAACCAAAGGTGATCGATAAACACCGTTCTTAATATTTCTCCATTCCTTAAAGTTAGTATACAGATTTTTGTTAAGATGATTTTCAAGGTAATTTATATCGATGCTACAATAATTAGCATTTTCACAGCCTTGATCTTTTAAACTATTAGCAACATGAATAAAAATTAGATCAGGGTTTTGTTTTTCTAAATAATCAACAGAGGGTTTTTTAATTGCTGTATCCGATGTATTGAGACCAACTAAGTCAACTTTTTTGCCTTTTAACCAATAAGCAAAGCGGCCCGCTTCAGTTAAGGCTATTGTGTTCTTTGAGCTTACATAATCTCTTAGATGAAATGGAAAATAATTTATATAATCAGTTTCTAAATTAAATCTGACAATAAACTTTGTCTCTTTAAAATACTTATTAAACTGATTAAAGACCACTAGTGTTATAAAAAAAAGAGATACATATTTAAAAGCTTTATTTTGTTTTAAAATATAGAACTTTAAATCTGAAATTTTATTTGCATGTAAGCAAATGATAAATAATAAAGTTATTAATAAGGGTGACTGAAAACGAAAAGAAATATTTTGGCTTTGAGATGCAAAAAAAAGTGCCGTAAATAAAGTTAAAGACGGCATTGCAATTAAAAATTCTAAAGAATTTGTCTTGTATTTTTGTATCAGTATAAAGAGAGCGCTTATAACAATAATTAGATTAAACTTAATCCAGTTGATATTATCAATTAAGCCAGGCAAAAAATCATTGCTTGAACTCTTTACGTAGAGTGGTAGCGGAAGTAAATATCCAAAATAATTCGATCTCCAGTAAAAATAAATTATTCCTAACAATAACGAGATTGCGGATGAGAGTAAGTATTTGTGTAAATCATTCCTTTGTTTATAAACTAAAAATAGCCCAACAAGTGCAAAGCCTACTCCCAGTATTACACCATCTGGTCGAATTAGTCCTAGTGTTAGACCGATAATAGGGGCTGTCCATAAAATATTTTTTTTAAAAATTATTATAAAACAGGTTAGTATAACGAAAAATGTGTAGAAAGCTGTGCTGAATCCAGCATATGAAGCACAGGCAATCGGGGATATAACTAATATTACAGATAATAGAAAGTCTTTTATTAGTGATTGATATTTTTTTGTAAAACTAAAATTGTAGTTTATTAACCGACTTAAAATAAAACCTGAACCACTTATTCCCAAAGCATTGAGAATCAAGGCGCCTATGCCAGAGTTTATTCCTACTTTATTAAATCCAGCCAACAGGACCATCCATAAAAAATCAGTAGCTCCTTCGGCGGGAGGACCTCCTTGATAGTATGAAATTCCAAAGCCTTTAGCTAAGTGTTCAGCATATATATAGAGTATATAGGCATCTTCGTGAAGGTGTCCTTTGAATAAAATTAAATATGATATCAAGGAATAGAACAAAAAAGTTAAAATTGCAGCGAACACGGCTTTGAACCTCTTTTTTAATATGTATTGAGACTCTCAAGTTGTTAAAAATTATATTACTTAAAACTACAATTCTTTGATATTTGTTGCTAGATTTTTAATGAAAAATAAAGGAAACATATATGATCAGTTTAGTTATCCCCACCTACAAAAGAGAAGAGTACCTCGTCAACTCCATCAAATGCGCCTTAAAACAAAAAGACGTAGAGTTTGAAGTGATTGTTGTGGACCAAACTAAAGATCATAAGCCTGAAACCACAGCCTTTATAGAGTCTGTGAAAGACAAAATTAATTATATTTTTTGCGAAAAACCTAGTGTGACCAACGCTCGCAATATCGGCATTCAAGCCTCTAAAGGTGAGATTGTGGCTTTTATCGATGACGACACAGAGTTTAACGAGTCGTTTTTGTCGAATCATTACAAGGCCCATAAAAATGGCGCCGATGTGGTACAGGGCCGAGTGATGGAGCCTGATTCTAAAATTCAAAATCAGCCCACATGGGTGTCTCCGATGATCAAATTTAAGGGGAGCGACACCTGCCCAACTCCGGGAAAGACCAATTCAACCACCGGCTGTAATTTCTCTATTTCCAAAAAGGCTTTAGATGTTGTTGGCGGCCTAGATACAAATTATTATGGCTGCTCTGTAAGAGAAGATACAGACCTTGGATACCGTGCCTACAAAATGGGGTTAAACGTAGTGTTCTCTCCAGAAGCTGAATTGTTTCACCACAAAAGCCCCAGTGGTGGAGTAGATACCGGAATTAAAAATCAGTTTTTTGATCTGTCTTATTATTTTTGTGAACTATATTTTGCAAAAAAACATTTTTCAAAACTCGCCATTTGGAATTACAAAATTAGACTTTTATTGCGTGGGATTAAGCAGTTGAGAAAGCTTATAAAAATGGCGGATGAAAAATCGAGTCAGGTTTTGGAGCGCCAGCTTTAAAGAAGGGCTTTATACAGCAGTGCTATACTACTTCTTGCCGGTGATACATTTAAAATGGGCAATCCCGAACTTCTTAAAGATTCACTAATAAGATATTACATAAGTGTGGCGGGCTCAGATAAAGAAGTAATAAAAAATATCAAAAGATTTTCTAAGACCGATTTTGCAAAAGGCTCAGGTTATCGACTTTCATTAAAAGTAAACAAAACTGTTTATGAACGATTTGAACATTTGTAAAGCAAAACCTCGCTGAATAAAACTCAACTGTTAAAAGGTATTATTATGCAGATAAATGAAGATATTCTACAAAATCCAATTAAAAAAAGAATGAATGAGCTTCAAAAAATTCTTTTAACTGCAGCTTAAAAAAACAGACCATATACCTGCGGACAGTGCTGGGCGCGCTAAAGTGTTGCATTGCAATACTGTATAGTGACAGTAACCCAATATTTACTCAGTAATATCAATAGTTTATAAATATTCTAGACGTTGTAACGTTACAACATATATATAATGTAGTATATTTACAACACTATAAATATGTTGTATTATAACTACAAAGTGAGGAGAAAATGAATAATTATTGCTATGTTTGTAATGTGAAACTCAATGCTTCGAAGCAAAGAGTTCATGGTCTTCATCCATCATGTTTTATGGAAGCTTTTAGTCTTGATAAAATAGCCGATTTTAAAGATGTGGCTATTAAACATCAGGAAAGTAGTAAGAATCCACATGAGAGTGGATCGTCAAAATTAACAACGAGTTTTTTTCATGGAAAATTTAGAAAATACTCAGCCAATTTGAATGGGCAAACTTATATATTAAAAGTCCAGGAGGAAAATTACCTTGAGCTGCCTGTCACAGAATATCTCTGCAATCAAATTGCTGTGAAGTTAGGTGTGGCTGTTCCAAAGTTTGCATTGATAGAGTTTCAAAACTCCATTACGGCCTTTGTAACTAGAAATTTTATGCAAGACTATGTAGCGAGTAATCTCATTCATTTATATCATTTTACCAATGATGAAAAAGATTGGAATTGTGAGTTTTTAATAAACCTTATTGCTGAAAAAACAGGTAAACTGATTGAAATTGAACGATTTGTTGAAGTTTGTTTATTTGATGCTTTAATAGGTAATAATGATCGTCATGGCAGAAATCTTGGTTTAATTCAGCAGGGGCAAAAGTATATATTATCACCGATATACGATAATCCATCAAATGTTGGAGTCGAGTTAAAAGAGCTTTTAGGAGCACAATTAGAACCTCGGGGTTCAATTGCTACTAAAGCCTCTCAGCAGCCTACAATGAAAGACTATGTAATTGAGTTTAATAGGCTAGAGTATGGGTATTTAAATGAAAAATTTCTTAAAAAAATAGAAAAGAAAAAAGACATTATAAAATCTCAAATAGATAAATCATATTTAAGCATTGAAAGAAAAACGGCCTTACGAAAATTAATGAATAGAAGATATTTGGAGTTAGCCAATCATGTTGAGTAAAAATATTTTGTTAAATGATAATATAATTGCTGTTGATGTGTATCTTGAATTTCGAAAAACTAAAAAATATGTTGGTCGGCTTAAAGAAGAAAAAAATGAGTTCATATTCACATACGACAATGAGTATTTAAGATTAGACCGTTCAATACCAATTGGGCCGGATATCCCCTTAACAAAAAAAATACATAAATCAATATCTATGTTTTCTTCTTTTGATGACCGAATACCATCTAAAAATAATCCAGCATACGAAGAGTATTGTGAAAAGTTTGACTTGAATCCCAATGAGAAAAATAAAATTATATTGTTAGCTACAATAGGTCGAAGGGGACCCTCTTCGTTTGTATTTGAGCCAGTTTATAAGGATCTCGTCACCGAGGGTGAAAGAGCTCAGTTTAGAAAAAAGCTAGGCTTAACAATAAGAGAGTTTGCCGCTGTTTTTGATTTATCCACTAAAACTGTTGTTAAAATTGAAAAAGGTAATAAAGTTGGGCGAGATACTATAAAAAAAATTGACACTTATATTTTGTTTCCCGAGGTTGCGACTTTGGAAGTACATTTAAATGGTGGAATTTTGATGTCTGCTAAAAGAGAAGATGTGATTAAAAAGTTAAAATGACTTAAGTGGCCCGGCACCTTCTGGTCATTGGCAAAATAGCAGAGATCATCAGATTAAATACAGATCCACCACCAATTCACTTGATGGGTAATTAAATAAAGTTTATATTTAGATATGAGTTCAAAAAAACATCCTTGGAAAATTTGTGATAGAGGAGAAACTTATGTGCGTGGACATAAGAAAACGATCAACGGACATGAGTATAGTTGGAGTGGGCATTGTCGAAGAGTAAAACATAAAAAACAAATTTTAAATAAAGATGAAATAATTGAAATTTCAAAAAAATTTAAAAAACAATCTTTAAAACTTCCAAAAGACTATAATTTTAAAGCAAAAAATGGCAGTAAATATGACCGATTAATTGCAGGGTGGGTTCACTATTGGCAAGAGGTGTTGGGAAAAGACGCCAATATCACTACAGATTTTGTTAAAATATTAATGATGTCGGAGTCATCATTTAATCCACAAGCTAAAGCTATTACCCATGATCACCCAGGCCGAGCAATAGGTTTAATGCAAATCACATCATATACACATAAGTTAATACAGCCTGAGTCAAAAGAACTAAAAGATCATGCATTTAAAGTTAGTCTCAACGATTTAAAAGATCCAAATATAAATATTAGTGTTGGTGTAAGGTGGCTTTTTAGAAAAAGGCAGATATCAAAACATTTTTTAAAGGTTGAACCAACGATGTTACAACTCGCAGAAGAGTATAAGGGTATTCGAGGCGATAAAAGTGCTAAAGCTGAGCAGCAAAGGAAGGCCTTTTTGAAATACAAAAAGAAATATGAAGTAAACTGAAGGATGTTTGAACGAAGTGAAAAAAATATTTTTAATAAAATGCATTCTAATATTTGGCTGTAGTCATTACGATAATAAAAAAAATTATCAAATAAAATTTGAAAATAAGTTTCCGTCAATAATGAAAGTCTATGAAAATTCAAGTGGAGCGTTAAACTATCTTGTTGAAATATCTCCAGAGTCCATAATATTTAATTGCAGGCTTAGAAACGACTCACCTTATTATTGGTGCGATATTACAGCTAGGTTACTGAAGCCAGATCCAAACTTGCCATCAAAAATTGAAGCTACTTTTAAAACAGTTGTAAATGCTAGTGCAAAACAAAAATCTCAAGAATTAATAAATCTATTTATTAAAAAAAATAAAACCGTAACTTTAGTATATGATTATGAACCTTTTATAACAGATAATTCTAAGTCCATTTATGGGTCTGCCATGGGATTATTTAATCAAGACTGGTGCTTGAACTTATTTGATGACTACAAAAAATGTCCAATTGAGGCAAATAAATACTATATTTGGTGACCAGTTGTTTAGTGCCCGGCAGCTTAAAATACAGGCCTTACACTTGCAGAGGGTGACTGTCACTATACAGTACTGCATTGCAATACTGTATAGTGACAGTCACCCAATTGATCCATTACGATTTTTAGGGCTGCTCGAAAAGGGGTGCGGTTGTAAAAGTCCCGATGGGGTATAATTTTTCTCATTTGTAATTTTTTATACCTCTTCGGGTATAAAAATCGTAAAATATTAATTGTTATACCTTAAAGGGTATAATATTATATATTTATGAATACCATCAGTAAGTTTGTAAGAAGTAAAAGAAAGCAAATGGGGCTGACTCAGGTCGAGTTAGCTAAAAATGCCGGTGTGGGTTTAAGATTTATAAGAGAGCTTGAAGCTGGCAAGCCCACACTTCGTTGCGATACAGTGAACAAAGTGCTTTTCTTATTTGGTAAAACGCTGGGGCCTATGGATCTCATTCAAAGTGAAGAGGTCGGCTCATGAACTCATCTGGTCATGTTTATTATAAAGATCAACTGGCGGGCACTATTGAGTTGAATGAAGGGGAGTACTGTTTTCGTTACGATCCTGCTTATCTGAATCACCCAAAAAGTAGAGCCATTAGCTTAACCCTACCACTACAAGCCGAGGAGTTTAGGCAGCAAACACTTTTTTCATTTTTTGATGGACTCATTCCAGAAGGCTGGCTTTTAGACGTTGCTGAAAAAAACTGGAAGCTCAACCCTAAAGACAGAATGTCATTGCTTTTAACTTTGTGTGAAGACTGTGTGGGGGCGGTAAGAGTTATTAAAGTCGATGTTGGGGGGCAGGGGTGAAAAAGTGTTTTATCTGTTATCAGCCATTAAATGAAAACTCCCAATCTGATTATCATCAAAAGTGTAGTAAAAGATTTTTTAATACAGCAAATGCTCCAAAGCTTGAGTATAAACTTGATGAAATCAACAGTCTTGCCAAACAAGTGGTCAAACAAAAAATTGCAATTCCAGGTGTGCAGCCTAAGCTCTCACTAACATTTAATCAGCAAAAAAATAGCTCTGAAAAAAGGCTCACAATCATTGGCTTATGGGATGGGTTATTTATTTTAAAACCACCCAGCAAAGAGTTTCCGCAACTTCCAGAAAATGAAGACCTTACTATGCATTTAGCTAAGCTTTGCGGTATTACAACAGCAGAACATGCCTTGATAAGGTTTAGCTCAGGGGAGATAGCATATATATCAAAAAGATTTGATAGAAAGTTATATAGAAAAAAAGTAATTAAAAGACACCAAGAAGACTTATGTCAAATTTTAGGACTGTTGACAGAAAATAAATATAACAGTTCTCATGAAAAAATCGCAAAACAAGTTTTAAAACACACAACCAATACGGGGTTGGAACTCATTTCACTTTTTAAACTGGTTGTGTTTTGTTTTTTAACAGGCAATAGCGACATGCACTTAAAAAACTTCTCCTTTGTTTATAATGATGACGAATCAATAAGTTTGTCTCCAGCTTATGACTTATTATCTACACAGCTGGTGCTACCTAAAGACCAAGAAGATTTAGCCCTTACTTTGTGTGGAAAAAAGAAAAACCTAACAAAAAATGATTTTTATAAATTTGCAGCGCACTGTCAGTTAAACAAAAAAGTTGTAGACAATATTTTTTCAGATTTTACAAAAGCCCTAGAGAAGTTTCCAGATAAAATCATTTCGAGTTTTTTGTCAGAAGACATGGCTAAAAACTACTTAAATATAGTTTACGAAAAGGCAGAGCGCTTAAAGCTCTAGTGAGGTGCCCGTTCGGGCACCTAGAACGTATTAATTTTGAACCTTTTGGTATTCACAAGCTTTTTGATAAATGTAAGTTTGAATCAGATCATCACTGAATGAAATTTTGTGTGTGGGTTTTAAATCCGCAAAAAAGCATGGTCTGAATGGAGAAATATAATCAGAGCGATAGCTAATAAGTTCGCCATCTTTATATTCATTACTATAGCAAACCTTTGATTCGCCTTGACCATAAACTTTTTTAGAAGTGCCTTGGTTGATTTCACTAAAGGCTATAATTAAACGAGAAGATTGGATCTCATTAACAATGAGCTGTTCTGGTTCAAAATTTGACAAGCTAATACCTAATGGGCAATCCATGTCTCCATCTATAAGCTCATAATCTGCAGTAGGATTGATATAATCAGATATGTTCGCAAAAGAAGGGATCGCCACTAAGCAAATGGCAAAGACTAAAAACTTTTTCATATTAAGCACTCCTATTTTAATAGTTTAAAATGCAGCTGTTTATTGAAAACAAAATAAACACCAAAGACAAAATTTGTCTGTAAAAGGCGTTTAAAATACACTTCAATAATACCGGAGTCACTTTTCTCAATAATCAGCTGGGCACACAGACTATAAATACAATAACTGTGCCTAGGGCATACTAAAGTTAGTGGTTTGTCAGTGACGGATTAATTTTTTGAAGCAAATTAAAGGGTTTATGAACTAAAAAACAGGCCAAATACACTACAAAATTTTCAACACGGGCACAAAAATTTCAACTTTAAACTAAACTTTTGAGGCAATAGATAGGTTCATGTATTCAATCTACTGGGAAGTACAGGAGGGGGGTCTATGTTTTCAATTTTGCTAATGTCGTTTATAGTGCATGGACAAAGTTTACAGCCATTTTGCGAAAATCAAAACTTATCGAGTGTAAACAATCAGGCCTTGGAGGCCGCTTACAACTGTGACCCCAAAAACTACCTCAGAGCCGTTCAAGCTGGAGCAGATGTTTTAAGCCAAGACTGTAATGGCTCTGACG
>JAKUPT010000082.1 GCA_022450595.1 Bdellovibrionales bacterium
TTTACCCCAAAAGAGATCAGATATATAAGAAATCAACTCTCCAAAACTGAAGATTTAGAATTTAAAGTCTTTCATCTAAAACAAAATTCTCTCTATCAAAGAGCTCAAAAAATATTTGGCGACCTGATTGCCACAAAGCTTTCAAACTTTACTCAACAGGCTCTATCGCTTGTAGAAGCCCAAACTCAAACACCATACAGAGCCAATATTTGGTTGAGGTATGAAGGCTCCCCTTATCGTTTTGAACAAGGGCATTATCATCGAGACAACACTCTTACTTTTACACGAGCGGAAATAGGTGAAAGCTCATGGATTGCACCTGAAGGACCAGGCACTAAACCAAGCTTTACTAACAATAAAACTCTGGTTTTCACCAATCAGTTTCATGGTGGAACTATGGAGTTAGATCCAAGATTATTGATCATTATATTTTTTGATTTTTCTAAAGAAAAAAAGAAATGGGAATAAACATAAATGAATAGCTTTTTCTACATGTTACCAAGTGATTAAATAGCTTAAATAAAACAATCGATCCCCCAAAACAGTCATTATCTTTTCACTTTCTATTAATAGGTATGAATACTTTTTACCAACACAGATTTATTCAGAGTAAATTTTCTAAAAAATTCATTGTAAAGGGATTTTATATACAATTATTTATGTTTATTGTACCCTATTAATAAATAGCAACCAGGAGAGGTTAAAATGAAATTTATAGCCATCTTTTTCCTTTTACTCACGCTACAGGTTAATGCTCAAGAGCATATTAATTCCACAAAATTTCCTGATTTTATAAACCCTGCTTCAGTTACATTTCACTCTAGTTTTATTGCTGAAGATGTTCAGGCATCAATTGTGGCAAGTTCTATAGGTGGTACACATGATATGCAAAAAATCTATGCCAATATCAGAATCCCATCTCAAAGCACTCAAACTTTTACTTATAACCTAGTCGGCAATATTATATCCTCAAAGATTACAGTATATAAAGATCGTGTTATAATTAAAGTTAGAACAGATGTGGGTAAATATAACCCTGATTTTAGTCATTTCGAAATTGGTCACACTATTTATAAGTTAGTCATAGATAAAAATCATGATGGTTACCAAAATCCGGCTACCCTTAATAAAGAATATAGATAGTCTTTTTTCTTAACTGATAACAACAAAAGGTTTTCATCTAGAGATCTATAGATTAGTCTAAATAAATGAGCCTAGAATACAAAAAACAATTTAATCTCCCTGAAGACATCACCTATTTAAATGCCGCATATATGGGGCCTTTACTTAAACAAAGTGCTGACCTGGCAAAAAAATCTATAGATTTAAAGTCTCATCCTTGGGAAATCACTCCTGAAGACTTCTTTGATCCCATTGAGAAAGCCCGTCATTTGATCGCTCAAATCTTAAAGTGTAAGCCTGATAATATCGCACTTATTCCATCTGCTAGTTACGGCATCGCCACGGCTATGAAAAACTTAAAAGATTTACCCTCAGGCGAGATCATTGTCATTGAAGAGCAATTTCCCTCAAATTACTACTCATGGTCTGAATTAGCCATAGAAGACGGTCATAAGCTAATTTCTGTTAAAAGAGATATGAAAATAAATATGACAGAAGCGGTGCTTGATTCAATTAATGATCAAACACGAATCATTGCCATGCCCTATGTGCACTGGTGTGACGGACAAAAATTTGATTTAGCTCTTATTTCAGAAAAAGCTCAAAAATATGGAGCAAAATTAGTTATTGATGGCACACAGTCAACAGGTGCTGTTCACTTGGATTTAGACAAAGTAAAACCTGACTATTATATCACAGCCACCTATAAGTGGATGCTAAGCCCGTACACGATGGGCTTTATGTACATCGATGAAAAAAATTGGAATGGCAAGCCGCTAGAACACAATTGGATCAATAAATTAGATGCCCAAAATTTATCTGGATTAGTTAATTATAAACATGACTACCAAGAGGGGGCTCGACGTTTTGATATGGGAGAAAAAAGTCAGTTTCATAATATGACAGCTTTTATTGCAGCTTTAGAATTTATCGAAACAACTGGTGTCGATACCATTAATAAACACTGTAAAGAACTGACAAATTTAATTATTAAAAATATTGAAGATAAAGATCACAAATTTTATTATTGGCCCAGCTCACAAAGATCAGAGCATATCTTAGGTCTTTATTTTAAAGAGCAAAATCAACTTGAAATGACCAAACAAAAACTTCAAAACAACAATGTTCATGTCAGCTACCGAGGACAAGCTATGCGTATTTCTCCGCATATATATAACACAGAGGAAGACATTCAAAGATTATGTTATGATCTTTAGTGACACAGCTGATTAAAATAAAATTAATCTTTAGTTATGTCCAACAGTTTCATGCTTTGAAAGCTCTCGACTCCCTGACGAGCTTTTGAAAATCGTGAGGGAGCATACTCTAATATTAATAGCTCAGGTTTTTTACAATTATAAACGTTTATTTCTATAATACCTTGATGTCTTTTTAAGGGTATTAAAGTGTTGTTGCTGACCTTGTATTTTGTTTTGTGCTCTATTTTGTCGACATTTAAATACTCACACTTAGCATCGATAAAATTTGCTCTAAGCTCTGAATATTTAAGTTTTTTAATATCACCCACCATATCCTTTAGGCTTTGTTTTAATTGCAACTCGGACAAGTACGAGTCACTGTGAAAATCAACTTTAATTGAGCTTCCGTTACCCACGTCTACTCCACCGGCAATAAGATTGAGAGGAAATATTAATAATAGGATTAATTTTTTCATTTAACTTCTCCCGTAAGAGGAAATAAGTTTATACAAACCTGATAAACCCTTGTGGCCTCTTCATCATTAGATATCATTTCATTGATTTCTTTTCTCAATTCATTAAGTTTTTTTGTTAACATTTCGAAGTTTTTGGGGCCTATAGCAATGGTTACACCATTAAAATTTCGCTCCTCAACTGGGTCTTCTTTCACAGATTTCAGTGACAACTCAATCATAGACTGGTGATATTTATTAACGGCCATGGACTTTATTTTGTCTGGCGTAGATATAGAGCCTGACACCTGTTTATAACCAGATCCGTCTTTTTTTATTAAACCGGTCTCCATTAATAGCTCTAAAGCTTGAGAAATTTTAAATTTAGTCAATCGGCCTTGAAAAGCCTTAAAAATACTCTCTTTATTTGCAGTAAAGTTCTCTATACCAATTAGTACATAGGTAGCTACAACATACCATTGACTTAAAAGCATATACTGATTGCTTGCTAGTATAGATGAGGTGTGTTTTTTTTTCTCAGCTAGAATTTTTTCAAATAATATAGTTTTTTCATCTATGAGTTTTGATTGGTCGTATTTAACAAGAAGCTCAAATAAGGTTGCTTCTTTTTTACTTGTAAAATCTAGGGCATTTAAATACATCGGCAAAGTCTTATTTCCTAAGTTTCTTTGCCTTTCTATAACCATTTTCAAATGTCCAGATGATTTTAAACCGGCTTTATTTGTAAATAGTCGATAACTGTAATTCGGATTATTTTGTTTTTTAAATTCAAAAAAATCATTTAGAAAAGATCTATAGCAATAATAATCGGAAATCTCAGGTTTTTTTAGATGAGCCATACTCCCCCCTGGCGTTCACAAATATAATTCATTAATAATCAATTGCAAGCTTAAACTGCGAATAAAAAGCAATTATATCAATATTTATACAGCCAAAAGGTGTTCACAAATGAGAACACTTATTGCCAAAACATGTTGCTTATACTATTAATTCGACTTAATTATATTTTCACAGAACAAATGGCAGCAGCCATCCAAAAAACAAAGGGGAATATAAATGAAAGCAATACTAATTCTAGCCGCAACACTTTTAACAACAAACGCATTTGCTGGAGGATATAACGAATATGTAGAATTCAGCTATTCTGTAACTGCACACTCTGAATCAGCAGTTCTTGAAAAGGTAAAACAAACTATCCCAAAAATTATCTCTGGTGAAGCTAAAAGCCACTTACAAAAACGCTGCTGGCCAAATAATGATCGCACTATTACTGTAAAAAGTGTTGATATGAAAAAATACTTTTCTGTAGACAGCAACAACAACTTATCTCCAGTTTTCTTAGCGCGAATTGATTATTCTCACTCCAATTGCAGAAGACAGTAATTAATCACTCAAACAAAGTGCCCAAAACTTGTTAAGTGCTGGGCACTTTATACTTATCGAATATATCTTACTTGAAATAGTCCTAGGCGCAATTACCAGACAGCTTTTTTTAAAATAATACACGTTCATAAAGAATTAATATATTTTAAATACCATCTTAAATATTTACACTTTTAGAAAGATTTGTAGAATTTTTTGTTTTTTGACTTTTAAGAATATCAGCCCATTTAGATTCAGGAATATTAGCTAAACCTTTATTTATCCATTCAATTTTTTCCGAATCGACTTTCTTTTCCATATAATTTTTTAGTCTTCCGATAAGTTTTCGATCGGCCACAATGCTTACCTCTAAGTTCTTAACCTTTTTCACATTTTTTATTAAGTATTCTGAGACTTGTTTTGAAAACTCAACTACTGAATTTTCACTTTGAGATTTTCTTGAGTCAAGATTATGGGGCGGCGATTTGCTAAACTTTGCAAAACTGCTCCCGGGCTTGTCGTATCTCATATCTTTTTCTTTTAAGCCCGCCAATGGATTTGAAAGCTCTTTAAGTAAAGTTAATTGATTACTTGAGCTGTCATATATCCTTGCTTTTTTTCGATCAACAATAACGTACCAATGCATATTTTCCTCCCCCTTTTAACGGGAAGTATATAGTTATTTGAAATTCAAATCTTATAAGAATTGTTAATTGAATTTGTAAAAAAGTTCACATTTTAAGATACTCAAAAACTTTATATTTAATGACCATTTATGACCATCTTTGCTGGAAATGGAATCCAAATTTTGGGCTGTATTAAAAATCTAAATCTATACATGTAGTATAACCTAGATTGGGTTTTCTCAGCTATATTTACTTGGCACAGCTGAGCTATAATTAGAATCAAAGTTTTTACTTTATCTTGCGATACTTTATAGAATTTATACTAGATTTAAAATAGTTAATATGAAAAGCTTATATAAATTCATTGTTTTAAAGGATAAATATTTATGGATGCATACGATCAATTGGCAGAATTTATACTTGCTATTAAGGCTGATAAAGACCTTAAAAAGAGCTTTTTAAAGATTCTGCAGTCAGAATATTCTTCTTCAGAGAATCGAGTCGAAAAGCTTCGACATGAGATAGAATCACTCAACCCTCCAGAAAGTGTTCTTACTCTTTTAAAGCTCCTGCAAAATGACAAAATTGCATTTGTTGTTTATCAAGAACTTAAAAAATAGCTGAAAAGCATGAGAGTATACATTCAAAAGTTTTTCACTACACTTTGAAAAAATAATCACAATCGAGAGTTTAACCAAATAAACTAGAACACATAACTAGATTGTTATCTTTAATTCTATAAACTTCTAATTCAAAATCATTTTCCGGAAAATAGAGCTTTTCATTATGTTCTATGGTTTGAAATATATAGGGGCTAAATTTATTCACACCATTTTTAGTGAAGACAATATTGGCCACAATGTAGGTTGATACATGAACAAAATCACCACTCTTATCCTTGTAAAGTAGAAGGTCTCCTGTTTGCAGTGAGGTGTGAGCTTTCTCAATCTTTATATAATGCTGTTCAAGAGATTGTTTGAGCTCATCTGGATAGGTGATTTCTTGAGTAAAGTTACTTTCTTTATGAACGTTAATTCCACAATTGTAACAGTTTGGTCCACCAGTTAGATGAAAGCTATTTATCTTATTTTGAATAAAAGGATGAAGAAGCTCTTGAAGTGGTATAAAAACAGGCTTTTCTATATTTGAAGGCCTTGATGCCTGCAACAGTTTTTTTATGTAACCAGGGTCTCTGTCGCCAGAAATCAGTTTTGATAGCCTATCCAAGTTTGTATCTTTATCTATTTTTATATCAACAGAAAGAGCCACATCAGTATTAAGGCTTTGAGTGAGCTTACTAACTATATAATGGCGTGAATCAGCCGGTATCCAGGGCCACAGTGAAGGTGTGATGGGTGCAAAGTACATATCATTTTTTTTGTAAATTGAGTGCAAAGTCTTTTTTAATAAAAGTCTTGGAAGCTTCATACTTTTTATTTCATTTTTTAATTCCTGATAGCTAGGAAATGCAAGAACCAGTGGCAATCGCTTTTCTGAAGACAAATACGAATATATTTCTGCAAGTATAGGATTTGGGATTTTTGATTTAAATTTACTTACTGGATAAAAAACTTCTACCGACCTTGGATTTTCATAAAAAGAGTAAAGAGTGCCTAAAAGCTCATGAGGAGCTGCTGGATGATAAAACTGGTTCAATTTTTTAATGACCTCAGGGCTTGCTCCTTTTTTGTGTAAAAATTCAAAAAAGTGCTCTTTATCGTTAATCGCCCAAAATTCTTTTGTAGAAAAAATATCTTCTTTCCAGGCCTTAAAAATCTGCTGATCCGGCAGCACTGTGACTTCCTTAACTTCAAGCCAAGAAGGAGTGCTAAATCCCAATATAGAAAATAAAAGCAAATGTAGAATCAAGTTCATTAATAGGCTTATACCTATGTTAACAGCTCATATACAAGTTGATGATTTCTAATTTTACTATATTTCAAATGATCTTATAGATCTATCAGAGACTTATCTGAATCAGTTCTCTTAGGCTTTTCGTACGTATTCAGACTTTAAGTTAATGCTGCCAAATCCATCTATTTTGCAAGCTATATCGTGTCCATCACCGGCATCTGTTAAACGGATATTTCTCACCTTTGTGCCTCCCTTTACAACGCCACTGGAACCTTTGATTTTTAAATCTTTTACTACAATAACGGAGTCGCCTGTAGTGAGCAGGTTTCCATTGGCATCACGCACACCCTCTTCAAGCTCTGCTTCAGTGGCTGAGTCTGCATTATTTTCTTGCTCCACCCATTCATGGGAACACATCGGGCAGATCCAAAGGTTACTATCTTGATAAATATCTTCTGATTGGCATTTTGGGCAGTTTTCAAAACTCATTTTTTTACTCTTTTTAATATGATTAATCTCAATAATAAAGCGAGCACGTTAAAGAGTCAGTATCTTTTCGAAAATATTGTTCGTGGCATAAATTTAAGTTTTCAAATTCACCCTTTATTTGGAAGCAAATTTTTTGACTTAAACATGACCCAATATGTTTTTGACTCAAGCAATACCATTAACTAAATCAGTGACCCATTAACAACTCTCGAATAGAATGGCATAAATAAAAGGAACGCTTCAAAGCCTCAATGACAGTTACTTAACTGTTATTATGGAAAAAGCTTTATAAGGATATTCAGATGAAAGTTGCCATCATCGGTGCCTCTGGCAAATTGGGTCAATATATGGTTAGGCATTGCCTAGCAAAGGGTTATGAGGTTCACGGCGTCTGCCGGCCTAAAAGTGTGGGTAAATTGGATGAGTTTAAAGATAAAATCACAATCTTTCCAGGCTTCACTTCCGACCGCGACGTGATCAGGTCTGCCGTTCAAGACTGTGATGCTGTTCTTACTGTACTTGTCCCTTGGGGTGTTAATAATTATGCTTCAAAAACAGCTCAAGCTGTGCTTGATTTTTCAAAAGACAAAGCGCGTTTGATCTTTTCTTGTGGTTGGCATATCAGCCGTGACGGCAAAGACGTCTACGATTGGAAGCTCAGGCTTCTTGTGCCCGTAGTCTCGGCTATCGCAAAGGCCTTTCGTTTAATTGATGTGAATGACCAGGTGTTGGCTACCAATAAAATCTTTGCCTCTGACAAAAAATGGACCGTTGTTCGCGGCAGTGACCTGGAAGAAGGAGACAGCGAGGGCCTTCCCGTATGGAGTGAGCATGTGGGTGATCCTATTTTAGCTAGCAACCGAACTCGGCGCATAGACTTTGCTCTGTTTATGGTGGAGGCCATTACAAACGATCAGTTGATTCAAAAAGCTCCGGCCATTGTGAGTTGTAAGTCGGAGTCAGCCATTGCAACAAAAAACAGGGCATTATAAATCATTGAACTGTTATATTGCTTTATCAAAACAAAACCAAACAAACCTAATTCAACTCTACTAAAGTGCCCAGCCAACAATAACTCATATACAATTAACATGTGACATACATTTTTTATTCTGCAAGAATTTAACTATGCTAATTGATCCAATATCTGGTTTTAAAATGAAAAGAGCCCGGGCTAAGGGTGGGATTTTGTGGTACTGCCCCTACTCAAGAGGGCGTGCTCTAACTGTGGCTTGTGCCAAAAAGTTTCTTGGCGCAGATGGTACCCGTGAGATTTGGGTTCGCTCTGGCCTGATTAAAATAACCTCTGAGTATAGGTGCCCGTCTTGCACTAAAAAAATGATCGCAGTGCAAGAGCCCAAGTGGATGTCGGGAGTAACAGTAGATGTTTGCCGCGCCTGTCATATGATATTTATAGAGCCCGATGAGCACAATGAAGTGCCTCACCCTGAAGACTTTATCAACCAACATGGTGACTCCACGGTGGTTGGCCGAACTGGTGAGGCCGCTGCAGAGTTTTTCATTTCAAAAGATAAACACGAGGCCGATAAAAAAGCCCTCGTAGGTGATGGACCTGAGAAGTACTCGCGAGAGATTATGACCTACTTACTTTTACCCGGTGAGATGTCAGAGCATGGTTATGCCAGGCTTGGATGGATATCCATTGCCATTATGCTTTTATGTGTTTTTGTATACAGCCAATCTTCAGAAGCTATAGTGCAATTCTTTGGTTTTATACCGGATAAGCCTTTTAAAAACTTAGGGCTTAATATGCTTTCTACGATTTTTATACATGCAAACTTATTGCATCTTATTTTTAATTTATATTTTTTCAATATGTTCTCTGATGACATCGAAGAAAACTTAGGCCCTAAAAAGTACTTCACTTTTTTATTTTTAGCCCCCATTATCACCGGAATTTTTATGGCAGGTTTTGACAGTGGCGCCAGTGCCTCAAAACCTCATGTAGGCTTAAGTGGCCTCGTTATGGCCTGTATGGTGTATTATGCGCTACAGTTTCCTAAGTCTCGCCTGGCCTACTTATTTCCTGCCATTCATGCCATGAGGCTTACTAGTGGTGGAGTTGGCTTTATGAGGGCCCTGCGCTGGATAAGGCTTCCTGTATGGGTAGTTGCAGCCTTTTATGTTCTGAAAGACTTTATTATGTACAAATATTTTGGCGACACGGCTAACGTGAGTTACACCGGGCACCTGGGCGGCGCTTTAGCCGGAGTTATTTTATGGGCCACACTCAGCCATAAACCAGATCCTAAAAGAGATTATGATGTGACTGGAGAAATTGAAATCACTCCCGGGCGGTTATTAAAGTACCAACAAACAAAATAGCCAGACGTACAAGCTCAAGAGGGCCTAGATCACTTCCCAGGAGCTTGTATAAATAATGTTCTTAATACAAACTTTTCAAACAAAAGATATTAAATTGAAATTAGCCCCATTTCTCATTATTGCTCTAATATGCAATTAAAATTACTTTTTATCTGTCTATTTTTATCTATCTTTCTTTCAAAGATTTGTGTTGCTTCCACCACTTGCTCAAATATTTTTGCACCAAAAGAAACTATGTCAGTTAAAGCCAATAAAATTGTTATTGTTGGCTCATCTCCATTTTTAGGCCCATCAGATTTGCTAGATGCTCCCTTAATACTTGCTATCATGTTTATTAAAAATAAATCTTTTGAAAAACAATATATAAAAGAGGGCCGGTTTTGGTGGCAAGAAATGCATGGACAAACATATGATGTCGCCAAAGCCTATCAAAGCATTCTAGTAAAAGCTTTAAAAAATGGAATTGAGATTAACGTGTTTAGCTTCTCAAGAGCCACTGATTTTTTGGACTCTATACGTGATCGTTCAACAATAGGAGTGCTTCATGAGGGTCACGCAGCTACTGACAGTAAAGTTAAGGAGCGTGTGGCCTTAATGTTTCCAGGCAATAAAATACTCGACAACAACATTCTGAATGAGTACAAGCTCAGCCCACACTATGCTTCTGAAAGTTCAACCATTCAAACCGGCAAGGAATTGAGCTTTATCTTTACCAGCGGATGCCGCGCTGGATATTGTCGAGATTATTATAAACCTGTCATTGATTTATCTAAAACACGGTGGATTGCAAGCTTTGAAGATTTAGTCCTTAGAGACATTAACGGAAAAACAACCGAAGACTACTTTAAAATTATCAACAAATTAAACACTCATATCGATTATCTCATTGAACAGAAAAATTTTACTCAAAACCCCATAAAGAAAAAAATAAAAGAAATTTTTTATAAAAAAAACTTAATTCTTAAGAATTGAGCGTTCAATCGAAGTCCAGAAGTTAATGAATAAGTATCTCACTGTTAGACAGGTAGATGCCCGACTGAACACCCAACTATGTAAAAATTATTCGTATCGGAATTTAGATACACTTTGTATCCAAATTATTTGAGTGCATCAATAAAGGCGTGTATCTATTACTCATGATTAAACAACAAAACTTACAAAGAACCTTACATGAAAAGTATTTAGAAGCTAAGAGTAGAAACCCTGGCTACTCAATCCGTGCATTTTCAAAAAAAGTAGGTGTTACACCTGGCACTCTCAGTTTAGTAATGCTTGGGAAGAGAAATATATCAAAAAAATTAGCTGTAAAAATAATTGAAAACTTAAGCCTTGATCCACAAGAAATATCAGAAATTATTCATGAACAAAAACAAGCTCTAAAAAAAGAAAAGCCTACTTATATAAAAATGCAAGTTGATCATTTCAACTTGATTGGTGAGTGGCATAATTTTGCAATTTTAAACTTAATTAAAACCAAATCATTTAAAAGTGATAAAGAATGGATTGCCAAAAAACTAGGTTTATCAGTTGCTAAAGTTAAAAAATCATTAGAACTATTAAAAAGATTAGAAATGATTTCTATCGACAAACAGGGGAACATCAAAAGAACCGTCACTAAATACAGAACAAGTGATGACCTAATCAACTCAGCGATTAAAAAATCCCACCATGAAGCCTTAGACCTTGCCCATGATAAACTTGATGAAGTCTCCGTTGAAAACAGAGACTATACTTCAATTACTTTTCCCTTTGATCTTAATAAAATGCAAAAGGCAAAAGAACTGATACGAAAATTTCAAGATGACTTTTTAGAGATTGTACAAACTGAATCTACCGATAAAGAGGTTTTTAAAATGGCAATACAACTTTTTCCTCTAACGAAAATTAATGAAGAACAGGAATTATTATGAAAAATATAATCTTAATCAGTCTATTGTTTTTTAGCACATCTGCCTTATCAAACGATAAAATTGGTAATGGAGGAGATTTTATATGATACAAATTTATT
>JAKUPT010000083.1 GCA_022450595.1 Bdellovibrionales bacterium
CTGTAGCAGTAAACTCTTCAAATCAAATTGTCAGTTGTAGTTCTTCAATTGGAGTTGCATACCTTTGCCAACAAATGAATGGCACTTATGATTTTAGGACCAATAAATGTAGTGTGAAGCCAACAGCTAAAGATGTGTGTGACATCATTTCAGGCAATTATAACAGCAGAACAGATGAATGCGATGTTGCGACAGCAGCGACTAATCAAAGTTGTGGTAGTTACAACCACCGTGAAACTAGCAGAACATGCACCGGTCTTGCTTGCGGTCGTGGAAAATACACCTTATTATGATAACACTTGTATAAATGGAACCGTTGCTACCTCTCAAGTAAGGACAGGTCGAAACACTGCTAGTTGTTTTACAGCTGAAACAAAAGTCATCATGGATGACGGAAGCTTAAAAGAAATTTCAAAAGTTGAAATTGGAGACCGTGTCATCGGGGAAAATGGTCAAATAAATAATGTGATTGGCCTTGAAGTGCCAAAACTTGGAACTAGGTATTTGTTTTCGCTAAATGGTGGACCATTTTTTGTAACAGCTGAGCATCCATTCAAAACCTTGAGAGGTTGGACTTCTTTTGATCCCTCAATGACAGACCATGAAAACCCAAATTTAGTAAGCAGAAAACCAATGGATATTGGAGACACGCTTCTTAGATTTGATAATGAAATAGAGTATCTCAACGGTTATCAACTTAAAACTGATAATAAAGAAATGAGAGTTTACAACTTACTCCTTGATGGCAATAACACTTATTATGCCAATGGATATTTGGTTCATAACAAGCCATAACTATAAACTAAGTTTCACTCCAACCAGGGCTGTGGCCTCGTCAGAGGTCTCATTGTCTTCTTTTTCAAAAGGTGAGGAGTATCGCCCCTCAATAAAGATTCCAGTTTTATTATAAACAGCAATGTTAAAAGTTACAGCCGCATCTAATCCATATTGGGCTTCTTCGTCGGCTGAGGTCTCAAGGTTGGCTGACACAATATTTCCAATTTCAACGGTCCTAGTGGTGTTTCCAATTTTAAACGAAGCAAAAGGTCCCGCAGCTATTGAAACAAAGTCCGCAGGCCAGAGTCTAAATAGTATTGGTATATGAAGACGCTTAACATTTTCTACAAGTCTTAAGCTCCCTGACTTTACATCATATTGTCGGTCAATCAGTATCCCACCCGTTTCAATTCCGAAGTAGCTATTAACATTGGCTTCAAACAAAACCGCTGCCCCTACATTGTAAGCCTTTTCTTCTTCGTTGTTTTCGATATTCTCTATGGTGTTGTTGGCAACAGCTGCAATGCTTATAATGAACTCTCCACGCTCAGCATGGGTTGATGGGGTGAAAATAAATATTAAAAACGCAATAAATACTAATCTCATGGTTAACTCCTTTGAATGAGCTTGTTTTAATAAAAATAGTTTTAATTTACTTGATGAAGCTTTGCCGATTTTGTGTAAAAACTGAAACACTGTTGAAGTGTTGAAGTGTTGAAGTGTTGAAAGTGAAAATTACTCACTATAAATCCAACCTAAGTCTGGCTAAAAAGTCCTAAAGTCTAGATTTTGCTAAATAAATGTAAAGTGCCCCATAAATGGCCGAAGAGGTTGTTGAGGTAATATTATGGGAATAGTAGGCGCATTAGTCGTAACAATTTGTGTGTTTGGTGGATTTGTTTTAGCCGGTGGTCACTTGCATGTGATCTGGCAACCCTTTGAGGTGGTCATCATCGGTGGAGCCGCACTTGGGGGCTTTTTAATTGCCAACCCCATGAGCAACGTAAAGCTGAGTATCAAGCTTGCCATGCAGGCGATTTTTGCAAAGCCTCCAACAAAAGCAGACTATTTAGAGCTGTTACAAATGATGTTTCAAATTTTTCAAATCTTTAGAAAAGATGGACCACAGGCTGTGGAAAAACATATTGAAGAGCCCAACAGTTCTGAAATATTTAAAGCCTATCCAGCCTTTTTAAACAATCACCATGCACTGGATTTTTTCTGCGACACGATGAAGATCACACTGTCGGCAGATCTCACTCAATATGATGTGGATGATTTATTAGATCAAGACATTAAAGTGGCCCACGAAGAAGAGCACGCCGCACAACACGCTGTGGCCTCAGTCGGGGATGCCTTGCCGGGGCTAGGGATTGTTGCCGCCGTACTAGGGATTGTACATACGATGGACTATCTTGACCAAGGGGTACAAACCATTGGTGGTCTAGTTGCCGCAGCCCTAGTTGGTACGTTTTTAGGGATTTTATTTTCATACGGTTATATACAGCCAATTTCTGCAAAGATGGGTAACGATGCCGCAGCAAGTGGTCGTTATATGATGTGTATTAAATCAGCTCTTGTCGCTCTTCAAAGAGGCGCCCCCCCACTGGTGTGTGTGGAGTTTGCTCGTCGAACGATTTACCCCACAGAACGTCCAACTTTTGAAGAATTAGATGCCGCAAGTAAAGAAGGCAAAAAAGCCGCATAATATAAGGGAGTAAGCTTTGGCTGAAAAAGAACCAATGATTGTCATAAAAAAAGTTACGGTGAATGCCGCCGGTCACCATGGTGGTGCTTGGAAGGTGGCCTTTGCTGACTTTATGACAGCTCTAATGGCCTTTTTCCTTGTGATGTGGCTTGTCTCGCAATCTGAAGAAGTAAAAAAGAATGTGGCAGATTACTTTTCCACTCCAAGTATCATTGAATACAACTTTTCCAACTACGGTGTGGAGCTCACACTAGAGAAGTTATTTTTAGACTTGGTGAACGAACCCTTAAAGTTTTTTCAGACTTTTATTAAGCCTGTAGACTACACGCCAAACATTATGGCCATGGGTTCTAAAAAAGTAGTCATGCACCATATCGCCGATCAATTAAGTGACACGGCTTCAAATGTACAAGTTCAAGGTAATGAAATTGCCTTTGAACTAGAAGCTAAAGACTTGTTTGTTCCAGGCACAGCTAGACCCACAGGTCAGTTTGTTAGCCTTATGGAAAAAGTAAAAGGCTTAACTGCAGGGCTTGAAGACTCAAATGTTTATGTGGACAGCTCCATGTATAAAGAGTCCGTTGTTGGTCACTCAAAAGATCAAGCACAAATGGTGCTGAACGAGCGTATGGACATTGTCACTAAAAAAGTTGAGATTGGTCTTGAGCATGAAACAGTTGATATTTTTGCAAGAACCAAGGTGATGGACTATGAAAAGCCCATTCCTAAGTCACAACAGGCCCCAGATGGAAAAATTAAATTCCGCATTAAGCACAAGGAATTTAAATCTGACGGCAAAAAACAACGTGAACTAAAGGTCATGTTCGGTGACGGTGAAGAAAACTTAGATGTTTACAACAACTTTATCAACAAGTTGACCAACAAAGAGCGTAGACCGCAATCGACGAATGAGTAGGAGCAGCAGAATGAAGCATTTAACTTGTGTAATTGTCCTGATTTTTTCAACAGCCTTATTTGCTCAAGATAAAACTTATGAGCAATTAAAAGCTGAAGAAATAAATTTAAAAAATGAAATTGCACAAGTTAAAGAGTCTGTTCAGCTTTTAGAAACAGAAATAGAAGACAGTAAAAAAGAGATTAAAGCAGAGTCGCATTTTGATGATGCGAGTGTTGCTGCAATGAGACGCTTGAATTTAAACAGATTGAATTCAAGAAAAAAAGCCAATCAAGAGAAAGTTGAGCAGCTTCAAGCAAAATTAGAGGGTTTAAATATCCATATCGAAAGAAAACGAACAGCAGTATTAGCTGATAAGGCTGCCGCTGGCGTTCAAAAATTAACAGAGTTAGTGCAAATAAATGGTATTGATATTAACGTTTCACAACTAATGTCAGAGACTAACAATATTGATCTGATGTTGGATGAGATAGAGCGTGAAATGGAGATGAATGCTGTTGGTCTTTATGTTCAAGATAAAATTGGGCAGCTTTTAAATTCACAAGTCATTTGTGCTGCTAGAAAGCGTTGTTTAACAAAAGGCAAAGATGAAATCAAAGCTTCGACTATTCAAAAAGAGCTTTTTCCTGATTCACTAAAAACTCGTAGTGAGTATTACGACAAAGTTAAGTCACGCTCTAATCAGGGGACAAATTAATTGAATCGAAATTAAAACATTAAGAGCTAGGCTTATTGAAAACCAATAAGCCTTTTTTTATTTCATAACTTTTGAAACAAGTTTTAAACCAAAATTTCTAATATCATCAGAGATTCGAATAAAAGCCGGAAAAAACAGTGCTAGTAAAACACTGCCAAACCCAAGTCCCCAGCCAAGGGAGAGGGCAATTGGTATAATAAATGGATCACCGCCACCAAAACCTAAGTACTTTTCAATGGTGCCACCGTAGGCTGTGGGAAGAAGTCCGCATAGTGTTGTGGTTGTGGTTAAAATGATAGGCCTAATTCTCACACCCACGGCATTAACAATACTGCTGTTTAAGTCTTCGCCTTCTTTTCTTAAGTTGTTTACAAAATCAATTAATACAATGCCGTTGTTCACAATCACACCGGCAAGAGCGATCACACCAAGCATAGCTAAAAAGCTCAGTGGTCTGCCATGCACAAGCATGGCAAAAATCACCCCAACCATGCCCATAGGAATGGAGCTTAAAATCAGTATAGGTTGGATTAAACTTTTAAAAGTTGTGATCAGTAAAAAGAAAATAAATAGCAGGGCTATAATAAAAGCTCTAGCTAAAGATTGCATGGACTCTTGTGTGTCTTCGGCCTCTCCGCCAAACTCAACGCTGTAGCCTTGATAATCTTTTACAAGCTCTGGCATTAGAGGTTTAAGTTTAGCATTTACCTCATCACTGGTTGTGATATCTAGATCAACAGCAGCGGACACGTTAATCACCCGCTTTCCATTTTTATGTTTAATGGCACTGACCGTGGGAACTTTTTTAAAATCAGCCACTTGTGGTAGGGGGATGTTTAACCCCATATTGTTACCCACGGTGGTGTTAGAAAGTAATTGTAACGGATCACCTTTGGTTTTTTCTAAGCGCACCCGAATAGGGATCTCGCCTTCAATGTCTCGTATGGTTGAAGCTTCAAGCCCCTCAAAGGCTGAGCGCACGGAAAGGGCAATCATTTCCGAAGTTAAGCCAAGAGATGCAACCTCTTTGTCTTTTGGAATGACTTGCCACTCATCTTTACCTAATGTGAACGAGTCACGAATGTCAGACACACCATCAATGTCTTTTAGTGTGTCTTTAATTTTATCAGCAATTATTCTAAGATCATCAAAACTTTTACCAACTACGTCCACAGAGATAGGACGCCCCTGAGGAGGACCTTCTTTTGCAATTTCGACATTATAAGTTTTCACTTGCTCGGGCATTTTAATTTTGTCTTTAATCACTTTGGCAATGTCTTGTGCGCTAAATTCACGTTCACTATATGGCACAAGCCCTAATTGGATGTTGGCGTAATGACTGCCTCGTCTAGTTAATGGATCATTTTGGTCTTTTTGGATAATGCCAATAGTGGTGCTGTAATCTTTTAGGTTATCTCCAACAATGGCTTCTACATCTTTTTCGATAGGAGCAATAATTTTTTCCATCTGCTCAATGCTTGTTCCTCTTTGGGCTTCCACTTGAACAAACATATAGTCCACGCCTTCGCCAGGAAATAGTATGAATCGACCAAATAAAACATTTAAAGCTATGGCAACTCCAACAATACCCACGGCAACGACGAGCATTAAGTATCTATAGTTTAAAGACCAAGCAATAAGCTTTTGGTATTTTTTAATAAAACCATCAAATTTGGTATGAGAGTTTTTACGTTTTTGTTTAATTTCATCAAGCTTAGTTGTAATAAATGGCCCAACCCAAGAGGCAAAGTGAGAGGGCATAATTAAAAACACTTCAATAAAAGAAAACACTAAAGCCAAAATCACAGCCAATGGGATTTGATAAACAAATTCCCCAAAAATACCGGTCATAAACATCATTGGAGCAAAGGCTGAAATCGTGGTCATAATGGAGGCAAACACCGGCCAAAACACCTCTTGCGCTCCACTAATCACCGAGGCCTCAAGATCATCGCCTTCTTCAATGTGCCGCCAAATGTTTTCACTCACCACAATGGCATCATCCACCAACATCCCTAAAACGATAATTAGCCCCATAAGACTAATTAAGTTGATCGATTCCCCCATGGCATATAATGCAGAGATGGTTGCAAGCAAAGCTACAGGAATTCCAACTGCAACCACTAAGGTGACCTGCCAAGGTAAAAATAAAGACAGAACAAGAATTACTAAAAATAGCCCTAAAAACAAATTCGAAGTCAGCGCCTTAATTCGTTTTTTTAAATATGTAGAAAAATCACGAATATAATTTAATTCAACGCCAGGTTTTACTTCTGATTTTAAACTATCAACTTTGCTTTTTAAGTCTTCAACAAGATTTAAAACATCGGCATTTTGTTTTTTGAGTACTACTAAATGAATAGAGTCAAATCCATTGGCTCGGTAAAGCTGCTCGGGCTCTTTAAGAGTTTGTGTCACTGTGGCAATGTCTTTAACTTGAGTGTTAAAACCGGCGTCGTTTGAGGTGACAATGGTGTTTTGAATTTCAGTGATGGTCTCTTGGTTTTTACTCTCAGAGGGCTCTGAGTACTGAGACTCGGTTTTGATCAACACTTCGTTATTGTTGCTGTTAATCATGCTACCTGCTGGCAGTGACCAGTTTTTAGACTGAATGGCTCTCACCACACTCATCAGAGGAATTTGCAGTTGTTGTAGCTTTTCACGGTCAGCTTCAACCACAATCTCTCGATCTCGAAGCCCTAACTTTTGAACCTTCGCCACACCTTTAAGCTCTGAGATCTCATCGTATAAAAAATCAGCCGTGTCTCTAAGTTCGATCTCATTTAAATCCCCACTCACAGTCACAGTGATCACTGGGGTTTGAGAGGACTCAAGCTCCTTAACTACCGGATCTTCAGCATCATCAGGAAAGTCCTCAATAGAGTCCACCGCTTGGCGAAGATCACGGTTGGACTTAGCACTGTCTCTGGCATCGGGGTCGAGTTGCACAATAGTGACCCCCACACTCTCTGTGGCGGTAGATAAGACCTTTTTGATCCCATCCACTTCTCTCAAAGAGTCTTCAATAGGGTTTAAAATCAGCTTTTCCACCTGCTCCGGCGAGGCTCCGGCTAAAACGGTGTTTATGGTGGTGGTTTTAAAGTCCACAATGGGGAACAGGTCGCGTCTGATAAACATCAGAGCCATAATTCCAACAATAAAGGCTAAAACGGTGAGGAGGTTGCCAAAAAGGTGTTCTTTTGCGAAGAATTTGATGATTGCGCGCACAATAAGCCCCAGCTGTTGATTTATTTATGTCATACACTCATAAAAACTATTTTATTACAGTCTTATGAGATTTATGTTATGCACTAATAATTATTATAATCTAATTCGAATAATTAAATCATTGATTAATTAAAATCTGTTCAAATTGCTGGGAAATTTATGGATTCTTATTTGTCAAAGCGCTGGTCTGATTGCACTTGGGTGGCAATGGATTTAGAAGCAACTGGTGCTTATCCCCTAAATGCTGAGATTTGTGAAATTGGGGCTGTAAAGTGGAAAAATGGTAAAATCATTGATCGCTATCAAACTCTAATTAAGCCCACCCATCAAATGAGCGATTTTATCATAGCCATTCATAATATCACCAACGAGATGGTAGAAAACGCGCCCCCAATTGGTGATAAACTGCATGAGTTTTATAAGTTCATTCAAGGCAGTGTGCTCACTGCTCACCATGCACCTTTTGATCTTGGATTTTTGGCCTACGATTTTGAAAAACAAAACATTCACATACAATCACAGCCCATTGTTTGCACCAGTTTGCTTTCAAGGGCTCTGATCCAGGGGAGTAAAAACCATAAACTGCAAACTTTGATCGAGCACCTTGGACTTCCTCAGCGAAATGCCCACAGAGCTTTAGATGATGCAGAGTCTTGTTTAGAGCTACTATTAAAATGCTTAGAAAATCGCAGTGATCTCACCATACAAGACCTGTTAAGCATTCAAAAAAAACCACTTAATTGGGATGACTTTTCTATTTTAGATTTAAGGCGAAACGAACACCTATCACGCTTAATAGATGCCATTGAGCGCGGGCAAAAAGTAGATCTTAACTACTTAGGTGGCTCTCGTCCAGGAGAGTCACGGGTGATAAAGCCCATTGGCTTAGTAAGAAACCCAGATGGTGATTACTTTGTGGGATATGAAGACGGGCAAGACAGACGAAAGCGCTATCAGTTAGACCGAATCGCCTCCGTCGACTTTTTGGATATCTAACTCTAACTGCTCAGGAACATTTTTAAAAGCTCCCTTTGGCAGTTCAATGTCCGCTTTCAGTAAATGTGGTCGAATGATTTCAGCCACATCTTCTAAGTGTTTAAACTCGTCACCTTGTCGGAGTTTAAAACTACGATCATTGCCTTTAATAAGATCTTTAATATAGTTTTCAAAGGCAAAAATAGGTCCGGCAGTTCTGTGAGATAATATACGACCAATTAAAAATAGCATAATAATAAAACTTAAACAGATCACACCGTAGGTGAACATAAATGGAACTATAAACTTCTTTTCAATATAAAAAGGAGCTCCAATCACCAAGTCATCAATCACTACTTTAAGATATGTAAAAGCAAATACACCTGAGATAATAGAAAAAGCTGCTCCAATACCCATTAATTTTAAACAATATCTGATTTGAAAGCTTGGATTGATCCACAACTGTTTTCGAGAGTTTTCCGAGGGCCACAGGTGCTTTCCGTGTTTGATCAGAGCATAGACGATCATAAAATAACCCACCCACTGAATGGCATCGGCCGGGTTAAAAGCAGGTGTGGACATTTCAGGAGAGCCTATAAGTAAAAAATCAACCACCGAGCCCCAAATGATTCGATCGGTAACATTGCCCAAAATGCCCCCTAAAAGCAAAGACATACCAAGTCTGAGAGTAAAAAACCTTAAGGGGAGTAAATATTGAATGGCTGCATACACAAAGATTAAAAACGCACCGCCAGTGGAAAGAGACACAATTCTCAGCACCGGGGGCAGGTCTGAGAACATACCGAGCATAGCCCCGGGGTTACGATGTAGAACCAATCCAAACGGACCCCAAAACTCCACTTTAAAGATATTATCCAAGGCCCACTGTTTGCCCACGTAGTCTATTGCCCACGCTAAAACCACTGCAGAAAATATAATCAACCAATCACGACGACTAACACTTTGTTCCATCAAATTATCTTATCAACCCCATCTATGATGGCCAAAGAAAAACGCTCAATCTAGACTGAACTTTAGATCTTGTTATGGTAGGCTATTTTCAAAAGGGGATAAGTATGAAGTGGTCTTTAACTTTTGTATTTTTATTTGTCATTTCTTGTGCACATGCTCAACCTAAGTCTGAAGAGGTAGAATTAAAATCAGATCTTTCAAAAAAAATCTCAAGGCTCATTCAAAAAAGCCCAGTGTCAGCTTCTGATCTTGGTATTTTGATCAAGCGAAAAACAGACACGGGCATTAAAACGGTTTACAGTATAAACTCAACGAAAAAATTGAACCCAGCCTCACTGACAAAAATATTAACGGCCTCCACAGTATTAAACACTATTGCCTTAGATCATAAATTTAAAACCATACTGTCCTCTTCAGCTAAAGTCGAAGACGGAGTGCTCAAGGGAGACCTATACCTTGTTGGGGGAGGCGACCCAGGCTTTGTGTCTGAGAGCATGTGGGTTTTAGTGAATCACTTCACAAGAAGTGGAATAAAAAAAGTAGAAGGCAATATTATCGTCGATGATCACTTTTTTGATCAACAACGCTTTGACCCCAGCCGTGGTGACGAAAGAGTTTCAAGAGCCTATGACTCACCCATTGGAGCCATGTCTTTTAATTGGAACAGTGTAAATGTTTACGTTCGTCCCACACAAGTTGGCAAACAGGCAAAGATCACTCTCGACCCTGTGAGTGACTATTTAAATGTTAGGGGCGAAGTAAAAACTGTGGCCCCCGGCAAAGGCACTAAAGTGAATGTAGCTCGCATTAAAAACGGTGAAAATAAAAACACTATTTTAATCTCTGGCCGCATTGAATCCAATGATCCTGAAAAGGTGGTGTACCGCTCAATCACCCATCCTGACTACTGGAGTGGCGAGCAGTTAAAGGGTTTTTTAAAGCAAAGAGATATTACAGTTACAGGCCAAGTGGTAAAAGGACACACACCCAATGGAGCCGAAGTTTTGGCAGAAGTTGAAAGCAAACCCATTGCAGAGATTGTTAAAGACATCATGAAGTTTTCAAACAACTACGTGGCCGAAATGATGACAAAAAACTTAGCGGCCTACAAAGGTCACACTCCTGGCAATATGGCTTGGGGCTTACAACTGATTCGTGAGCAGCTAGAGGCTTTTGGATTAAAAGACGGCAAAGACTTTAAACTAGTTAACCCTTCAGGACTGACACGCATTAACCGAGTCACCCCACAGGCTATGGTGAAAGTTTTAGATCAGATTAAAAATGCCTTTCCAATTTACCCTGAGTATCTCAGCTCACTTCCAATAGGCGGTTTGGATGGCACTTTAAAAAACAGATTTAAAGATGTAAAAGGCTGGGTGCGTGCTAAAACTGGCTTATTGAGTGGAGTGTGTGGGCTTGCGGGTTACGCATCTAACCCCCAGGGGTTAGAATATGACTTTGCAATGATTTATAATGGACCCAATCGTCACAGATGGTCCGCTCAAAAACTTTTTGATGAAATAGCCGCAGAGCTTGTCACTTACAGAGAGTAGTATGCTTTTAAGTCTTTTACTTTGTTTTAACTTTTCTTTTGCTCAAACTCTTCACAACCCAGAGTTTAACTCCTACGAGAGTTTAATCGGGTTTAGAGATATATTTGACCTCAACACCGTCAGTCACTCAAGACCTTGGCAAAAACCGGACTACTCCAATCAAGAGATGTCTTTGGGATATGACA
>JAKUPT010000084.1 GCA_022450595.1 Bdellovibrionales bacterium
TGGCACGAAGTTAGCCGGTCCTTTCTCCTGCAGTACACTCATTTTTTTGTTCCTGCAGAACAGAGCTTTACAACCCTAAGGCCTTCATCACTCACGCGGCGTCGCTGCGTCAGGGTTTCCCCCATTGCGCAATATTCCCTACTGCTGCCTCCCGTAGGAGTCTGGGCCGTGTCTCAGTCCCAGTGTGGCTGATCATCCTCTCAGACCAGCTACCGATCGGAGCCTTGGTAGGCTTTTACCCCACCAACAAGCTAATCGGACGCGGACTCATCTTCAGACGATAAATCTTTAACCCCTGTATCCGCAGATACTGTGGTCTTATGCGGTATTAGCCAACCTTTCGGCTAGTTATTCCCCATCTGAAGGCAGATTATCCACGCGTTACTCACCCGTGCGCCACTGTCCATACCCGAAGGTACTTCTCGTTCGACTTGCATGTATTAGGCACGCCGCCAACGTTTGCTCTGAGCCAGAATCAAACTCTTCAGTTAAAACTGTAAGTTTAAATCTAAACTATTCATTAAATTAAAAATCGCATAAAATTTGCGAGGTATTAAGAACTCATACTATATATATGAGCCCAAAACACATTTGGCTCTTAGCTATTCAGTTTTCAAAGAACAAACTTGCGAGGGATTCTTTTAACTCAGTTTTTCGAAGCGGGTCAAACTTTTTTTTAAGTTTTTTTGACCAACTCTTTGCGTCAAACTGAGTGACCGATTCCCATCAGATTCCCAAATGGTGGAGGTAACAGGGATCGAACCTGCGACCTTCTGAATGCAAATCAGACGCTCTCCCAACTGAGCTATACCCCCAAAGTTGAGGCCTCGGAGAATCTCTCAATTCGCAGATTCGGTCAACTTTTTATATCAGCAATCGCAATGCGTTATATTATTTTCAATTCCCAATGATATCAAGCAGTTAGGTCCTGCATGCGTTTAAAACTAGCAGCTTTTGTAAATGTTTTCGCTCAATTTACCCAGAATGGGTCTAAAAAGACAGCCAAAATTTCTAAATATCACCCGCACACCTCTATTCACCTAACTAATAAACAGAGAATAACTGAAATTACTATGAATTCTATCACTATATAAAGAAATCAATACCCAGCTCTGATATTAAACCTCTTAAATTTCTTTTTATGAGTTTTAAAAACCTTAAAGCAAACTTGTTTTTCATATTTATATATAGAGATTTTATTTTATTTATTAAAAGTATAATTAACTGATAATCAGTTCAAACTTTCAATTGTGAATTATTTTTGAATATTACAATGTATACGTGCCCCCCTTCTCGCGGCTACCTCCAAACCATGAGGAAAATGTGTTAAGAAGCCATAAACCTTTAATTCCATATTAGATAAAAATAATTTATTTCTATTTTTATTAAAAAAAATAACTGCCTTTAAACCTACAAAGAGTTTATGTTTTAACAAACCTTACTGGTATTTCAGTCCAAGTGTATGTATGAATTTTCTAGCCACAGTTAAACCACCGTACAGTTACACTGAATTAAGGCAGATAAAGCCCCCGTAACAATAGACTTGCTCAACTCTCACAATAAAAGATTAAGCTAATCGATTCTGTTTAAACATGGCAATGTAAAGATCTAAATAAAAGCTTCTATTGTTTTAATAAATATCATTGTACCTGGTGAGATCTACGATAAATAAAGTTTGGTGTATTAAAACCTTAAAGACCTACATGTATCAGAAGTTATCTTGTACGCCGAAGATGTTGAGTCGGTGAACTGAGAGCAGCCATACATGTGATTAGAGTTTTTATTTATAAAAACGGCCTGAGCTCTGTCTTTTTGTTTTCGGTATTTTCCGGTATGAAAATTTAAAGTGGGAACAGCATCGAGAAATAAGTGGTCTTGATGTTCAAACATCACAAAACCAAGCAGGCTTCTATTGAACTCATCACTTCTAAAGTTAATTTGATCGTTAAAATTATTTTTCCAAGTGGATTTATGAGGAATAATTTTTTGTACTGATATTTGCTCAAAAGATGGCTCTAAAAAATCAGCCAATCCATCTGGCAGCAAACTTGGCGATGGAAACATGGTGATTTTCTCTAATACAAAAAGCTTTTGAACTTTATTGTTATAAACTCTTTTAATGTTTTTAAAGTACACATAAAACTTATAATTATCGACCTGGCCTTTGAGTTTATTTTTAGAAACAGTTTTCATCTCAAAATTATTTTCAGCCTCCCAGGACAAAGACTGACATAGCCCCTGAACACTTACGGAGGCTGGATAACTATTTAAAATATAAAATTTATGGAAATAAAGAGCTTCATCAGCACGCCCAGAGTCAGCACTAAGACTGGTATGAAGCGAGCAAATCAGGGCCGATAAAGCATTAATATTGGCTTTATTAAAAGAAAACTGAGTGTTTTCTGCACTTGAAAAGCCAGTAAGAGAAAACACCACGATTAAACAACACAGAATCCCCCGCACAATATCACCCCCCAATTGAGGTAATATTGTGACCGACTCCTAGGAGATTTAAAACAATTTGTGGTCAAACTAAGAAATTGAAATTAAACCAAGACGCACTCTTGGAAAAAGATTCATATATTAGATGACTTCAAATAGTTCATTCCAGTGGCATTTTAAGCCAGAAAGGTCGTAGATAATGTCTTCACCCTTAAAGTTGCCAAACAGCCCTTCAAAATACGAGGTCTCGTGATCGTGAGTGAATACAATTTTTGGATTAAAAGAACTAGGAGCAACTAACTTAAATTGCCCAGCCTGATCGTCATGCAGAGTGGCGTTTTTAAAAACATGAGATCTGTTGGTGGATTTTTCTATAACCTCAATATGATCAGCTCCAGAGAAAAACACAGCCCCATTGTTATAAGCTGTATCTAACGACTGACTCGAAATAAACACCTTTATAGAAAGTTTATGGTTTTCACACTGAGCGTAGCCCATAGGACTTAAAAGTAAAAAAAATAAAAACAGAAAAATATTATGTTTCACAAATCACCTCTTAAAGTTACCACAACCTATTCTAAGAGATCTTAAATGACAAGAGAGGATTAACTACGAGGTGGCCGGCTTAAAAAACAAATTTTCTAGCTTTTTGTGATCACCAAAGACCCAAACCAAATCGCCAGCCTCAAATTTATAGTCAGCTTGAGGGGATATCACACGTTTTCCATCTCTTTCTACTCCCACAACAAGCCCCAGTGTTTGCTCTCTGATTTGCGATCCTATGATGGTTTTACCGACCAGATTTGAATCCTCTTCTAACACAATAGGCTTCAACTGAAATTCGTTTGGTATGGCTTGAGACTCAGCCTCGGTTCTGTCATGGGATTCTATAAAAGATTGAAAGTGCTCCACTTGGGAGTCGCTGCCGACGACATAAACTTTATCATAAGGGTAGAGCTTCTCATCTCTAGATGGGGCTGGTATTTTCACACCACCTCGCTCAATCATCACTACAATCACCCCAAACTTTTCACGGGCCTTGAGCTCATATAGAGATAAGCCCAATTGATCGGAATCTTGAGGAATATCAATCACAGCAATATGAGCTTCCCATGGAGCTAAATCCGGACTAGTTGATCTCAAGGACTGGGAGTCTTCAAAGTAATGATCATGAAACCTTCTCTCGAACCAAATAAACATTGTATTTAAACGACTCGAAAACAAATAAACCACCACAGCGACAACAATCAGTGCAAAAACTAAAAACCAATAAGAGTGAATAAACTTACTTAAAAACACGATTAAAATTAAGGTGGTCACAACATGCCTTAAAAGCTCTAAAAGCAATACAGGACCACGCATCCATTTGTCATTCCACAACTCTTTTACCACCTGAGTGTCAAAAGGCTTTAAAGCCAAAGCCCATAAAAAAGGAGACACTAACACCACACCAACCAATATGTGTATGGACTTTGTCAGCCACTCAATGTCAGATATTTGTTCAATGTATTGATCAAGATAAATATTTAAAACCAATAAAATGATTGTGATAATAGAGGCAAACAGAATAATTTTTTTTACATAAGATTTTAAAAGCTGAAACCATAATTGATTGGAAGAAAGCTTTACCGCACTAAAGCTGTAGTCATTTAAAAAACTAACAACCTTTACTGGCAAAAAACTTTTAGCCAAAGACTCCACTTGAGGGGCTGATTTAATCAAGTAAGGGGTTGTAAATGTAGAAACCGCCGACACCACCACAATGATTGGATAAAGATTGTCAGAAATAACACCATATATTTGGCCGATCGTGGCAATTATAAAAGAAAACTCCCCAATTTGAGATAAAGCAGACCCACTTAAAATACTGTTTTTAAACCCCATACCGGAGCTAAGAGAACCAATAGTTGATAAGCCTGACTTAAATATAATAACAATCGCTGATAGACCTAAAATCAGAGGCCAGTCCGACGCGATTACAGCTGGGTTGATCAACATTCCGACTGATACAAAGAAGACTGCGGAAAAAAGCGCCTTAATGGGCTTAATGTTTTCCTCGATTTTATTCACAAGCCCCGTACCTGAGAACACAGAGCCCATAACAAAAGCACCAAGGGCGGGAGAAAAACCAAACGAGACCGCTTGAATCACTAAAAGAAAGCAACAGGCAATAGAGAAAAGCAAAATACTCTCTTCATTAAAGTGCTTTTGCATTTTTTTAAGAAAAAGAGGTAGTAAAACAATTCCTGCAAAAAACCAAGCCGTGATAAATAAAGCAAGCTTCACCAGAGTAAAAGCCAACTGAGGCCCCTGAAGCTCATTGGTTAGAGCTAAAGTAGAAAATGCCACCATTAAAATAATGGCAATCAAATCTTCAATGACTAAGACACCAAACACATGAGACACAAACTTTTGATTTTTATAACCTAACTCATCAAAAGTCTTTAAGATGATAGCTGTTGATGAGATCGCCAGCATTCCTCCTAAAAATAAGCTGTTAATGTTGGACCAGTTCAGTGTTTGTCCAACAAAATAACCGATCATAAACATACCTGTAGTTTCAATCACTGCAGTTGTGATGGCCCCGCCCCCAACCTTGGCCATTTTTTTGAAACTAAACTCAAGCCCTAGGGCAAACAGTAGGAATATGATTCCTATTTCTGCCCATACTTTTATGCTATCCACCTCTTTCACTGAAGGAATGTACTCGAAGTGTGGCCCCACTAAAAAGCCAGCAAACAAATAGCCTAAGACCTGTGGCTGACCAAAGCGCTTAAATATCAGTGATACAAAGCTTGCTGAGGCTAAAATAAGCCCTAAATCATAAACTAGGTTTGGCAAATGCATTTGGCTTCCCTTTAAGAATAATAGAACAAGAATGAGTTTATATGATTTTTAACATGAAATGAAGGAAACAATTTTAATGATTAGGTCTTAGAGAAACAGTTTTTTTAACACAAGTGGGCTTATCAAATGATATTAAAAACATTCAATCTAAATGTCGCTGAATTCATTTTGTCAGTATGTGGTGAACTCTAAAAATTTGTAAAAAAGCCTGCAAGCGCCCAGCCATGGCACATAATTACATTTATGAAATTAAGAGCTTAAAGGTGAACAAGTCTAAAAGGATCGGTGAGCACAAATACAAGTACAAGCTATTTCGGCCATAACTTTTTTAGAGTGTTTAGTATTTGATGGGATAACAATTTTATCCCCAGGTCGTAATAAAAGCATGTTTCCCGCCACATTTAAATGCAGCTCGCCTTTTGCAACCATTCTTACTTCATCAAAGGGATGTCGGTGGTCTTTTATATCTTGCTGAGGCTCAATGACTTCCTCAAAAGGAACAAGCCCTTCCGCTTCAAACATTAATTTGATCTGGTCGACATCTGGCACAATTGGCGCTTGCCACCTGGAAACAATCATAAACTCACCCTATATTGATCACTTTTTAAACAGTTCTTTTTAGATTTATCTCAAAAATATCCATTTGTACATCAAAGTTTATAAATCTCACCTCAAACCTTAAGTTCAAATTGCGATTGTTCGATAATTTCAATAACACAACTAAGGAGTAGAATTTGTCTACACTAGAAGAAACCAAAAATTTTGATGTCATCATAGATTACGTAAAAAGCTCAAAGGGCTTAAACCTTGGCCAAGAAAGTTCGGACTGGGTGGAGATTGTTCAACAAATAGATAGTAAAAGACTTAAAATCAACAAATCAAATATTGAGTCCGTACTACAAAGAGTAGATGCCGACGGGCAAAACTTTTTACAAGTAAACTTCCTTGGCGATGATAAGCTTTTACTCACAGATCAATTGGTTGGATTTAAACCTATTAATAATTATGATCTGGATATGGAAAAAATCCCTAAGGTTGTTACAACACCTGATATGCTCAGCGTGATTGAAGCCATCGAAGATTCTTTTGACAGCCATCATAGCCATATTGAAGTGGAAGTTTTAAAAAAGCTTTACCTTAGTGTTTTAGATGGTGCTGAAAGAATTGGTTTTGAGGTTAGCAAAGAACGAGCTTGGATCAGCCAATTTGCTATGCTCAATCATCAGTTTTCGGCTTGAGAGGATTTTTTAAGCCATTTTTGATATTCCAAAATATTTTTTTCAAAGCCTCTTTCAACAGGCTCATACAGCTTTATGTCTTTAATTTTATCCGGCAAAAATTGTTGCTCCGTCCAGCCTTTAGAAAACTCATGCGAATATTTGTACCCCTCTCCATAGCCCAGCTGTTTGGCCACCTTGTTTTTTGAAGATCTCAAAGACTTAGGAATGGGAAGCTGTCCGGTTTCATCAACAACACTTAATGCTTTTTTATAAGCCTTATAGGATCTATTAGATTTTGGAGCTGAGGCTAAATAGGTCACCACCTGAGCTAAGTTGATCCCCGCCTCAGGCATACCAACAAGCTCCACAGCCTGAAGACCACTGGTTGCCAAGGTTAAAGCTCTAGGGTCTGCGTTTCCTATATCTTCTGAGGCCAATATCACAAGACGTCTAGCAATAAAAAACGGGTCTTCACCAGCTTTTAACATACGAGCCATATAATAAAGCCCAGCGTCGGCATCACTGCCTCGAATGCTTTTAATAAAAGCTGAAATACAATTATAATGTTCCTCACCGGTTTTATCATAATAAAGCTGAGTGCTATCTAGTTTTTCAAATAAAGTCATTTTATCTAAAGGAAATAACCTTGCGTCTTTCGCATAAAGCTCCAACAACATTTCTGTTTGACTCAACAGCTTTCTACCATCACCTAGGCTTGAAGTGATAAAAGCGTTTTTTGCAGCCTCATCAGTGAACAGCTCCGTAAAAGATAACTCCTTAGAACTCAAAGCTCTTTCAAGCAGACTTTCTAAGTTTTTCTCAGTAAAGCTTTTAAACTCCACAACTCGACAACGACTCAGTAAGGCCGCATTGATTTCATAGCCTGGATTTTCAGTTGTTGCACCGATCAAATAAAAATCAGAACGTTCTGTAAATGGCAGTAATACATCTTGTTGGGATTTGTTAAGACGATGAATTTCATCAATAAAGATTATTGTTTTTTGACCCATAAGCTTTTTTTCATGTGCTGCGGCCCCAAGCTCTCTTAAGGCTTTAGCTCCTGTGCTGATGGCATTGACTTCGATAAACTCAAAATTAAAAACTTTAGAAATCAACCTGGCTAAAGTGGTTTTGCCAGTTCCCGGAGGCCCCCAAAAGATATAATTGTTTAATTTTTTTTGCTCAAAAACCAACTGATAAAAACTAGAGTCTTTAGACATAATGTGTTCTTGGCCCACAAAATCTTTAAACAAAGTAGGTCTTAAACTCTCAGCTAAGGGAAGGTCTTTTTGTTGTGAATAAAATAAATCCATACAATTGCAATATTTAGGTCTTGGTTTAGGCTTTTACAAGTAAAAAGCTTCTGTAAAGTGTCTCAAAATAAGCTCAGGGACAATTTCCTTTGCAAAGGCTTCATATTATGAAATAATTATAGATAAGCATGAAGGAGCTAATATCAATATGATACACATCGGTAAGAAACTAATAGTCTTAAGTAGTTTGTTTCTTGGGTTGCTAAGTTGCTCTAATGAAGATCCTGACCCTAGGGTTGAAAAAGTTGGAATTGAGATTCAACCTAGTGAACCCATTGTTTATGATTTTGACTATAAATATCAAGACGCTGTCGGCGATACTGTGACATTATCAAAAAATTATTTTCAAGCGAATATTAGTATTAAAAATGATAATACTGATTATGGTATCGTCGTGGTTGGCTTTATCATTGAAGCCACAAGCTCATCAACTAATGGTGGCATTAAAACTGACAATATCACTATTGCGCCGGTAGATACCCCTCCCTATTTGCTATTTGTTTCTCCCTCAGTCACATCTAATTATACAATTAATGTAGGTAATTTAAACCCTAAGGCTCAAGGCCTTTCATACTCAATAAAACTCACCGCTAAAGGGTATATAAGTGATCCTGTTAATCCTTCAATACAAATTGATCGTTTTTCTAGAGAATTCTTTTTCAATGCAAGGTAAAAACAAACCTTTAATTTCCTAAAAAGCTTCTCTCAGCAATAACTCTTTATAGTTCTATCATTTCATTAAAGAAAACAATTAGATTTAAAAGTATAACTAATGCTATCTATCTCACCTCACAACCACCTCTAAGTCTAATAAGAATGATGAATACTTTAATATAAAGAGGGATAGCGCATCCCAAATCACACCTTGTTAGATAGTCTTTATCTAGTACAATCAGGTTTTATAATTTAAATAGAAAGTATAAACTTTATCTAAAACCTATATCAGTTCTTACTTAAGAATTTCTTGAGCTTTTTGGCCTTCTTTTTTCTGCTCAACATCGTCGAACTCTATACCTTGAACCGCCTGAGCTTTTTGAAGTAGGTTCATATCGATATCTTGATCTTGCAAGTTCATAATTCTTGGAGTTAAAAACACCAATAACTCTGTTTTTTCTATAGTTGTATTTTTCGACTTAAACAACCATCCGACAAAAGGAATATCTTTTAGCACTGGCACACCAGACTCGGAGCTGGTGGTGTCATTTTGAAAAATACCACCAATAACTGCGGTTTGGCCATTTTTGACCAAGGTCTTAGTTTTAGCCTCTCTTTTATTAATTGGTCGCTCACCTGTGTTTGTATCAGCAGGGCCGGGGAATTCTCTTTGGACCTCCACATCCATAATTACAGAGCCCTCAGCTGTCACTTGAGGTGTCACCTTCATACTTACATTAAAAGAACGTGGTATATTTTCTGTTTGTGGAGCTCCATTTTGGTCCACAACAGTTTTTCTTGTAAAAACCTCTCCAGATTGATTAATTTCTGCTTCCTCTTTATTCATAGCCATAATTCTTGGAGAAGAAATCACCTTTATATTGTTATTTGTTTCTTCCAAGGCCAATCGGGCATCAAGATTTCCAAAAAACTTTAAAACCCCTGCTCTAATTGAAAAATTACCCACGGCTGTATTTTTACCCAGGTTTGTAATATTCATCCCAGTTTGCAAATTGATATCTTGACAATTGGGACCAGTACCTATTTTTTCACCACGTCCTGAGAATCCCCAGTCAATACCAAAGGTTTCTTGAAAACTCTCACTGGCCTCAACAAGTTTACCTTCAATCATGACTTGGGCTGGTGGAATATCGAGCTCTTTTACAAGTCTTGTAATTTTAGTCAATGTTTCAGCGGTGTCGCGAATGATCAACGAGGTGGTGCGCTTGTCAGCAATGACAGAACCTCGGTTCGGAGTTAAAAACTCTTTTACTTGTTTGGCTAAATCTTCCACCTCTGAGTAGCTAATCGGTATCACCTTAACCATAAGTGGATTGAGTTTTTGTCGAGACTCTATGATGTCTTTTGAAGCTTTCGTTTCAGCAGACAGTTGTTCAAGTGTTGAAATTCTTAAAACATTGCCTTGTCTGACGTATCCTAGTTTTTTGGACCTTAATAAAATCACTAAGGCTTGATCCCAGGGCACCTCTCGTAACTTCATCTGAATAGTACCGCCAACATCTTCAGATATAACAATGTTTGCTCCACTTTGCTCTGAGATAAAGTTAATAACATCTCTGACATCAGCGTCTTTTCCCGTTTCAATCGAGATATTGCGGCCATAAAATTTATTATTGCCCATTAAAAACTCTTCTAAAGATTGAGCCTGTAGAATTTGTTCATCTTTTCTTGCAGCTTCTGTGTCATAAGATAAAGAGTCCGAGTCTTCGGCGCTATTGGTAACGGGCGGTTGGACGTCGGCCACCATAGGGGCTTCCTGAGTGGGCTCTGGGGACATAACTAAAAGAGAATTACCTTCAGCTTGTACTAAGGGGATTTTTTGAGACTTCATTTGCACGACAATACGAGCCACAGTGGATCCGGTGTCTTGATAGGCCTGAACGGCTGCCACTTGTGAGTTAAAGTCTTTAGTTATTAAAGGGCGCTGCAAACTTTTTGGAAGTTTTGCATTTTCAATTTCAATAATAAACTGATTGGTACCAGAGTTTGTTCTTGTTGTGTAGTTGGCAGGCTTTGAAGTTTTCACGACAACAGTGCCGCCATTTTCATTGCCAAGAAAATTTATATCTGTGACTTGAATCATTTCCGCAGCTGGCTCTTCAAAAGTATTTTGAGGTTCTGCAAATTCTGGCTCAACAGCTGGTTGTGGTGCAGGCTCTTCCGCAAATAGATCTTGTTGATTGATTTCTTCTTGAAATGGGTTTTCTTCAGCAAACGGCTGTTGTTCTGCAAAAGGGTCTTCTCCAGCAAAGGGGTCCTCACCGGCAAAAGGGTCTTCTTCTGCAAAAGGGTCTTGAGTTTTAGCTTGAGGCTCAGCAAACTCTTCACCGAAATCTTCTGGAAATTCTTCAGCAAGATCATCTTGGGAAAGCTGTGCAAATTCATCTTCCACAGGCTGTAGAGTGTCCTCTGCAAA
>JAKUPT010000085.1 GCA_022450595.1 Bdellovibrionales bacterium
AAGCCCTGCATACAATAGGACTGCAATAACAGGAGACAAAATAAATCCAAACAAAGGAATCACTGACACCACTTTGTGTAAAATAAAGCCAAGGATTGAAACGCCCAAGACAAGTGCGTAGTTTTTTTTAGCCTGATCCCAGCATTGCAAAAGAAGATCAAGCGACTTCGACACGTCAAAATCCGCGGTGATCATTCTGCTGTAAGCCTTTTATTTTGAATGGTGATTTGTTCATTTAAAGTCCACAAATCATACAAGTAGCCGATTAAAAACAAGCCGCCGGTAAGAAGGTACAAAATACCAGTGATGTATTTACGCATATAAAATCTATGCACTCCAAACACCCCTAAAAAACTTAAAAGTATCCAGGAAATATTATAGTCAATTTCACCCTTTGTGTATTTGGCGTCAGCTTCTGAGTCCATTGAGGGGATTAAAAATAAGTCAACAATCCAACCGATTAAAAAAAGACCTGCTGTAAAAAACCATATTGTACCAGTGACCGGTTTTCCGTAATAAAATCTATGAGCCCCAGTAAAGCCAAAAATCCAAAGAATATATCCGATTGTAGTACTGTGTGTATCATTCATATAACTAACTCCTGTTGAGTTTATACTGTAAGTTTAGGTATTAAACAATAAGGACTATTAAAAAAATAGATTTGACGGTCCAAAAAATTGTTCGAATCCAATTTGTCCGCACTAACTTTTGAATAGCTTGATCTGATTTGTCACGAGACAAATCATTATGACAGGGAACACTGAGAAAGAAAGTGGCAATCCATAAAATAATATTCATTAATAAAACAATTAAAAATTTTGTAAAAAACTCTGAATAATAATTTTCATAAACCATAAATGCAGCTGTAAATAGTTCAATGATCATAATAGGCGCTACAATCCAGGTGACATGAAAAGAGTGAAAATTGTGATAGTCCACAAAGTCTTGCTTTGGGATATATTTAAAGCTTGGATAATGCACCCTTTGAATGACCCAAATCACTCCAGTCATAAAAATTGAACATATAAAGTGTGTTAAAAAAACAATATCAACCATTAACCACGCTCACTAAAATAGAATTATACTAACTACTATAGCTATCGTAATCAATAAAAAAGGTCAGAGTCTCAAGCTCTGACCTTTAAAAAAACTATAAGAATGTAAAAAAACAAATCAGTGTTTAATATCTTTTTTGAACTTTTCGTATCTGTCCTTCATATCTTCGGCCATCTTTTTTAGTTCATCGTATACCTTTGAAGAACTGTCTTTAAGCTCTCCTTGCCGTTCACGCATTCTTGTTGAAAGTTTGTTCCAATCTCCTTCTAATTGACTCCATGAGTGTTGAGCTTCTTTAGAGAATAAATGTGATTGAAGTCTTAATTCGTCTCGCTTTTGTTTAAGTGTTTCATAAAAGCTTGGTTTATTTACATTATCGTCCATATCCACAGGTTTTACATTTGGTGTTTCATTCATTGGTTGCTCTTTCATTAGAAAAACTCCTCTCGTTCTTCGTTGATTTGATTTACACGTAAATAATATGTTTATATTTCGATTTAGTAAATTTGATTTTTAAGCATTATTCGATTAGAATATTTCTATTCGAGTACCATTTAGTTATAACGAGTTTATCAGAGTTGATTTATAAGTATCATTGCGCCATGATGCTGCTTGAATTGAAAGGAAGACTTAAAATGGATGTAAATAAAACAACTGAAATATTAACCACTAAATTTGAACACTGGTATGAATCCATCATCTCTATGCTCCCTAATTTAGCTTTAGCCCTTGTTATATTTATAGCTTTTTGGATTGGCGCAAAAATTGTCCAGAAGTACACTGGAAAAGCCTTAAAAAAGTCAGACTTCAACGTCAATTTAAATAACTTAATCACATCGGCGCTGAGAATTACCATTATTGGACTTGGACTTGTGTTTGCTCTTGGAGTTTTAAAACTTGATAAAACAGTCATGTCCTTTTTGGCTGGACTTGGGGTGGCTGGTATCGCCATAGGTTTTGCCTTTCAAGATCTGGCTTCAAATTTTATATCTGGAATAATGATTGCCGTAAGATCGCCTTTTAAAATAGGCGACGTAATTATGATAGGCTCAACACTTGGAACTGTGATGGATATAAAATTGCGTGACACTGTTATTAAAAACTTTGATGGACAAATTATAATAGTTCCCAATAAAGATTTTATGTCCAAAGAAATCACCAATTACGCCGCCAACGGTGAACGTAAAGTTAAAATTACCGTAGGTGTAGGATATCAAGACGATCTGAACAAAGCCAAAAGGGTTATTAGAGAAGCTATTGAAAACCAAGATTACATTCTAAAAGAGCCCGAAATGCTTGTTTTTTGTGACAACTTTGGAGCAAGTTCTATGGATATACAAGTTCACTTCTGGATTAAATATCCTGGTGGAGATATCATCGCTGCAAAAGATGATGCTATTATTCGCATTAAAAAAGAACTTGATGAAAATGGTTTTGATATTCCCTTCCCAATTCGCACTCTATCTCTCCCCGACTCACTGACTCAAAGCTTAGCAAAATAATTTTTTTGTAATACTCTGTAAATATAGTAAATTTGCTTAACTGCTAAATTAAAAACAAGATGACTGATGAACGTCAGTCATCTTTTCTAAGGGGTGATTTATGATTCGAATTAAAAACCAATCAGATTTTGATAACTATACAAAGCTTGCCAAAGAAAACCCCGAGGCCTTTTGGAAAGAGGCGACTAAAGAGTTTGTTTGGAAAAAACCATGGAGCAAACTACAAAGTGGTGACTTTAATGATTTGGATATTAAATGGTTTGAAGATGCAGAATTAAATATTACCGAAAACTGTCTAGATCGCCATTTAAAGAATAACGCCAATAAAACTGCAATCATCTATGAGCCCAACAACCCTCATGAAGACCCACAACAAATTACTTACAAACAACTGCATGAAAATGTTTGCAAAACGGCAAACATGTTTAAAGACCTCGGCATTAAAAAAGGCGATGTGATTTGTTTTTACATGGGCATGGTGCCAGAGCTTTTATACGGTGTTTTGGCCAGCGCACGCATGGGAGCTATTCACTCCGTGGTGTTCGGAGGATTTTCCTCAAAAGCCTTAGCTGAAAGAATTAATGACTGCCAAGCAAAACTTTTAGTAACCAACGATGGTTCTAACAGAGGCAATAAAACCATTGCTCTTAAGCAGGTTGCAAACGACGCTTTAGAAAACACCACTTGTGTGAAACATTTATTAGTTCACAAACGCACCAATGAAGAATTTGATAAACATGAACTTGATCAAGACTGGGACAAACTTTTCTCTAAAGCCTCTTCAGATTTTCCTGCAGTTACTATGAAGGCTGAAGACCCTTTATTTATTCTTTACACCTCAGGTTCCACAGGAAAACCTAAAGGCCTTATGCACACAACGGCTGGTTATATGACCTACGCTCAATACAGTTTTGATAATGTGTTTCAAATGCAAGATGACAGCGATGTATTTTGGTGCACAGCTGATATTGGATGGATCACAGGGCATACTTATTTTTCCTATGGCCCCCTTTTGTCAGGAGTCACTCAAGTGATGTTTGAAGGTGTTCCCACCTGGCCTGATGGAGGACGCTTTTGGGAAGTGGTAGACAAACATAAAGTCTCCCATTTTTACACAGCCCCTACAGCTATCAGAGCCCTGGAAGCTTTAGACATTGAGCTTGTGAATAAGCACAACTTAAGCAGCCTAAAAGTTTTAGGCAGTGTGGGCGAGCCAATCAATGAAGAGGCTTGGCAGTGGTACAATAAAAACATTGGAAAAAACAACTGCCCCATTGTGGACACTTGGTGGCAAACCGAAACGGGAGGCATCATGATCTCCCCTCTTGCACACATTACTGAAATGAAACCATGTTATGCCATTAACCCCTTACCGGGCATCGAGCCGGCTCTTGTTGACACTGAAGGAAAAATTCTTGAGGCCAACGACGTAGAAGGCAATTTGATCATTAAAAAGCCATGGCCTGGAATGGCACGTACAGTTTATGGTGATCCTGAGCGCTACAAAAGCACTTACTTTTCCACATACCCAGGCTTTTATTTCACTGGTGACGGAGCTAAAAGAGATGAAAAAGGAAACTATCGTATCATTGGAAGAGTTGATGATGTGATCAATGTTTCAGGCCACAGAATAGGAACCGCAGAGGTTGAAAATGCCATTAATGAACATGAAAGTGTTGTTGAGTCTGCGGTGGTGGGCTTCCCGCACGAGATCAAAGGACAAGGTATTTACGCCTATGTTATCTGCACCAGTGAAATCAAAGACAAAGACAAATTTAAAAAACAAATCACTGACTTAGTCAGTGATGAAATCGGACGTTTTGCAAAGCCGGAGAAAATTCAAATAGTCTCAGGCCTTCCAAAAACTAGATCTGGTAAAATTATGCGTAGAATTTTGCGTAAAGTTGCTGAAAAACAAACCGATCAATTGGGTGACACAAGTACATTGTTAAACCCTGAAGTTGTGGAAGAAATCATTCAAGGAGCCCAGTAATTTATCAAAAGTGGGCTTTAAAAAAGCCCACTTTTGCTCTTTTAAATAAGTTAGACTTCAAAGACTCTTCATATCTCATACAAGTAAAAATAGCCTAATTTACAGCTTAAGGTGAAATCTCCGTGAATAGGGCTCATTTTGTGTAAAAATCTTAAAACTCTCTACAAACCCACGCCATGTTAATTTGTGAAGTATAGATTAAGATTCTTTCATAACCTTTAGGAAGTGAGGGATCAAAAATGGACAACTTAAAAAAATCTAAGTTTTTATCCACTGGGTTTTATAGTTTAGTTTTTTTACTTTATATAGGCTTATTAGCTGTCGCGATTCTTACTATTTTGAACAGCGGTCAAAACCTTGAATACTCTCTACTCCAGTGAAAATACAATAGAGAAGGTGCAACTCTACTTTAAATCGTCGTTGCCTTAAAACTAGCCATAGTTGCGGTTTTAGAGATGGCGGGCCGTTTCTGGTAAGAGTTTCGCCTTCAAATTTTTAAAAATTTATACCTTAAGGAGGTACAAATGGACTACTTAGACGAAACAGAAAACACACCCGGGTTTAAGCTTTTCTTTGCTCTGGCTGGAGGCTTATTTGTACTGTTTTTAGGGCTATCAGTAACTCTATTAACAACTACAGATCATCAGCCACAAACACTGCAAAGTTACACCCTTATGGATAATTCACCAACACGAGCTGGGTTTTGATCAGCTCATTGCGGCCGCATTTTTTACTATTTTTAAAAAAAGCTCAGTAGCATTGACAGCAGGAGCTATAAGAGTAAACTCCCTAGCACTATGAGCTTAAATAATGAAGATTTAAATTTAATCACTCAACTTCGGCATACGATTCACTCTGAACCGGAACTTTCTGAAAAAGAGTTCTCTACTTCAGAGCGTATTGCTGATTTCTTAGCTCACACCCATCCAGACTTACTTTTAAAAAATTTAGGACATATGAAAACAGGCATTTGTGCTGTTTACAACTCTAACCAACCAGGCCCACAAATTCTTTTAAGATGTGAGCTTGATGCACTCCCTATAGAAGAAAAAAATGACCTCAGCTACAAGTCAAAACACAGTGGAATATCACATAAATGTGGTCATGATGGCCATATGGCCACAATGTGCCTAGTGGCAAAGCTTTTAGGAGAAAATCGCCCTCAAAGAGGTTCAGTGGGACTTGTGTTTCAGCCAGCAGAAGAGAATGGCGAAGGCGCCAAAGCCATAATTGAAGACAAAGAGTTTCAAAAACACATTCATCCTGATTTTGTATTTGGCTTTCACAACATCCCAAAATTTAAAAAACATCAAATTTTAATTCGCTCTGGGATTTTTTCTTCAGCATCCGCAGGCTTTATTATTAAACTCACTGGCACCTCCACCCATTCCAGCTACCCCGAAAATGGCAAACCACCAAGCCTTGCTGTTGCTCAACTGATTGAACAGATCAACTCAGTTGCACAATCCTTATCTTTTCAAGATAAAGTGGTAACCACCGTAAGCTTTGCTCAACTTGGCAATGCTGAAATGGGCCCCAACTTTGGCACTGCCCCCGGAGAGGCCACGGTCATGGGTATTATTCGTGCTTTTAATGATCACGACTTTAATAAACTTAAGAAACACATTCATGATTTATCTGCTCAAGCTTCGCAAGCACAGGATTTAAAATATGAAATCAGTTGGCACGAAGAGTTTGCTGTCACCGTGAATGACAAACATTGCACTGAGGTGCTTGAGAGCACATGTCTTAAAAACAACTTTGATGTTTTTAAGTTAGAAGAACCCTTTAGATGGTCTGAAGATTTTAGTTATTTTTCTAAAGCTTACAAGTCTTGTTTTTTTGGAATTGGCTCAGGAATTGAACAACCTCAATTGCATAATGAGTACTATGACTACCCTGATGATCTAATCCCTACGGGGGCAAAAATTTATAAATGTATAGTTGATGAGATATTAAATAATGAGGAGGACGTTGATGTCAGAAATCGATAAAAAACATAAGGGCACATCTTCAGTATGGGCGGGAGAACTAGGAGTTTATGACCAAGGGGCTATCACCACGCCAATTTTTAACTCGGTCACTTTTGGTTACGAAGATATGGATGAATGGTTTGACGTGGCTTTAGGAAAAAAGCCCGGTCACATTTACTCTCGTAACACCAATCCGACAGTTAGACCTTTAGAAGAAAAAATCATGCACATGGACGGTGGCGAAGATGCCACAAGTTTTTCAACGGGCATGGCTGCAATCAGCAACACTTTGTTTACTTTTCTACACCCCAATGACCGAGTGGTCGCCATTAAAGACACCTATGGTGGGAGCAATAAAATCTTTATCGAGTTTTTACCTCAAATGAATGTGGACGTACAAATGTGTGACACCACTGACTTTGATCAAATTGAAGCCGAGGTAAAAAAAGGATGTAAACTTTTATATCTTGAAACCCCCACTAACCCCACTTTAAAGATTGTCGATATTAAAAGACTAGCAAAGGTGGCTCATGACCAAGGCGCCATTGTTGTGGTGGACAACACTTTTGCCACCCCAATCAATCAACGCCCTATTGAGCTTGGTGCTGATATTGTTGTTTACAGTGCCACTAAGTTTTTAAATGGACACTCCGATGTTATGGGAGGTCTTGCTGTTGGTAAAAAAGATCTCATTCAACAAATTTTTCACTACCGAGAGATCACTGGGGCCACTTTACACCCTTGGTCGGCTTATATGATTTTAAGAGGAATGAAAACTTTAGAGCTTAGAATTCAACGTCAAAATGAAAACGCCATGAAGGTCGCTGAATATCTTTCTAAGCATGAAAAAGTTGACCAAGTTTTTTATCCTGGCCTTGAAACTCATTTAAATCATAACATCGCCAAGGAACAGATGGACGGATTTGGTGGAATGCTCAGCTTTTCACTTAAAGGTGGATTTGACAGTGTTAAAAAACTTCTCCCACAATTAAAGTTTGCACATAAAGCAGCAAGCCTAGGCTCTGTCGGCACTTTGGTGGGCCCACCAAAAACCACCAGTCATGTGGAGCTAACAGCGGAAGAAAGAGCCAATGCCGGAATTCCTGAAAGCTTAATTCGTTACTCTGCCGGAATTGAAAACTCTGAAGATCTTATTTCAGACTTAGAAAATGGACTAGCCAACTGTTAAGATCCTGGCACTTTTGGGTTTTCAACTTTGAAAAACTAAAAGTGCCCATTTTGGCTGTACATGAAAGTCCAAATGTTTGCAGTATACAAACAGTGTGATTAAGAAATAAATAAAAAATATATCACTTATTAAATCACTTCTTCTTTAAAGTATTTTAAAACCAATCTTGGTTTTATCACATGATGGTAACGGCGGTTGAGTTCCTCAATCACAGAGACTTTTAAGCTATCAAGGTTTTGTGATTTAAAAAATAAATACTCATTAATGCCAATGGCATGAAATTGATTCTCAGGAAGCTCTTTTATATGTACGACTATATGTCTTGAAACAGCTTGGTCAGCCCAACTATATATAAACATCCAATGGGAGAAAGCTCCCAACATCACAAACACATGAAACACTTCGTGAGGACCAATGACTCCGTCAATTAAAACAGGCCAACGAGTGAATTCCATCACTGCGCCAATAGAATAGTATATTCCACCAAAAATCATCCACATAATACTCTTATGAGAGAACGAACGCCTAAACTTCCAAGAGGTCAACACTCCAAGCCACCCTAAGGACAAATAGAAACTTAATGACAACCACTCAGGAATGGATTTAAAAAATATCACTTCAAGAGTTAAGCCGGTAATGGCAATACTCCAAACAATTGTTAATATTAACCATCTCCAACTGCCTCGAAATAAAATAACATGTATAGGTGTAAATGTGCCGGCGATGAGCACCCAAATCCCAGCATGGTCTAATCGCTGAAAAACATCACGAGCCACAGTGGAGTGATCTAAAAGATGATAAACACCACTCATGGTAAATAAAAATATCAAAGAAAAGCTGTATAAATACAATGCTCCTAGTCTGATATTATTTCCTCTGGCTTTTTTCCATAGAAAATAAATACCAGTGAGGCTCAACAAAGCTGCAATAAAATGTGTCCAACAACTTACAGGTTCGCTAAAGCCTGGTATTGCAATAGCATGAAAATCCACTTTGATCTCCTTTTGAGTGAGCACTCAATATTTACCAGCCACTTTTAATTTTATTAAAAAACAAGACTCACTTTTCTATGTCATTATAACATAAAATATAGTGATACTGTACCTATGACCTTTTTGTAATTTTTAAAAGCACTGCAGATTTTAACCAAACAGCGTCGGCCCTCCTATTTATTCAATTCTGAGCTGATATTTATATCTGACAATAAAGTTTTATTCACAGGACACTTTTCAGCGATCTCAAGAAGTCTATTTTTTTGATCTTCAGTAAGGTCACCGGTCACAGAAATCACTTTATGTATAAAGTCTTGCTTTTCACCTTGATCGTTTTTCTTTTTTTCATGACTTAAATGAACATGAACTGAGTTTAAATTCAGTTTTTTGTGATCAGCATACATTCTTAGAGTCATTGAGGTACAAGCCCCGAGAGCTGATAATAGGTAGTCATAAGGATTTGGCCCTAAATCTCTACCTCCTAAACTTTTTGGCTCGTCAGCAATATTATGATGTTTATTTGTCCAAATGTCTTGAGTGTATTTGTAACCGGGCTTGCTCTCTACGATTACATGATGATCAGGAATGTCTTTGCTATCTGAATCCTCTGTAGTATTTAAATACCGAGTGCTCCAAGCTCCAATCACTTGAGCGACATACTCTGCATCATCAACATTAGAAAGTAAATGATCCATACCATCTAAAGATACAAAACTTTTAGGGTGTTTTGCCTGAGTATAAATATGTGCAGCATGATCAACACTAACCACGTTGTCTGTTGGAGAGTGCATCAAAAGTAGGGCTGGTTCTAGTTGAGACACATCTATTTCAATAGAGTTTAAATCTTCTATAAACTCTTTTGAGATTTCAAAATCTCGTTCCCCAATTTTGACCTTGGCTTTACCTTTGGATTTAATTTCTTCTACGGAACACTCCATATGTTTTTCTACATGCTTTGGTGAGCTTGGAGCTGCAATAGCTACTACAGCTTTAATGGAGGCTATCTTTTGAGCTGCAGACAACACAGCGGCTCCCCCTAAACTATGACCAATAAGAAGACTTGGGGCCTCAAACTTTTCACTCAAAGCCTTCGAGGCATCTTCTAGGTCTTGCACATTGCTTGTAAACCCTGAATTTGAAAAATCCCCTTCACTGTTGCCAATACCTGTAAAATCAAAACGTAATACTGCAATTCCTGAGTCTGTTAATTTTTTTGAAATTAATGAGGCGGCTTTGATATTTTTTGAGCAAGTAAAACAGTGGGCAAAAATAGCAAAAGCCCGAGGCTTTTTGACTGGCCACTCCAACATTCCATCTAGCTTATAATTGTTGCGATTTTGAAATTGAAATTTTTCAGTTTTAGCTGACATAAGCAAACGATCCTTTTTGTTAGTATTGTATCTTATTAAGGCAGAGGTATTATAGCAATCATCGGTTTTTTAATTGCAATACAAATAGCCCTCAGGCACCTTTTAAATATTATTTTTTTGTGAGGCTTGTTCGGTGTTTGTAAAAAAGGTGTAAAAGTATTAAGGCCATAAAACAAACGCCGCATTGCGATAGTTATAGAAAGGGATTCTAAATGTCCAATTTGCTTCAAATTCAAAATGGCACAAAAAATATGGGGCCAAAGTTACTATTTGAAGAGGTCACTTTTGCGATCAACTCAGGAGAGCATGTAGGTGTGATTGGGCCCAACGGAGCTGGCAAAACCACATTATTCAAAATCTTAACTCAAACAGAAAATTTAGATGAGGGAAGGCTTGTTTTAGCAAATGGCTTAAGAATGGGCTACTTAGCCCAACATGACAACTGGGACAGTTCACTGACCTTAGAGCAATATTTAGAGCAAGGATGTTTAATCCCCATATGGGAACTTAAAAAATGGGCCTATGGTTTAGGGCTTACTGATGAGCACTTTCATATGCCTATAGTGAGCATGAGTGGTGGCTATCGCATGCGTTGTAAACTTTT
>JAKUPT010000086.1 GCA_022450595.1 Bdellovibrionales bacterium
GATACGTTAAAATCTGCCTAGCATAAGTTTTGTGGGGGGGCGATGTCTGACAGGAGACAGGTATTAGCAGGGAAGCTTTGGCATCGTCCTTTTTAATCAGGAATCTTCTTGACACCTTGACGCTCTATCCAATATCTATAAATCCTTGATTTTTTATAATAATTAACTACTGTTACACTTTATTTTTAATAAAAGGATAGGAATTCTTAGTATGGCAAAAATTAGCTCAATTCAAAAAAATAAAAAGCGCGCAGCACTTGCAGACAAGTACTATGAGTACAGAGATTCATTAAGAAAAAAAATCGTTGATATGAACTTAAGCGAAGAAGAGCGTTTTGATGCTCACATTAAACTTCAAAAACTAAGAAGAGACACTGCAAAAACACGTGTTGTTAACAGATGTCAGCTTACTGGTCGCCCTAGAGGGGTTTTAAGAAAGTTTGGACTTTCTAGAATCGCTGTTCGAGATATGGCCAACAATGGTCAATTGCCAGGCGTAACTAAATCTAGCTGGTAATACTATAAAAAAGAACCAGGCTCTAAAGTCCTGGTTTTTTTATGTCTTCATAATGTGTAACATAATATTTTAAATCTAATTTTTAAATTTAAACTGACGATAAACAACTGTGTTTATTATCAATTTATTATTTATTTTTATTAGTAAAAGCATGGCTCAAATGGACTGTGCAAAACTTGAATTTGTTGGTGCAGACAAATGTGAAGAGTCTCTTGTGACCATCGACACCAGTCAGTGCCCCGGTGGCCGCGTAAAACCAATTGATTTGAAAATTGCTTGTGAAGGTTTTAAAGCTCACGGTTTTTTAAAGTTCAAAAAACAAAATTACAAAGTAGAACTTGTTGGTCAGCAGGGAATGTGGGGGATGGAGTGGAAACTATTATCTCCAAAATTAATCCAAATGAAAAGAACTCCCGCCAGCTTAAAAACAAAAAGTGCAATTAAGCCACGTGTTTTTAAATCTAAAATTCATATTTACTATTGAGTAAAGATTTCGCCTTTCATTTTCTTTAATAATTCAAAAGTCTAGTTTTTATGAAGATCCACCAACAAATCTTAGGAACTTTTAAACTCAAACCGATGAAATGCTTGTGATTAATATTAACGTGACATGATCATAAGGGGATTTCCATGTTCAAAAACTTAAAAATAGGCATCAAAATCGGCGCAGGTTTCTTTCTGATTTTTATGGTCTTTGCTTCAACCACTTTTTATACAATGTATAAAGTTGATGAGTCGGGAGATTTTATACACAGCCTTATTGAAGAGGATAACCCAATGGCTACTGCTGCTGTAAAAATGGAGTATGGCCTTCAGCGTGCGCAAAGTGATTTAAGAAGCTGGATTATAATGGGTGATCCTAATTTTAAAGAAGATAGAAAGTCTGTCATTAAAAAATATATTGATCCTAATTATAAGTTTTTAAAAGAAAAAGCTGTTGAACTTAACTGGGAGAAAAACAATCCAGAAAATTGGAAGATCATTAAAGATCTAGAAAAAGATCTTTTTGTGCTTAAAAAGTTTTCTAACGAAATCGAAGAAATTGCGAATACAGATAACAACGAACCTGCCTTAAAAATGCTGTTTGACACAGCAGAGCCTCAACTTAAAAAAATGCAAGAAAGCTTAAGTGCTATGCATGATCTTGAGAAAAATCAGAACTCAAGTGAAGGCCGTAAAATGCTTTTAGGTCTTATTGGTGATTTAAAAACCAATAATGCACAGTTAAATTTACATATGACTGGCTTTATGGCTACAGGAAGAAATAACTATAGAACTAGCTACGAGTCTGCATGGAAAGAAAACAAATCTCTTGTAAATGAACTTTCTAAATACAAATCAAGACTCACTTCGGCTCAGCAGTCTGAGTTTAACGAGTACCTTAAACAAAGAACTGCTTATAAAGATATGCCAGAGTTAATGATTGAAACACGTGCTGATGCTTCCGCAAATCTTGCGAACTTTTGGTTGAAAACAAAAGCTATTCCTTCACAAAATACATTATTAAAAAATTTAGAAACCTTAGAAGAAGCTTTGGCTAAAAAGGTCGAAATTCAGTCTGCTGCAGCTGTAAAGCAATCAGGAAATCTAATAAACCTTCAGTGGCTGATGATTTTTATTAGTTTCACCATTTGTACGTTATTAGGCGTAATAATCACAAGGACTATAGTTAAGCCAATCAAAGAGTGTGTGAATGCTGCAGTAAAACTATCTAAAGGGGATTTAGATATTCATGTTGATGTTGATAATAAAGATGAGACAGGTGAGCTTTCTGATGCCATTAACGACATGAGTAAAAAATTAAAAGAAGTTATTAAAAGTGTTCTTGTTTCTATGGATAAAGTAAATAATGGCAGTGGCTCTTTAAGTCAAACCTCAGATAAACTTGCAGCGGGTTCAAGCGAACAAGCATCAGCCACTGAAGAGGCTTCAGCTTCTATTGAAGAGATGGCTTCAAACATTCAGCAAAATGCTGATAATGCCAGACAAACTGAAAAAATAGCCCTTCAGGCCTCAACAGATGCAAAAGCCTCTGGAGAAGCCGTGAATGAAGCTCTTGAAGCGATGCAAGAGATTGCTGGTAAAATCACAGTGATTGAAGAGATCGCACGACAAACAAACCTTCTAGCTCTGAATGCTGCCATTGAAGCCGCTCGAGCCGGTGAGCACGGTAAAGGTTTCGCGGTTGTGGCCAGTGAGGTAAGAAAGCTGGCAGAACGCAGTCAGGAAGCCGCAGGGGAGATCAGTGGCTTGTCCTCTTCAACTGTAACTGTGGCTCAGAGAGCGGGCGAGATGTTGAATAAACTTCTTCCAGATATTCAAAAAACCGCAGAACTTGTACAAGAAATTTCTTCTTCAAGTGCTGAACAAAACGCAGGGGCGGCTCAGATCACAACTGCCATCCAGCAACTTGATACTGTGACTCAAGCCAACTCTGAGGTGTCCGTAAATATTTCTGAAACTGTACAGGAGTTAAAAGACTTAGTGGGCTATGTGATGGAAGAGATTGCCTTCTTTGAACTTAATGAACAGTTAGAGGCTAAACTGGAAGACTTATCAGAAGAAGGAAATGTTGTGTCTTTGAAGTCTAAAAAAACCAATCATGCTGAGCCAAAATCATTTAAAGGGGGCTCTAAAAAAGCCTCTGGAGATGATTCTGGAATAGATATTGATTTGGGTATGGACGATGTTTCAGACTCTGACTTTGAAAACTTCTAAGGAGTTTTAAATGAGTAAGGCAAAGTTAAAAAATAATATGCCAACCTCACAGGTGCTGACTTTTAAACTCAGTGACGAACTCTACGCCTTTGATATTCATAGAGTAAAAGAAGTTTTAGAGTTTAAAAATGTCACACCTGTTCCTAAAAGTCATAACTCAATGGTTGGGGTGATTAATTTAAGAGGTCACGTGGTGCCGGTTATTGACTTAAAACTTAAGTGTGGCCTGCCTGAAACAATTGTCACAGAAGAGACTTGTGTGATTATTTCAGAGGTGAAAAAAGGTCAAGATATTATTGTAATGGGAGCACTAGCTGACTCTGTGGAAGAGGTTTTAGAGTACGAGACACATAAGCTTGAGGCCCTTCCTAAAATCGGAGCTAGACTAAACCCTGAATATTCTAAAGGAATGGCTAGATACGATAACGAGCACTTTTTTATACTTTTAAATGTTGATAAAATTTTAAAAGATCCAAGCTATTTAGAGGTCAATACAGAAGCAGAGGCGTCGTAATGGAAGTTGTTAACTTAGGTCCTAATTTAACTCGTGATGAAATTCAAAATTGCAAGGAAGGTTTATACAGTGCCTTCGCTGAACATGACAGTATCGAGTTGGATCTAACTTCTGTAGATGAACTAGATGTGAGTTTTTTGCAGCTTTTAGTCTTAACAAAAAGGTATGCCGACCAAAACAACAAAAATATTAAGATTGGTAAAAACTGTTCCATTAATTTTTTACTAGCCGTTGAGAATTCTGGTTTTTCAGACTTATTAACTTGGGTTTATAAAGCAAGCTAAGGTGAGAGTAGTATGTCAGATGAATTTGATGAGTTAAAAGAAGCATATAAAGTAGAAGCTGCTGAGTTATTGGCTGATTTTGAGTCTGTATTAATAGACTTAGAGGATAACCCAAATTCTAGTGACGTATTAGAGCAAGTTTTAAGACTGATGCATAGCTTGAAAGGGTCTGCCGACATGGTGGGCTTTTCAGAGGTGGCAGGGTTTACTCATGAACTTGAAACTTTTTTTGAACAAATCCGTGACGACAACTTAGATATTTCACCAAACTTAGTGAATTTGATTTTAAAAGCATTAGACTTAATAAAAATGATGCTTGGGTTGAGAGAGTCTGAGTACGAAGATCATCAAGCCGCGGTTAAGCAAATATTAATCGATGTAAAAACACAAATTGAAACTGATTCTGGAAAAAAAATTGAAGGTTATGATAATTTAAATGCTGAAAGCCCTTCAGCTGATGAACAAGAAGTGGCAGCCACTTCAGAAAATCAGGATAAGTCTAATGGCAATGGCTCTTCTGATGATGTCAGTTATCGTATTATCTTTAAGCCACACATCACAGCCTTTAAAGAAAACGTTCAGTTTTTAGACCTGTTAGAAGACATTAAACGCCTTGGTGATTGTGTCATTACAGCAATGATAAAAGCCCCTGAGGATTTAGAAGCTTTTGATCCAGAAGACTGCTTTGTTTATTGGGATATTGTCTTAACAACCTCTAGGCAGATAAATGATATTAAAGACATCTTTATATTTATTGAAGATAAATCTGATATTCAGATTCAACCCATTGATGATTTAGATGATAATTATAAAAAGCTAGGCGACATACTCGTTGAAAAGGGTGATTTAAAAGAAGAACAGGTTGAAGAGCTATTAAGTGATCATAAAAAATTTGGTGAAAAGGCCGTTGAAAAAGGCTTAGTTGAAAAAGAAAAGGTTGAGAGTGCATTAAAAGAACAGAACTTTGTTCGTGAAAAAAAGAAAGAAAAAACAAAGTCTGATGTGCAAGCAGTCATTCAAACCATAAGAGTGGAGTCACACAAATTAGATCATATGGTGGATCTTGTGGGTGAGCTTGTAACTGTACAGTCAAGCCTAACACAACTTGCAGCCAGACAAAAAAATATGGAGCTACAACAAGTAGCAGAGCAAGTAGAAAGACTCACAACAGAGCTTCGTGAGAACGCCATGTCTATTCGTATGGTTCAAATTGGAACTATTTTTACTAATTTCAAACGTTTGGTTCGAGATCTTTCTAATCAGCTAGATAAAAAGGTCAATTTTCAAACTTTTGGTGGTGAAACCGAGCTTGACAAAACCATTGTTGAGCAAATTAAAGATCCACTTATTCATATTATTAGAAACTCAGTGGATCATGGGATTGAATCTAGGCAAAGACGTATTGAAAACAGCAAAGATGAAGAGGGGACTGTCCATCTTAAGGCCTTTCACTCTGGCGGTTATGTAAATATTGAAATTATTGATGATGGTGGGGGAATGAACCCTGAAAAGTTGAGGCAAAAGGCCATTGAAAAAGGCTTGATTTCAGAACAAGATAAGTTAACTGATAAGCAGTGCTTTGAGTTGATATTCCATTCAGGATTCTCTACGGCAGGACAGGTTACAAATGTGTCAGGGCGTGGTGTTGGAATGGATGTTGTGAGGAAGACAGTTCAGTCTTTAGGTGGAAATATTGAAATCACTTCAGAAGAACATGTTGGAACAACTTTTTTAATTCGACTCCCTTTAACTTTAGCGATAATTGATGGGTTGCTTGTAAGTATTGGAAAAGAAAAGTTTATTGTACCACTTTCTGTTGTTCATGAATGTGTAGAGATTCCAAGAGAAAAAATTGTTAAAGGCTTGGGCAGAAAATTAACTGAACTTCGTGGTGAGCAAATTCCTTATGTCAATCTTAGAGATGAATTTGTGTTTGATGGGGAAGGTCCATCAATTCAACAAGTCGTAGTTGTTAAAATTGGCGAAAATCGTGTTGGACTTGTTGTGGACAATATTATTGGTAAGCACCAAACTGTAATTAAAACATTATCTGGCATTTCAAAGGAAGCCGATTGTATATCTGGCGCCACAATACTTGGTGATGGGGGAGTTGCATTAATTTTAGATGTTCAAAAATTATCCTCATCTATTGAAAAGCGTGAGCTAACACAGGTAGCGGTATAATCATGGGGGCTGCAAAAAAAATTAATAGGGATATTGGATTTGGTCCACTCCCAGATAAAATTTTTGATAAACTCAATCAATTGGCCTACCAGCATTGTGGTGTTACAATTAAGTCTGATAAAAAGTTTTTGTTTCAAACAAGAATCAATAGACGACTTCGTGATTTAAAGTTTTCAAGTTATGAGCAGTATTGTGGCTATATATTTTCAGCAGAGGGAAAAGATGAAGTAAAGTACCTTATTGATGTTGTAACAACTCATACAACCTACTTTTTTAGAGAAGCCAATCAATTTGAATTTTTAACAAGTGATGTGATACCAGAACTTGTATCTAACATGGACAAAACTCAAAACAGAAAACTCAATATTTGGAGTTCTGCCTGTTCTACAGGTGAGGAAGCTTACACATTGTCGATTGTTTTTAATGAATATTTAAAAGAAAATCCAAATGTGGGTTTTAATTATAATATTTTAGGTACAGATGTTTCCGAGGTCGTTGTAGAGCAAGCACAAAGAGGCATTTATCCCATTGAAAGTTTAAAGCCGCTTGATATTGAAATGAAGAGAAAATACTTTATGCGTGGCAAGGGTAAGGCTAGTGGTTATGTTAAAACCTCTCCTGAACTACAAATGAATACCAAGTTTAAAACTCTTAACTTTTTTCAAAAAAACTTTGGCTTTGAAAATAAGTTTGATGTGATTTTTTGTCGAAATGTCATTATATACTTTAACCGTGAGGACCAAATTAAAGTTTTAAATAGACTTTGTGACAACCTTAGAAAGGGCGGCTACCTTTTTATGGGGCACACCGAGTCTTTAGCTAACTTTGATTTGCCAGTTGAGAGAATTGGTCCAACTGTTTATAGGCGTTTATAAAGGGGTCTATTGTGAATAAAAAAATAAAAGTTTTAATCGTTGATGATTCCGCAGTGGTAAGGCAAGCCTTAACCGATATTATCTCTTCTGACCCTGAACTCGAAGTGATCGGGACTGCTGGTGATCCAGTGGTAGCTGTGGAAAAGATAAAAAAACAAGAGCCGGACGTTATTACTTTAGATATTGAAATGCCTAGAATGGACGGGCTAACCTTTTTAAGTAAAATTATGAGTCAACACCCCATACCTGTGGTCATCATCTCAAGCCTTGTGGGTAAAAGCAGTGAATCGGCCATGCGCGCGGTTGAGAATGGAGCTGTGGACGTAATTCAAAAGCCCAAGCTTGGTGTGAAGCAGTTTATTGTAGAGTCTAAAACCAAAATTTGTGATACAGTTAAAGCGGCTTCTTATGCTGATTTAAAATTAATGAAAAAGCAAAGAATGACTGTGAAGCCAAAGCTTAGTGCTGACAGCGTGATCGAAAAACAAAAGATAAAAGCTATGGCTCAAACTACAGACCAAGTGGTGGCCATTGGTGCTTCTACTGGTGGAACACAAGCCTTAGAGCTAATACTTACAGCCTTGCCGGCCAACTCACCAGGAATCGTGATTGTTCAACATATGCCAGAAAAGTTTACGGCCAATTTTTCTAGCCGTTTGAATGAAATATGTGCAGTCCATGTGAAAGAGGCTGAAAACAACGACACAGTTATTCCTGGATCGGTGTTAATTGCTCCTGGTGGTCGCCATATGCTTTTAAAACGAAGTGGAGCTAGGTACTTTGTAGAAATTAAAGATGGTCCACTGGTGAGTCGTCATAAGCCCTCGGTGGATGTGTTATTTAGATCCACTGCGCGCTATGCTGGTAAAAACGCCCTTGGAATCATTTTAACTGGTATGGGTGATGATGGAGCAACAGGATTGCTGGAAATGAAAGAAGCAGGTGCACACACAGTGGCTCAAGATGAATTTTCTAGCGTAGTGTACGGCATGCCTAAGGTGGCTTTTGAAAAAGGAGCCGCGGAGACAGTTCTTCATTTAGATGACATGGCCAATTACATTATCAAATATCATGATCAACACAGTAAAAAAGTAGGATAATTGTCTCAATAAGAGTCATATTTAACTAGATCACAATATTTTATAAAGTCCTAATTTAGCCATTCCGATTAGTACATATGGCTGTACGTATATTTTTGTTTATTTTTATAGGTCTTCAAATTTCATGTACTTCTGTTTTTAATTCAAATAACCTTGCTCCATTGAGTCTCGCATTAAGTAAGTACAATGATTTTGCTTATTTTGTTGAGATGGAAGAGGCTATCAATTTTACCTCTTATAACAAGTTATCTTCTCAAAATGTTGAGTTAGAGTTCTCATGTTTTTATGATCAAGTTCTAGATAATCAAGTTAGTAAAACTCAAGCTTGTAGTAGTTTAACCAACTTCTTTTTCAATTCTATTACTGGTGAGTTCAGCTGGACTCCCCATCAAACTCAAAGTGGCAATTATGAATTTAAAATTATTGTTCAAGCTGAAATAAAAGGTAAAATGACAAGCCAAGAAAAAACATTCAATGCTTTTATTAAAGAACTTCCAGGTTTCAGCCTTGGTGTCGATTCTCCCTATCAAACCGGTGATAACACCCCTCGAATTATGTTTAGCAATTTTTTAGAAATTGGAGATACTGTGTCTTTTTATAAAGACTCCAGTTGTAGTGAGAGAATTATTCACCAAAAAATAAATTCTGTAGAAAACATAAGAAATCTTGAAAGCACTCAGCTTCCTGAGGGAGTAAGCAAGTTTTATATGAAGGCCACTGTTAACGGCCTAAGTCTTCCCTGTATTGATACGAACCTGACCCATGAATTTAAAGCACCAAAAAGTACAGTTAATATTCTAGGTGCAATAGGAGTTTTTGTAGCTGTCAAATCAGATTCAAGTGTTGTTTTATGGGGTGAGGGCATAGATGATGATATGTCACATGTTGATTTTAGTTCCGGTATTCAAAGCCTCTATGCTAGTAATGCAGGATACTCTCATGCCGTGATTAAAAATGATGGAAGTGTTGTCACATGGGGCAGCTCCAGCAGTGGAGGTGACTCCAGTGCTGTTGATTTAAACTCTGGTGTTCAAAAAATCTTTAGTGCACGTAATGCCTTTGCAGCACTGAAAAGTGATGGAAGTGTGGTCACCTGGGGGAGCTCTAGTACTGGAGGTGACTCCAGTGCTGTTGATTTAAGCTCTGGTGTAGAAACTATATTTAGTACAGATTATGCCTTTGCGGCTTTAAAAGATGATGGAAGTGTAGTTGTTTGGGGTCGCGCTGCTGATGGTGGAGACGCCGGTAGTACGGATTTAACTAACGTACAAAAAGTTCTTAGTACTGATAGAGCTTTTGCTGCTCTAAAAAATGATGGTAGTGTAGTTGTTTGGGGTGACGCTGGTGATGGTGGAGACGCCGGTAGTGTAGATTTAACCAATATTCAAGAACTCTTTAGCACGGATGCTGCATTTGCAGCCCTCAAAAACGATGGCAGTGTAGTGACTTGGGGAGCTTTTGGATATGGGGCTGATTCTAGTGGTGTTAATGTAAGTACAAATGTGCAAACTATTTACAGTAATAATTATGCCTTTGCCGCACTTAAAAATGATGGCAGTGTAGTGACATGGGGGCATGGAGCTTATGGAGGTAACTCTGGAAGCGTTGATTTCAGTGGCGGCGTTCAGCAGATTGTAGGAACAGAGCAAGCCTTCGCCGCTCTTAAAAACGACGGCAGTGTAGTGACTTGGGGAGCAAGCACTTATGGTGGTGATACGACGGGAGTAGATTTCACTGGTGGTGTTCAGAAGATTGTAAGTACAGAGAGAGCCTTCGCCGCTCTTAAAAATGACGGCAGTGTTGTGGCCTGGGGAATAAGCACTTATGGTGGTGATACGACGGGAGTAGATTTCACTGGTGGTGTTCAGCAGATTTATACCAATGAAAGATCATTTGCCGCTCTTAAAAATGATGGCAGCGTGGTAAAGTGGGGGACATCAACTAATAATTTGAGTATATCAAGTGGTGTGCAGGATATATTTAAAACGACAAATGGAGCCTTTGCAGCTCTTAAAAACGACGGAAGTGTGATGGTCTGCGGATCAACATCATCTGGCGGCGATGCAAGTGGTGTTGACTTAAGTTCCAATATTCAATCAATTTTTAGCAATCAAAATTCCTTCGCTGCTCTTAAAAACGACGGCAGTGTGGTGACTTGGGGAATTGATTCTTCTGGGGTAGACTTTAGTGGTGGTGTGCAAACTATTGTCAATACTGATAGTGCTTTTGCAGCCCTCAAAAACGACGGCAGTGTGGTGACCTGGGGAAGCTCTATGGCTGGTGGTGACTCTACTGGGGTAGACTTTAGTGGTGGTGTGCAAAGTCTCTATGCAACAAGAAGTGCTTTTGCGGCTCTTAAAAAAGACGGTAGTGTGGTGACTTGGGTGGAGAGGTAGACCAC
>JAKUPT010000087.1 GCA_022450595.1 Bdellovibrionales bacterium
CAATGACGAATTGCGAGTATAAAAAAAACACCCACCCGACGCTCTCGAGCGATTAAAAAAACACAAACACTTCGACACTGTTGTTTTAGATATTATTTATAACCACGAAGAAACCATTGATGGTAATGGCTTTCCTAATAAGAAAAAAGAAAAAGACTTAAGCCCATTATGTCAGATTGCTTCAGTGAGCAACTCCTACGACCGCCTTATGAGCTTTGAAGCTGTGGCCGATCAAAAAGAGGCTTTAAAAAAACTCCTTGTAGACAAAATGGGACTTCACTCTCTTAAAAACCTACAAACTCTACAAAATGTGTTGAAGGAAAGGTCTGTTGTTTAAATGTTACAATTAGACAAAAACTAATCGTAATTAACGCATGCATTCAGAAAATTTGAACCAGACTATACGAGGATTTAATCTTAAGTTATAGTATCGATTAGTTTTCAAAATTAACTAAAAGGAGAGACCATTATGGCTTTTTCACTACCAGAACTTCCCTATTCTAAAGACGCGCTAGCGCCACATATTTCTACTGAAACTTTAGAATTTCATTATGGCAAACACCATCAAGGTTATGTGAACAAATTAAATGCTGCTGTTGAAGGCACTGACATGGCAGAAAAATCCTTAGAAGAGATTGTTAAATCAGCTTCAGGTGGTGTTTTTAACAATGCCGCTCAAGTATGGAACCACACTTTTTACTGGCACTCGTTATCACCAAATGGTGGCGGCGAACCTACAGGTGACATTAAAGCGGCTATCGAAAAAGATTTTGGTGGCTTTGACAAGTTCAAAGAAGAGTTTAACAAAAAAGCAGCTGGACAGTTTGGCTCAGGCTGGGCATGGCTTGTGAAAACGCCTCAAGGAAAACTTGAGATCACAACAACAGCAAATGCCGACACACCACTAACCACTGACAACAAAGCTATTCTTACTTGTGATGTTTGGGAGCATGCCTACTATATCGATTACAGAAATGACCGTGCTAAATATCTTGAGCATTTCTGGAATCTTGTAAACTGGGACTTCGCCAACAAAAATTTATAATTAAAGGTTTAGGCCGCAGAACAAACTGCGGCCTTTTTTTTTATTATGTCACTATTTAACAAAACTGACTCTACACTCTATTTTTCTAAAAATAACCCCAACGACATAAGACTCGGTGATCTTGTAAAACAAGACCCAACTTCTGATTTTCATATCCTGGGCTACCCAGACGATGAAGGAATAAAAAACAACGGTGGACGTGTTGGCGCAAGACTTGGTCCTGACGCTATTAGAAAGTATTTGTACAAAATGACCACAGCCAATTCTAAAATCTCTATCTGTGATCATGGAAATTTAAACACTGATCAGTTTAAACTCGCAGATCGACATCAAAACCTGATTGAGTACTTAGAAAATAACAATCTTAAAAAGTGGATTGGACTAGGTGGTGGACACGACTATGCCTACGTGGACGGCTCCCGTTTTCTCAAAATGAAACATAATAATAAGCCGTTAATCATTAATATCGACGCACATCTCGATGTAAGGCCAGATGATAAAAATATAAACTCCGGTACACCTTTTTATCGCTTAAAAAGAGAGTTTAAAAATAATTATGACATGATTCAGATCGGCATTCAGCCACAATGTAACTCTGTTGAGCACATGAGTTGGTGCAAAGAGCACGACATATCTATTATTAAAACAGAGGAGCTTTTTAGCTCAGAGCTGAGTTTGACTGAGTATTTTGTAAAACACTTCAGCTCACACATCATCAGTCAAAGACCCTGTTTTTTAAGTATAGACATAGATGGCTTCAGCTCTACCTTAGCTCCTGGCTGCTCACAATCTTGGCCCAGTGGGCTTGAATACAAAGAGGTGCATGAGTTTATTCAAATGCTTTACAAGCGCTTAGACGTGCTTTGCCTGGGCGTATATGAGGTTTCACCACCTTTGGACATAGACCATCTCACCTCACGCTTAGCAGCGTTATTGGTTTACAACTATCTCACTTACAACTAAATCACTTGTATGTTTAAACAAAGTTTTGGAAGCGACAATCATTCAGGCATACATCCTGAAATTTTAAAGGCCTTAATCGAGGTCAATCAAAGTCATAGCGCCAGCTATGGGACCGATGAGCTGAGCCGTGAGTTTGAAGATAAGCTTTCAAAAACTTTAGGCACCTCTTTAAAGAGCTTTTTTGTGTTCAACGGCACCGCTGCAAATGTACTTGCTATCAAACCCTTCGTTAAAAGTTATGAAAGCATTTTGTGCAGTGACATTGCTCACCTGCATGTGGATGAGTGTGCCGCTCCAGAAATGTTTATTGGATCAAAACTACAATTGTTACCCAGTGAAAATGGCAAAATAAAAGCTCAAGATATAAAAACACATATCCAAAGGCTGGGCGATCAACATGCGGTACAACCAAGACTTGTTTCTATCACTCAGCCCACAGAAGTTGGCACTATTTATAGTCTTGAAGAGCTAAAAGAAATTAAAAACACATGTAGCGAACACAATTTATTTTTACACATTGATGGCGCCCGCTTTGTGCTCAATGAAAAGGCCATGAACTGCAGCCTTAAAACACTGATTCAAACAGCACAGCCTGACAGCCTAAGTTTTGGTGGAGGGAAAAACGGTCTTATGCTTGGAGAGGCCGTGGTATTTTTTAATACCGAGTATGCAAAAGACTTTAAATACATAAGAAAACAAGCCATGCAGCTCCCCTCAAAGACACGTTTTTTTGCCGCTCAATTTATAAAACTTCTCGATGTCTACAATGAAATTGCTGAGCATGAAATAAAACTGGCAAAGCTTTTAGAAGAAAAAATTAAAAATTTAAAAAACACTGAGATAGCATTTCCGGTACAAACAAATGTGGTGTTTTTAAAATTTCCAAAAGCATGGACAAAGACTTTAAAACAATGTCGTTTTTTTTACATGTGGGACACCGGTGAGTGGATTGCACGTATTATGATGAGCTTTGATAGCACTGAAGAAGATGTTTTAGAGTTTTATAAAACCCTAAAACATCTAGATGAAAATCATTAAAGCTCTTTTATTGCTTGCAGAACCTCTTCAGCGTGACCTTTAACTTTTACTTTTCTCCATTCAAGTATAAGTTTTTGATTTTCATCAATCACAAAGGTGCTTCGCTCAACACCCATAAACTTTTTGCCGTACAAAGATTTTGGTTGAATCACACCAAAATAACGACACAGCTTTTCCTCTGGATCAGAGATCAGATCAATTTTATAATTTTGTTTAGATTTAAAATTTTCATGGGACTTTAAAGAGTCTCTTGAAACACCTAAAATCACTGCATTTTGGCGGCTAAACTTAGCCTTCATATCTGTAAAGTCGTGCCCTTCTTGAGTACAGCCTGGAGTGGAGTCTTTGGGATAAAAATAAAGCACAATTTTTTTATCTTTATAATTTTTAAATTCAAAGTCTGATTTTCCAGTCATTTCAAGTTTGTCTTTGAACTTGAGCTTTTTTCCCATCTCCACTTCTGGAGTTAAATTTTTAATCTCTTTATTTGTCATTAAAGCCTCCCAACTAAAGTCTTGCTTTATATTAAAGAAAACTACCCATTTCGTCTAGAATATTCAAAAATGAACTCAAGGAGACGCGCCATGAAAATACTGACACTGATGTTTTTACTGTTTAGCCTGAATGCTGAAAGCCCACTATACTTTATCCAAATAAAATCCTATTCCGATCAGGCCAAAGCCTTAGAGTTTGTTAAAAGTATTGAGTCAGAAGGAATTAAACCATTAATTGACATTGCCAACTTAAAAGAACGCGGTATTTGGGCCCGAGTGATGTTTGGGGGATTTAAATCTAAAAAGCTTGCTGAAGAGTTTGTTGTGAATAATAAATTAAAGTCACAGTTTCCAGATTTATGGATTAAACAGATTCCTAAAGAAAAGTTAAATCTTTATAAGTTTGCCGAAGAAAGTGTGAATTCAAACTAAAAGTTATCTTCAATAACTTGTTGATACCTTAATACACGGTCCACAAAAACCACAGCTTCCATGCCGGGCGCGTAACCCTGTTCGTACTTTCCAAAGTAGCGATAATGAGAAAGTAGTGGAAGTGTTTCAACTAAAGAACTCCACAAATTAGGATTTAAGTTCATATCAATGGCGACTTTTCTTGCATTTTGCATATGCTCAAAACCCAGCACATAGCTTGCAAGACTAAATTTGAGCTGATCATTTTCAGGAATGTATTCAGGAATTTTTTTAAAGATATTCGACAAGTAACGAGCGCCCGCATAAATGTCTTGCACCGGGTCTTTGTACTCAACAACTCCAAGGTCTTTTGCAAGGCTTTTAGTCATCCCCATTAGACCACGACCACCCTCATCTAAAGATTTAAATTTTAAACGAGACTCCATATAGGAAATAGCTACCAACAGGCTCCATGAGATTTTATATTGATTTGCAGCTTTCTTAAAAAACGACACATAAGGTGGAAGTTTAGTATCTAAAGTGGCTTTTAGCTGCTTTTTCTCATCTAAAGAGCCGCTGTTAAAATAGCCAAAATATTTTGACTTTAAAACACTCACAACACTTTTGCTTTCCGTTAATTGCATCCAGTCAGAAACAGCATCTTGGAGTGACTGATTGGAGGGATGAAAAAACCAAGCCAGCTCTTGCTCCACTGACATATCTTTAACAACCACAAGCTCAGGCATATAGCGCTGATGAACGCTGACAATATTTGAATCCGCCACCGTGCAGTCCACTTCCTTTTGCCAGACTAGGTTTAAAATCTGTTCAGTAGATAAGTCCGCTGTGGAGTTCCAAGTCAAGTTTGGATAGCGACGTCTGATTTCATCAAGCTTTTCTTCATAGCTTGAGCCTTTAAGCACCAAAATGTTTTTACCTAAAATGTCTTCGATGCTGTCACCTTCAAAGCCTGGCTTACATACCAACTTTTGAACAATTTTATGATAAGACGGAGACAGTCTAAAGCGCTGACGTCTTGAAGGGGTACTAGTTAGACTGGATGCAATTAAATCCCCTTCACCATTTAAAAGGGCTTTAAAAAGCTCATTTAAAGAGGACTTAATTATGTACTCAACTTCTACACCTAAATGCTTTGCAAACTCTTGTGTCAGGTCGTGCTCGAAGCCTGCAATTTCACCACTTTTATCTTTATAAAAAGAAGTGGATGAGTTTCTAGTTAATACTCGGAGTTTTCCAGAGGACTTAATGGCTTTTACATCTCTCCAATTGTTAGACTCAAAACAAGAAGTCATAAGGAGGGTAAATAAAATTATATAAATAAACTTCATAATACCATTATATAATCACTAAGTGATTAATATGACAAAGTTTATCTCATTTTAAAGGCGATAAAGTGAGTATTTTGTAAGCTTTTTAGGCTAATATTAAGACTTTCATCCTTATCGGCCACAATGGCTAAGCCATCACAATCTGATAATGTTTGATTTTCCAAAACAGTCAAAGATCCCTCAATGTTGTATATGTATACGCCTTCTTCTTCTTGAAGAGAGATTTCGTCATTATCTTGGTGAGAATGGAAATAAAAACCCGAGTGTGGTTGGATTTGATCGTGATTTAACACCCATAAGCTTTTAAACTGTAGCCATTCTAGGCTAAAGTACTGCACAAAGGAAAAGCTGTATCTGGCGTTTAACCAATTGTTTTGAAATCGACCACGCTTGCTTGCTTTTTGCATTTTAAGTTTCATAATATGATCCTTTAACTAGACATTATGACTTTATTATTAAATTTCAAGTACGGAGAAAATTTATGCTGAATTATATAACGCCTGAGGGACTTAAAAAACTTCAAGACGAATTTAAAGAACTTCACCACAGGGAGCGCCCAGAGCTTGTTAAGGTGGTCGCTTGGGCTGCTAGTAACGGCGATCGCAGCGAAAACGCCGATTACATCTATGGCAAGCGCAGACTTCGTGAAATTGATAAAAGACTGCATCAACTTTCAAAAAAAATTGATGCTGCCCAAGTGATTGACCCCACACCCTTAAGCTCTGACAAAGTGGTGTTTGGTGCCACAGTTAGCTTTGAATACGAAGACGGCGAAGAGAAAACTTATAAAATCGTAGGAGTGGATGAGTCTGACCCTAAAAAAGGAAGAATCTCTTGGAACTCCCCTATTGCTAAATCACTTCTTGGTAAAAAAGTTGATGACGAAGTCTCCATGAAAAAGCCAGCGGGCACGGAGTATTTAACTATTACTAAAATTGAGTTTTTATAAACACTTTATAACCTGGGATATCTAAACTTATCGAGACTTACAGAAAAAAAGATATTCTATAATTCATTGCTCTTAATTATTTTATTCTATGGTGAGTCTAATAAATTATGATTAGACTCAACGATATATCAACTTATCATTCTCAAAACTGAGATTTTATATCTTCTACAAGATATGACTTTAACAGAGGCTTCCAATGGGATTTCACCCCTAGGGCCTGCAAAGTCATAAACACACCTCCAAGCTTTCTGTCTAAAAACACAAGCTCTTGCGGTGGAGTTCTGAGTTTAAAAGATAAAATAAGTTTTTTGCCTTTTTTAAACACTCTGGAAGGTAGATCTGAAGCGCCCCAGTCATAAGCCCCGTCCTCTAAGTGGTAGGGACTTGTGCCGTTTTCATCAAAGGGCTCAACAATCAGAGAGCAAAAGTCTAAAAATAGATCTTTTAAAGACTGTGGGTCTTCGGGCTTTATAAACCCAAGCTGTGAGGATCTTTCCCATAAAGCGTCTAAGTCATTGTCTATGAGGGCTTTGACCATGTTTTTGTAGGGAATAACAAAGTCGTCGTCCACTTCTCTAACCGCGCCAAAATCAAACAGCACAAGTTTGTCTTGGCCGTCATCAGAGAGTTGAACTTTATAGTTTCCAAAGTGTGGGTCCGTCTGTACCTTTTTCCACACAAACAGTTCATTTAAATAGTATTCGTAAAAAATTTGACCTAAGCGATTGCGACGCTCTTGAGAAAGGGCTTTTACTTGAGGGCTGTCTAACCTTACTCCTGAAACAAACTCCGTGGCTAAAATTTTTGGACTACTAAACTCATGATACACTTTAGGGATTTTTACCTTTGAGTTGTCATGTAGGGTTTCATAAAACCACTCAGTGGTTTCTCGCTCTTGTATGTAATCAAGCTCTTTTTTCAGCATGGTTCTGACTTCAGAGAAAACCGGGTCCATGTTAAACTCTTTGGGGATCACTTGAGACATTCTTAAAATTGATCTTAACGACTTCAAATCACTGTCCACAGCTGAGTCCACGCCTGGGTACTGAATTTTTAGAGCCAACATTTGCCCCGTCGACTTGACGGTTGCACGGTGAACTTGCCCAATGGATGCACTGGCAAGGGAGGTGGACTCAATAGACAGCTCTTGTCTTTTGTCACCCAGCTCTTGTTCAATAATAGGCTCAATGGCTTTAAAATTTAATGGAGCAGAATCACTCTGCAGAGTCTTTAAAACCATGTTTACGTCGTCCGGCAGAAAATGCTCTCCGTAAACAGACAGGGTTTGGCCTACTTTCATTAAAGAGCCCTTGAGCTCTCCTAGCTCTGAAGCTAATTTTTGAACATTGTCGCTTAAAAACTTGTTATTATTATTTTTTTTGGTCTCTTCATTTTGAAAAGCTCCTGTAGCTCGCATTCCGGCCCACTTAGCTCCAGCACCAATTCCAATTTTTGCCAAAGACAGCCCTCTTTGAAAGACTCCTGAACGAATTTTATCAACAGTTTTTTTAGAATCACTACTCACACAATACATCCTTTTGATATGAGTAGATTAACAGGTTTTAGCCCGAAGTGATACAAAAACTGAGTTTGGCAAATGCTTGTCTAAGGGAAGCTATCTGGCTTTTAAATATTTAGAAATCATTGTGTTGAGCTCTTTGACTATATTTTTGGTCTTTTGCTCATCAAAGTCTTGGTAAACACAGGAGTTTAAAACTGTCTCAACAGATTGAACGATCACAAACACACAAGAGTCCATGTCTTGAGTGTTATGATCCGGAAATCTTCGAACCAGCTCATCTTTGATAACAGCCTGAATTTCCAGTTTTAAATCCTGCAAAGTCTTAAACTTGCCCAACATTGGCAGTTGTTCTAATAAAACCCGTCGAGTGTGCCCCTGACTGGTAAACACCCCTGAAAGGGAGCCTACTATTTGCTGAACAAACTCTTCTACACTGACGGTCTCCGGGAGGTGATGTAGGGTTTCATACAGCACCCGTCGACTTTCATTCAGCATACGCTCTACAAGTCTTGCCAATATGGCCTCTTTGTTGGGAAAGTATTGGTATAATGAACCAATACTCACCCCAGCTAATTCCGCAATGTGGTTGGTTGTAAAACTTGCCTCTTGCCGCTCTTCTGAGAGTAATTTCTCTGCTGCAATCAAAATTGAATTGACCGTGTTTTCTGCTCGTTCTTGTTGTGGCGTTCTTCTCACACTCATGGTTTCCATTTTAATATCCTTTAGGAGGATTGACTATCTTTTTGAGACTGCTCCTCTTTAATAACACTAATTGAATTGGTACACAAAAAATCCACCAAAAGAGTTTTAGTCAATAAGCAGGTTGTAAAAATGGCTCCAAAAGCCAAAGCAACAACTGTGACTAAATAACCAAATAAACTCATTGATGCAAAAATGATTAAACTAGCAATAAGAATTAATAAGCTGTTCATTTTTAAACTCCTAGAAGAAGTTATAATTGTGGGTTTCAACATAACTCTCTCCCATAAAGTCAAAATTTGGTTGTTTTGTTTGTGGACTATTAAACTTCACATAAAAAGATTTGTTGTGCTTCCAAGCCTTACGACATTCTTTTTTTAGTCTAGAATGTAGATAGTCAGCTAAGGAACCTATAGAAATACTCTTTTGATAGATTCCAAAGTTGATATTATTAAGTCTCGCCCATACTAAAGCTTCGTATAAATTGCCTACCTTAATTAGTTTGACCTTAATATCATAATCTTCTGTGAAATTTTTAATCACTGATTCCAGTTCTAAAAAATGCTCAACTTCATGTGTTTCTAATTGAAAGCCTTCTGATGATACAATTTGTTTATCCATGTCTAACCTCCCGGCTAATGCTTGCATGTAGTACATCTATTTGTTGTTTTCTTAAAATGTAAGCAGACCCCTCAAATGCAAACTTGTTTTGGAGTTTCATACATAATACTTGTCGATAGGCCAACTCTATATAATCTTTTATGGTTTTATTGAGTTTTTTAGCATCGTTGTGCAAACTATATTTATTTATACTTATTAAGCAGAGCTTACTTAGCTGGAATAGTGAGTTCATGGGGGGACTCCTAATATATTGGGGTTTGGGGGTTATTTTGTTGTTCTGTAGTTCCCGTATGTAAATTACATTCTTCTGGACCGTTGAAACTACATTATTTGGTTTTGAATAATTCCACAGGAAGCGGAACATCAGTACAACTGGGACAGCCAATAACTTGCGCCGAAAGCAACTTGAATTGAGCTTTTTAGTAACTATTTAAGTAACTTTGTTTATATATAAAATAAAAGGAAATATCAATAATATTTTAACATTACCTTAACAATTGAAAAGGCTACATGGCGAGTATAAGTGTTAAACATTAAATGTTAGTTTTATCATAAAAAAGGTTATGCAATAGGGCTTTTAATTCAGAAATTAGTAAGCAAAGCTCATTACCGCCCCCTTAGATCTGGAGCAAAAGTTCCATAAATACCGCAACCAACAAGTGAGCCATTTTCACGTAAAAACAGAGTTGAAATATTACCAACACTGTAAATAGATTTTACATAATTTAGAAGATTGTTATTTAAAAAAGTCTCACTGCAGCTTTTTCCCCAAATCATTTTATTTGAGTCACTTTGTGTGGCTATGAATGCGTTGTCTGAAGAGCTTATAGACTCAAAACGACCCTCAGCCACCTCCTGAGTAAGCTGCCCACCATAACTCCCCCCCCAAGCTACAACACTGCCATCAGCCTTTAACGCTGCGAATGCACTCACTGTTGCATGAATTGACTTTACACCACCACTAAAATCCTTATCATCTGAATACCCTCCATAACTTGGAGCCCCCCAAGTCACTACACTGCCATCGTTTTTGAGGGCTGCAAAAGCTAAGACGGTGACAGGTAATAACTGAATAAAAGTCATAAAATAACCACAACTGGAATAACCTACAATATTATGGTCCCACCTAGTAAGCGCAGG
>JAKUPT010000088.1 GCA_022450595.1 Bdellovibrionales bacterium
AACGCCAACATTTCAAACTTAACTGCTACCTCCGACTGGCTAACACCTGATATAGAGCCTTTAGTTAAACTAACAAATGTCTTAGTTGTACCACTTAGTGGAGGGATTGGAGTTCATACAAATATTGTTTCTCAAGAGGCTGACTCTGCTGACACGGTTGTAAATGCAACAAAAAAAGCGCTTTGTGATGGTAGTGGATCAAGTGGTAACTTCTATACAAATCAAATTGTGGGTATAAGTGATAATTCTGCACATACTACTTGTAATGCTTTAACAGCTGAATCTGATGGAAACCTTCAAGACTCTAGTTCTGGAAATGTTTTTGAAACGGCTGGATGGGATTTCACCAATGTTTGGAAATGGCCAGACGGTGGCGGATATCCAGAGTTGAGATAATTATTTACAAAATGTTATAATAAGACTCAAAATCTATTTCTTTATAGACGGTTTGAGTCTTAATATCAGATTTTTATAAAAATGAAATTATTTTGGCACAAAATATGTACTAATTTTTGTTTATGATTGTACAAAAATTAGTATTGCTTTTATTTTTATCTCACTCAGCCTATTCTGACAAAAATTGTCAGAATGACTATTTAGCTGTCAGTGAGAACATAATGAGTTGTGAGCAGAGTATGCTTGAATTGCAGTCACGCTTTGATGGTACTTGCTCTGGTCAACGATTAGAGGCTCGTATTCAAAGCCTTATTGAAAAAGAGAAGAGTAAAGATGACTCGGCATCTTTAAAAATCTATAAAACCAAAATGTTTTTGTGGACTTTTGCTCGATCAGAGCAAGATTGGCTCAAAAATTATGAGAATACACTGTTATCTCATGAAGAAGTGATTTCAAAAGTAATATTAAGCGCTCATGAACTGAATAATAATTGTAAACTTAGCCGTAAAAGATCTCGTGAATTATTAAACCAAGTTGATGAGCTTATTCAGTATTACGACACATTACAAACTAATAATTCTTATATTCAAAACTGCATTAAGGTTATTGAAGATATAGAATACCAATACCGTGAGGGCCTTTAATCCTCGGCAGGCTAGATATTAATGCAACACTTTAGTAAATAAATAGTCGCTCTGGCAAATTGAATTTAGACTGGCACCTAGAGGAAGGCGTAAAAGCCGAGCATGAGATAGGGCATATTTGATGTGCCAGAACCGCCGAAGGAAAAGGCTCCGCCGGCTTCAAGGCGCAGGCCATAGCCGCGCCAAATGGGGTACTCGACTCCACCTTTTAAACTAAAATATAAGCCTGCAGCGTTGGCGTCTTCTTCGCCGATAAATACGCCGGGAATATTAGATTGGAAAAATCCAAGACCTGTGGAAACGTATGGTGAAAGGTCTACAAGCACAAGAGAAGACACAGTTAGGTCTTTTTCAGATGGCACATACTGAGGCTGTGGTGTGTAGGGGTACCATTTGCCATAGATGCCAGTGAATGATACCGCAGTAGACACCGCTTCTAAATCAGCACTTCTTAAGTGCTCCACACCAATGGTTCTTCTGTCGTCAAGCGCGTATTCAATAAACGAAGCGCCTCCAAAAGGGCCTTCAGAAAGACTGGTCTCATCGGTTTTAGTGGAAGCATTGGCAAAGCCTGCCATAGCTCCTACACGAAAAGAATCTGCGTATAATGGCTTGAATAAAAAGCAACAAACCATCACTAGTAAAAACTTAAAAACATATGTGTGATTATTTAATGAGCGCTTTTCTGTGTTGTATCTACTAAGCTGCTGACTGCAGAGTCTCATCATGATCGTCTCCGTATAATGTTTGCGGATCTAGGTTTCCTCTTGAAACCAATAAATTAAGCCTGTTTCTCAAAGTAAACAAGTGCTTTTCAACTTCGGTTCGATTCGGAGTTTGTTGCATTTGTAAATCGTCTCCAACAATTTGTTTTAACCTTGGAGGTAAACTTTCAAGCACTTGTTTCTGCGCAGAAGGAACCACTTGCAAGAGTGCTATAACTTGCTCAGGCGGCAATCCTTCAAAAAATACTTCTAAAGACTTATCACTCCATTCATCAACAAAGGCCAGGGTGGCATAACTTTGCTTGATGGAATTTCCTCTGTCTGAAAGACCGCTGACCACAGATCTTAAAATTTCAATCTCTTCATAGGCATTAAGGCCTTTGATCAATTTGATGGATAATGGCAAAGTCGACACACTCTTTTTACCTGTGGTTTTTTGAGTGACCACATTTTTAACCGTTTCACTCATCATCTCTATATCTTGAGTGTTCACCTCTGACATATTCAATGAAGTTTTTAAAATTTCTTTTTTGGAATCAGCATCTATTGTTTTGAGATACTCATCTCTGGTTTGATCTGGCATATTTAAAACCATCATCGCCTGCACATCGTTGGGTTGATTGCCAGCCAATTCTTTAATTTGACCGCTTTCAATGTTTGAAAGATAAGCAAATGGCTTTTTCATTGATTCAAAACCAAACGTTTTAACCGCCATTAGGTCCCAATACACATCTTTTGTAAGCTTTAAACGCTCTGCTAGTGTCAGCTTTGTCATTTCTTTAAAAACCTCAGTCATCTCTTCTTGTTTTGACTCAGGAATTTTAAAATTAACAACCGACCTCTCATCTTCTATATAGTCCATACGAGTGTCCATAAAAGACGCAAGCTTAAACATCCCATCACGGCCTGACTCAACCCAAATGTTACTAATTTGAGTGATATGCATAGACACATCTTTATAGATGTACTTAATCTTTTGCCCAAGTTCTTTTATTTCTTTTAAGTTTTGCATTGTGCTCACAGACTCATCACTAAAGGAGTTTTCTGGAGTTTTAGAATCCTCTTCAGCTTCAAGAGCCAGTTGCTGTGAGTCTAGACCACTTTCAGATTTTTTGGATGCAGCCGCTTCTTGAGCTTTCGCTAAGGCCTTTTGCCCCTCTAACATGGCTTCTGCGCTTCTTTTGCCATTTGCATTTGAAATAATACTAAACAAGATTGCTGTGACAAATAAGACCGCTGCCAATGCAAGAAGCCCTAACAGCACTTGCATTTTAGAGAGTTTATCTAAAAATGACTCTTCCGGTTTTTGCGAATTGGGTGAGTCGGGCCCCTTGTCTGGCGAGCGAATAAAACTCACTGTTGTTTTCGCCTCATTGGTTAGATTAAAACGCGACCATCTTTTAAGCCACTCTTGCATCTCTGATCTATAGGAATCGGAGTAGTCTCCACTGATTCCTAGGTTTATAGATACTGACCTTATTTCATAATCACTTAAAGACATTGATGAATTGGTTTTTTCAAGTTCTGCCACTTTTTTAGCATACATTCTAATCAATGGCTCAGCGTCAATCACCCCGAGGGTGAGATCTGAAGGAATCACATCTTCATACATTTCATTAGAGCTTGGAGTTCGTCCAGCTTGTGGCGCTTTTTTAACCACATCTACTTCAGCATACACCTCATAAGTGCCTGTTGTCAGAGTTGTGCTTAATGCTTTATCTAACTGTTCTGTGATTAAAGATTCAAACTTGTGCTTAATCAAAGTTTGTTCCATGCCTGCATTTTGAGCTGTTGCTGAAAAAACAAACATAAAACTTAGGAGTGCCATTATAAATGTCACTGTGCACCTCCGTTTTGTCCAAGCTTACTCCTTACAGCGGAAATCATTTTCACAGCCTCTTCATACTCTGGCTCCAACTGTAAGGCCTTTTCATACCAAACCAGGCTTTCTGCATATTTGCCCTCAAGGTAGTAAATCGTGGCCTTCATAGAGATGGCTCGAACAAAGTCAGGGCTTATCGCCAACGACTTTTCTAGCTCTAGGTGAGCTTTTTCGAAATCAGATTTATGGGCAAATTTTTGCGCATTAAATAGGTGCTGCACCATCTGCTCCCCTTTAGCGATTTCTGAATCAGGGGTTTTATCAAGTTTTGCAAAGATTTGTGTTTTTAAAGTTGTAAAACGTGTAGGTGGTAAAAATAGATTTTGAGAACCATAGCCATCTTTAACTACGATGAGCTCTCGATATTCATTGGAGTTATTAGCTATGTCGGCCTTTTCCTGAACTTCTGAGGTCCTTATCTCAAGGGGTGTAACTCCCAGTTCAACTTTGTCTGTGCCACCGGGCTTTTTAAGATAAACCTTCGCATCACTTGGATCACTTGTAATAACCAGTGTAGAACCACAGCCAACAAAATACGTACAAAAAATCAAAATTATCCACTTGTTCATAAATAAGTTTTCGGTAACTAACTGACAACACTTGAGATTTCGAAATAAATCAGGACTTTGGTTAGGTGCTCATAAATAGGTAAGATAAATCATCTTCTAAAGCCTGACCTTTTCGGTAGTCTTGAAGCTGTTTTTTAAAATACTGCAAGTATTGATCTGTAGATGCTTGTCCCGTGGACAGCACCAAATACTTCATCATCTCACGCTCTCCCAGCTGCTGGTCTTCAAGGTCTTTAAGCTCCATAATTCCATCTGAGTAGAAACACCATCCTGTGTTTTTAGGTAAATCTATTTCAGTTTGAGAATAGGTCTGTTCAGGGGTTTCCCCAAGGCGTCTTCCATGGGTCTCGGTAAGAAATTTAAACTCATTTTTATTTTTAGGGGGATTGTTTTTATCCCAATAAATGGGAGCTTCGTGGCTTGCGTTGGCATAGGTCAGTTTATTATTCACAAAGTCAAATTTTAAAACAATCATAGTCATTAGCAAATCACCTTTAACGGTGTCGTATATAGCGTCACTCATCTGTTTTAAAATCTCTTCAGGTGCATATATTTTATTTTTCATAAGAACGGAGAATAATGACCTACAAGACGATGTTAACATCGCAGCGGCACTGCCATGACCTGTCACATCACCGACACAAAGAATCAAATGCTCATTAGTGCTTTCATAAAACCACCAGTCGCCACCACACTCACTGGCCGGTTCGTAGTATCCACTAATTTCAAAGTTATTATTTTTAAAACTAAGTTGAGGTAAAAAATACTCTTGCACTCTTTTCGCAGACTTTAACTCTTGCTCCATTCGAGCCATATTTTTTTGCTCATAGATGAGTTTATTGATTTGATCTGCCATTTTGTTAAATTGAATAGAAAGTTTGCCCACTTCATCTTTAGACTTAACTTTTGCTCTCGATTCTAGCTCTCCCTCTCCAAACTTCGTGAACGAATTGGAGAGCTGCTCTATATCACTGACGACTTTTTTGGAGGCAAGTCGGCTTACAATCCACAATAGGCATCCGATAAGCACTAAACTTACAAGTGTTCTGATAAAATAATAAAAATAGGGGCGATTTATAAGATTTGACTTTCCAACAGCTAAGACCCAGTAAGGCATTTCCCCTAAAAAACTGTAGGAGTATATATTGCCATCGTTTTGTAAAACGCCTTCCATAAGCTGACTTTTGTTGATTTTTTTTATAACTTGTTCTGGTAAAATATCAGTAATCGAATCTACTTTACCACTTGATTGTGTGTGTACCTCGCCTGATTGCTTGATTAAATACACATCAACCCAATCAGGTTTTTTAAATTCATTCAGTGTGGCCACGGAAAGTTGAAATTTTTTTTTATTAATATTTTCTTTGTAGACCTGTGTAGCGAGAAAATTAGCTTTTTTTAAAATATCATATTTAACGTCATCTTCTTTTAAATCTTTATAAACTGAAAAGTTAAATATTAAGCTCACAATCAAGCTTAATACCGTAGTACTGATAATTAAAATAAACAGTTTTAAATTCAATGACATTGCTCTATTATATTAATCAATAAGGTAATAAACAATGAAACTCAAATGTAAACTAGCCCCTATATTAAATTATTTTCTTCCTATACTTATTGCTGGGATATTTGCTTATGGCTTATGGGCTCAACACTTTGATCGACTTATACCTATTCTTCAAACTAAAAGATCCTCCATTGCCACAATCAGTAAATTTGATGGCCTTGTTAACTATAGATATGCACAAGACACTATTTGGCTTCCTGCTCGAAAAGGGCAAAAACTTTATGATGGAGATTTTATACAAACTGAAAGTGATTCAAAGCTAACAATTAACTTGATTGAGAAAGAAAATAAAAAAAACCAACTTATTGTTATGCCAGATTCTTTTATAAGAATATTTTTTAAAAATTCGCGCTTTCTTATTGAAATGCATTCGGGAAGCCTAGAAACCGATTTTGAAATTCCTCAAACCATTAGAGTTAAAAATGGCCTTATGGAGTCAACACTTCCCCTGCCAAAGGCAAGGGTTAAAATTAACATCACAAAGCAATCCAATGACAAGGCCTCATCCATTCAAGTGGATCAAATACAAGAGCAAAAACCCAACTCTAATAGTGCAACATCTAATGACCAACCCAACGAAGAAGACGATTCTGAGCCACAAAATGATAATAAAGTTGTTCGTAATAAAGTTAAAGGGTCCCCCAATTTTGAAACCTATCCTAAAAGTGGAACGTACTTGTTTTATAAATCACTACAGGATATTAATTTTCTACCTCGTTCAAAATGTGTTGGTGAGTGCCAATTAGCCATTAGCTTTGGCGGCAATTTATTTTTTAATAAGAAAATTGAATCTGGAAAATTAGATAAGATTTTAATTTCACAACAAGAATATATCAATGACCGTCAAGGCAAGTTCACCTGGAAATTTTATGATTCAAAGTCAGACCCACAACTTTTAGAAGGTGAATTTTGGGTGTTTCCTTACACAGATGATAATTTTGCCGAGGCCCTTAAAATAGGAGCCCCTGTAGAGTTTATTAATTGAGATTCATATTATTTAAAATTCGAACAACAACTCTTCGATTTTGAGCCTGGTTTTCTGGAATAGGATTTCCCTGCTCATCTATATTACTGAGTAATGGCTTAGTGTCTCCCCAACCAATCGCGCTGAGTTTAGATTCTTCAAAACCTTGTTCTTGAAAAAACCTAAGCACTGTACAGGCTCTAAGGCTAGACAATTCCCAGTTGGATTTTATAATTCCCCCCGAGATGGGTACATTATCGGTATGACCTTCAATCACAATATTAAAGGCATTGGCTTGTTCGTATATTTTTGGAACTAGTTTTTCTAATAATTCCGAGGCTTGGTTTTTAAGCTCTACCGACCCAGAATCAAAAAACAAGGCCCCTCTAAAAGTTAATACTATTCCCTCATCTGTTACCTGAAACTTGACTTGATCACTTAAATTTTCACTTTTAACAATTTCATCCATTTTTTTATACAATTGCTCAAAAGGAATTGTATACTCACCACCAAAGACTTTAGTGGTTTCCTGCTTCATTTTTTCAAAAATTTGTGTGTCGGGTTTTGAAAACGACTGAAGCAACACAAAGAAGCCTACAAGCAATGTCATCATATCCGCATAGGAAACAAGCCAGTTGCCTTCACCATCTTCTTCCGCTTGATGGTTTTTGGAATTCCAAAAACTACTATTTTCCTCTATAGGAGAGCGATGGTCATCGATATGTTCAATTTTTTTATTCTCATCATCTTGTTCAAACATCAAATATCACCTTAAGCCGCATTCTGCTGTTGAAACTCTTCATTGCGCTCTTTTGGTAGAAGATAACTTTTCAGATCTTCTTCAACGATAAGAGGGTGAGCTCCTTCTCTTAAGAGCTTGACACCATCTAAGATCACTTGGCGAACAAGGTCGTCTTCTTCGTTGGCTTTTGTTAAATTCTCTCCCATCGGGATTAAAATCAAGTTAGTTACGGCAATACCATAAAGAGTTGCTATCAAACCTATAGCCATTGCTGGCCCCAAAGCTTTATAACTTTCTGGGCTGCCTAATTTTTGCAGTAAAGCCACCATACCAAGTGTGGTCCCCATAAGCCCAAAGGCTGGAGGGAACTTACCCATAGTCTTAAAGATACCGGCTTCTTTACTATGACGTTTTGAAATCACAAAAGCTCTTTTATTTAAAATACGATCCATTTGTTGAGGCGAAAGCCCTCCCATATTCATTAACTGAATGGCCTCTTTCAAAAATGGGTTCTCAATATTATCAACATTTTCAACTAAGTGTTTAGGGTTGGTGCGCTGACCTTTGGAAAGCTCTACGATTTCTTCAATCGTATTTTTTACGGCCATTTTGTTTTTTCCTAAAATTCTGTAAAAAACTACTTTAACCATTCCTATAACAGTTTTTACTGGAAAGCAGATCATACTTGCCGCAAGTGTGCCGCCAATTACAATCAATATACCGTGAGGATCTAAAAATATAGCCCACTGATCTGTTGCGGTAAGAATAGACGCCAGAAATACAACAACAGCAGCAACGATACCCAACATAGACGATTTATTCATTTGGCCTCCTTAGCCTTTTCACTTAGATCTAGGGAATCTATCGGACATTACAACATTTTTGAAAATAGACATTAGTCTAAATTATCCACAAAAATTAGATAAAAGACTTATTATCTGCTTTGCACGTGGGCTTAAGTTAGAGACTTCTTTAGTATTTCGAATTCGATCGCTATACTTCACATCACTTATTATTTTTTTACACTCTTTACTATTTGGAATTTTATTTTGAGTTAAAAAAATATCGTTTAGTGGTTTTAAATTAAAATATATTATTCTGTTTTCATAAATTTTTTCTTTTAAGGCATCACTTACATCTGACTCAATGTACAACTGCATTTGTTCTGCATTGTTAACTTCCATCCAACCTAAAAACTCTTTCATAATTTTTAGCTTTTCTTTTTTAGGTTTGTTTTTGAGTGCTTTTGTCACAATTACTAATTGTTGCTCATACTGAGCCGGTTTACGAGCATAACTATTTATAGAAATAAGTAGTATTAAAACTAAGGCGATACGCATAGTGACCTCTGTGTGATTATTTTTGGTATTTCAGATTTTGGAACTTTTGCATGAACTTGATAAAAATCTTCTAAACTTTGAAAGTTTTCATCCACATAATCAGACTCTTTTCTAATTAACTTTATAAATTCATTCATAGGTAGCTGTTGAATCATTTTAATACCTGTAGAGACTGCTTTATTATAATTACTTTTTAATTTTTTATTCTTTTTTATAGCAATATTATATGCCATTCGTGTTAAAGCTTCTTCCGTTCCAGCAAGACCTTCACGTCCGTAACTGATTAAAGTGAAATAGTTAATCTTTTCTGCATCTACAAATCCTTGTCTTTTAAGTCTTGCTCCTACAGAGTTATATCCAGAATCTCTATGATGAAGCATCAGTGCTAAACTGTAAAAAATATTTCTACCAATACCCTCTCCAATACCTGTAAGTTGGCAATGCCTCACATGGTCTTTTTTAGTATAATCCATTTCTTTATTTAAAAGCTCTTTAAAACTTTCACACTGAGGGCTTTGTAGAGCCGCTTCAATAATTGGTTTAGCGTTTTCTTCAATTTCTTTTACCGCAATTGTAGTAAGTTGACCTATGCCAATTCCACCACTGTATTGAATAAAAAATCCAAATTTTGATTCCCGATGTAGCTTCATAAATGTAATGTCAGGGCTAATTGGTTGCAACGCAAAGGAGTTAATGCACTTTAAACCTTCGTTCACTGACCAATGCACATAATCTACAACATGGCTGTCTATACACAAATCTTTTTTTCCATATAAGACTTTTCCAAATTTTGGAACAGAATAGTTAGAATCACATAAAAGTCGTCTTTGAGTTTTCATAGATGAAATTCGAGACATAGACCCTTCAATACAATCTCTTGAAATCGATGGCTCTATGGACTCTTTTAATTTTTGTGTCATTTTTAAAACACTACTATTGGTGCAATTACAGGCCAATTGCTCTCTGCTTTTTTCAAAAGCTTTAAGGAAGCTGTCATCAGACACACTGTCATGGTTGATTTGGTCAACCAGTGCGGTATTTCGACCATCTGAAATACAAGTATCTGCCATCACAGATGTTACAAAATGAAACACAATCAATGAAAACCAAATCATGTGGTTGTGTTGTTTTGATACGATTATGTCCCTACTTAATTCTCCAGCGAAAATGTCCCTTGATGTAGACTTAGGTCCTTC
>JAKUPT010000089.1 GCA_022450595.1 Bdellovibrionales bacterium
CAGTATAACAAGAGGTACCGCTGGATCCGTAACCCCATACATTTTTTCGTCCCTCTTCGGTCATTAAAAACTCGTTACATGTTACACGTCCGCGGTCTAATTTGTTGTCTCCGCCAGTACTTGCTTTTAATAACTGCTGCCCACCATCAATGAGCTTAACGTTATGAATATGAGTGTCGTCGGCATGACTAGGTTCCCCCCATGATTTGTTAATAAGATGAACCAAATGATACACTGAGCGCTTTAATGTGATTCCATTTATAGTCACATTTTTACCAGCAATTGTAAGTGTTGCGGTTTGTTCGCCATGATTTCTGTACATGGAATCAATCACCACATCATTGGGGTTGCCTGATTTAGAGGCTAAAACCACGTTGTCACTTGTAATAAAAAGCCCAGTGTAAGAACCACCGCTGGGCTGAGCAACACTGTAATAGCCAGGCTCAAGAAGTATAGCCGTGTTCGGAGTTGCACCTTCTGTAATAGCTCTTAAAGTCGTTTGATTGTTGTTTACAAAAACGGTGTCTGGATTATTAGTATTTGGTGAAACGATTACTTTGTTTGTGGCATTTGCAATTAAGCTTTCAATTTTTTGGCTCTGTGTTTGGCAGTAATTAGAGGTCTCAAAAAGTGGAGTCTCTGTCTCTTCGTCAGGGTAATTATTTTGATTGTCACTAAGATCGCTTATGTTTGAATTAGAGTTTTTTAAAATGTTTTGATTGAAATCCCCTGAGCAGTTTTGAAAAAATAAAACTATCAATAAAGTTAAAAATAAGTATGTATAACTTTTAACGATTTTTTTGATCATACCTTAATAATTAAGCAATATTAATTCCAAAAAAAAAGTATCATTTTGAAACACTCAAAACACAAAAAAAGGTGAGCCTGAACAGTAAGACTGATTAAGTTTTTGTATTTGTACACTTATTGGTCATTAAAATAAATTATGAGTGAACATGCGTTCGTTAAGGTGTTTCTAACTTAAAATTGAGAGTCTTTAAAATATAACTATTAAGGATGTTAAAATAACATATATTTAAATGATATTTCTGATATATTATTTTGACCTTTCTTTACTAAAAACAAATGGGAATCGTGTAACAATATTTGTTTTTAATGGAGGGGCTTTAAATCTAATATTGCTAATAGTTTTTATAAGACAATCATCCAATTCCTTATAAAGTTTTTTCTTTAAGTCAACATTGGTTACTTTACCTTCACCTGTGATACTAAATTCCGCGATTATTTTACCTGTTTTTTTCATTTTGGTTTTTTCATAGCAACCACGGATTTTATTTGAATTTTTATTTATCTGAAAGCGGATATGATTTTTGTATTTTTCAAATGTTTCAGAATATTTTTCTTTTTGATTTCCAAAAAAATGAGGGGCATCTTTGGCCTCTAGTGAGTATAAAATTTCTTGAGTGGTTACTTTGGCAAAAATCTGAGGGTAATTGGATTTTAAAAAATCAATAATTTCGTTGTCATTCTTTTGGTGGTTTACGTCTGATATGAATTTATATCTATCTTTTAAATAAAACTCTGCCTTATGGACAAGTTGAGTTTTAGTGTATCCCAAATTAGTAATATGACCTTTTTTAACATTGAACTTGATCATGGGTGAGTAGGTCATAGTCCCCTTTTTTTCTGTGACCAAGATGATTTTTTCAAGGGTGTATTGTCCTTCTTTGAATGGGATCACAAAAAAACCATCAGCTCTATCGAGATTAACTGATATATTATCAAAAACTAATTTTGGATATTTGTGTTCAAGTTTTAATTTTCCAGTTAAATAGCCATGAGTTTGAAGGCTGGTTTTTTTTATATTCGTAGCACACGACATTAAGACAGTTGATATAATGAGCACTACGACTCTTGCCATTGATTTCCCCTATTAAAAATTTTGTGAAGTTTTACTAAATTTAGATATCTATTTAAAGCTTTTTCTAAGTTTTTTGAGGTCTTCAGGTGAATAGGAGCAAATTATAAGGATTTAAGGGATATGAGGTTTAAGCATTATGCTTATTGGTTCATAAACGTTAAACCTCATTAAGATTCTGAATTTAAAAAAACAGTCTAAAACTCCATGGTTTTAACATTGTCAGAAATCTCAACAGGTCCTGCTGTGATCTCTTTAATGTCTTCGGCCGTAAAGCCCGGAGCCACTTCTTTGATAATAAACTTACCATCTTTAATTTCTAAAAGTGCACGATCAGTGACTACCTTTTCAATACAGTTAATTCCCGTTAAAGGCAGTGTGCACTCACTAAGTAGTTTGGAGTTGCCGGTTTTATCCACGTGTTGCATGGCTACGATCACACGCTTTGCACCAGCCACTAAATCCATAGCGCCGCCCATGCCTTTGATCATTTTTCCAGGGATCATCCAGTTGGCAATGCTACCTGTGGCGTCCACTTGCATGGCACCAAGTACTGTTAAATCAATATGCCCTCCTCGGATCATGGCAAAGCTTTCAGCGTTGGAGAAAAAACTCGCACCAGGAACAACAGTCACAGTTTGTTTTCCGGCATTGATAAGATCTGGGTCCACCTGATCTTCTGTTGGAAATGCTCCCATACCAAGAAGACCATTTTCGCTATGTAACATAATATCTATTTCGTCCGGGATATAATTGGCCACCAAGGTGGGAATGCCAATACCTAGGTTAACAACATATCCGTCTTCAATTTCACGAGAAATTCTTTGAGCAATTTGCTCTCGAGTTAATGGTGTAGACATAGATTTACTCCTTCACCGTTCTGCGTTCGATGCGTTTTTCATAACTTGGGCCTTTGATGATTCTTTGAACATATACACCAGGTGTATGAATCTCATCGGGGTCAAGCTCACCAAGTGCTACAATCTCTTCCACCTCAACGACTGTGATCTTGCCTGCCATGGCCATCTCTGGATTAAAGTTACGAGCGGTTTTCCTAAATACCAAATTTCCAAAAGGGTCGGCTTTCCAGGCTTTAATGAGAGCAAACTCACCACGAATGCCTTTTTCCATCACGTAGTCACGGCCATCAAAGTTTCGAACCTCTTTGCCGTCGGCAACTTGTGTGCCCACACCGGTGGCGGTGTAAAAAGCAGGGATTCCTGCGCCACCGGCTCTGATTCTTTCAGCCAGTGTGCCTTGAGGGTTAAACTCTACCTCAAGCTCTTTGTTTAAATACATTTCAGCAAAGCGTGCATTTTCTCCGACATAGCTTGAAACCATTTTTTTAATTTGCTTGGTTTCAAGCAGTAGTCCTAAGCCAAAGTCATCCACACCGGCATTATTTGAAACACAGGTGAGATTTTTTGCACCGCTGTCTTTAAGTGCTGCAATTAAGTTTTCAGGAATTCCACAAAGACCAAAACCACCCACTAAGATAGTCATGTCGTCTTTGACTCCCTCAAGAGCTGATTGAGCATCCTTATATATTTTTTTGCTCATAATTAATCCTCTGTTAAAGGTTTAAGTTTTCAAAAATCACCGCAACAGCTTCGCCGCCACCAATACATAAAGTGGCAAGGCCGTACTTCTTCTTGTGAGTTTTTAAGGCATGTAAAAGTGTGGTTGTGATTCTGGCTCCACTGGCACCGATCGGGTGACCAATTGAAACAGATCCTCCGTGAACATTCACTTTATCATGTGGAATATTTAACTCTTTCATGGCAGCCATGGTGACATTGGCAAAGGCTTCGTTGATTTCCCACAAATCAATATCTTCAACCTTTAAATCCGCATTTTTTAAAGCCTCTTTAATCGCACCCACAGGAGCTGTTGTAAACCATACCGGGTCTTGGGCAAAATGGCCTTGTGCCACCACTCGGGCCATGGGCTTTAATTTGAATTTTTGAACGGCATCTTCAGAGGCCACAATCATAGCGCTGGCTCCGTCGTTAATAGAGCTTGCGTTGGCTGCAGTCACACTGCCTTCTTTGTCAAAAGCCGGTCTAAGGCTTGTGACCTTATCAAAGTTGACCTTGCCGGGCTCTTCATCGGCATCGACTGTAAAGTTTGATTTTCTTTGTTGTACTTCTACTTTTATAATTTCATCTTTAAACAAACCCTCAGACTGTGATTTTTGTGAGCGTTTGTAGCTTTCAATAGCAAAGTTGTCTTGCTCCTCTCGGCTAAACTTATACTCTTTTGCACACAGTTCAGCGGCATTTCCCATATGAAAGTCATTGTAAGGGTCCCAGAGCCCATCGTTCACCATAGAGTCTGTGGCTTGAATGTTTCCCATTCTATAGCCATTTCTAGAATTCATAAGTAAATGTGGGGCCTGACTCATGTTTTCTTGGCCTCCTGCCACAATGAGGTTTGATCTTCCCAATTTGATGTTGTCATCAGCAAGCATCACAGCTTTTAGGCCTGAACCACACACTTTGTTGATTGTCATGCACTTAACGGATGTTGGAAGGCCAGCATATATAGAGGCCTGACGAGCAGGGGCTTGGCCAACACCTGCGGTTAAAACTTGCCCCATAATGCATTCATCCACATTGTCTGGCTTTATACCTGTTTCGTTTAAAAGAGATTTAATCACTTCAGCACCAAGTTTTGGAGCTGGTACACTTGAAAGTTGACCCATAAAAGAGCCTACAGCGGTTCTCTGGGCAGCAATAATATAAGTATTCATAATTCCTCCAAGAATATAATGGACTTCAGATTTTGGGACTATGGGTCTATGATTGTCAATCTATGGTGCAAGTCTTTAGAATATGTAAAACAAGGAAGTGTCCGATGAAGTTGATTTTTCTCTTATTATTTAGTTTTCCAGCCCTTGCAGTTGATGTGGGCCCCAATGATATTTTAAAAATAAAAGGCTATGAGGGGTCTGTAAACCTAATCACTCATAATTTAAAAACCGTAGAAGCTCAGTATCAAGTTAAAAATCAGTCCAATGTCCCATGGACTGTGAGATCTTATAAAGACAAAAATAAGGTTGTGATTGAAGTTGTGCCTCCAGCAAACAAAGCCATATGGCAAAAATCTAACCAGAGCAATCCACAGTTTGCATTAACAGTGAAAGCTCCCTCAATGCCCACTGAAATATATTGGCAAAAAGGCAAAGTCCATTCAAAGGGGCGGCAAAACAGTTTAAAAATTACAGCATTGAATGTGGATTTGCGCATTGAAGATCATAAAGGCGATGTGAGTGTATTTAACAATCAAGGGCAAATTGTATTAAAAGATGTTGTCGGTGATTTAGACATTGAGAGCTATTCGGCCACCACTCAGATTAATGCCACAAAAGGAGAGCTGAAATTAAATAACTTTTCTGGAAATATGCAATTAGTTTCTCACAAGGGGAGTGCCAATTTAAAAAGCTCACGCGGCAAGGTTTTAACAAGATCTGGCGAGGGAAAAGTAGAATTTGAAGGAAAAATGGCCCAGTTTAATTTCAATCAGCAAAAAGGCTCTATAAGAGGGAAGTCTGATATTGGTGCAGTAAATATAAATTCTAACAAAGATCTAGAGGTGTCTGTTAGGTCTGATAAAGCCCCAATTATCTTGGATTTAAAAAACTCGGGGGCTTGGGTGAATTTGGGCACTAAAGAAGGTAATATCAGTGCTGCGTCATATTTAAAGACCAAAAGATACTCCACATTAAAAGTAATTATGGGTCGATTGCGTGGTTCCCAATCTGGCAAGGTGTTTGTTCGTACAAAAACTGGTGATATTATTTTAAAGTAGTTTCATATTTGCTTGACCTCGTGGGTGGTTTGAATCAATTTGTAGTTTATGGCAAAAAAGAAGAAAAAGACGGCAGCGTCTAAAAAAACTAAAGCAAAAAAATCTACGACTAAGAAAAAAGTAGCTAAAAAAGCAACAGCTAAAAAGGCGGCAAAAAAAGCAACAAAAAAAGTTGCTAAAAAAACCACCAAAAAAGCAGCTGCCAAAAAATCTACTAAAAAAGCGAAGGCTAAAACGGCGACTAAAAAAGCCACTAAAAAAGTAGCAAAAAAGTCGACCCCAAAAGCCGCTTCAACTACTAAGAAGGCTGCTAAAAAGTCTACAGCTAGCAAATCAACTGCTAAAAAATCTACTAAGAAAACAGCTGCAAAGTCAGATGTTGTTAAAAAAGCTAAAAAGGCTGTTGAAAAATCAGATGTTGTTAAAAAAACCAAAAAAGTAGCAAAAAAGTCTGAAGCTATAAAAAAAGCTAAAAAAGCAGCAAAAGAAGCTAAAGAGTCTGTTGAAGAGGTCTTGGTGCCAACAATTGAAGAGGTTGTGGCCGATGCCATTGATGCTGTTGAAGCTGTGGTGGAAAAGTCTGAGCCAGAAGAAATTATTCTTACTGACGCTGAAGGCCGTAGGTACTGTCGAGTTTTAGACTGTGATCAGGTAGCACTTGTTGACGGTTACTGTCGTTATCATTACTTGCTATTTTGGAAAAAGATTCAGATTCGTAAAAAGATTCTCTCTGAAGGAAAGCTTCAAGAGTATATTGAAGAGCTCACTTCAAGGTATCCAGATAAGTACCTGGAAGTATTAAGAAAAGACTTAATGTCTGAAAAGGACTTCCTGGCTACAATCCGAGAGCTGGAGCTTGATGATGATGCCAATGATGTCGACAACGATTACGACAATGACGACGACGATCGATTAAATGATGAAGTTCGCGGTATGGGAGTGATTCCTAGCTCTAATCGTGATGATGATTATTAAATTTAATTAAAAAGTTATAAAAAAAGACCAGCAAAATCTGCTGGTCTTTTTTTTTGCCTGAAGGCCTTAAATCTTTCCCTGATCCAATTAATTCATTTTTTTAAACAAACTTTAAAGCAGGCTTTTCTCATTTCAAAAAGAAAACATAAAGCCCTTAAATATTTAAAAAATTAGTGATTTGAGCCCTGACTGTCATCTTCATCACTGATGCCTAGCATATCCTTAATGGCATCAATTTCAATTTCAACGTCTTCACCTTTAACAAGAGCGTCTAAATCAATTTGGCCTAAAATCTCATCGGCCTTTTTTTCAAGCTCATCGTTAACAGTGGTGAATTTTAAAAACACTTGCTGTTTATCAAAGGTGTGTTCTTGCCACTCTCTTGGAAAGTCCTCTTCAGGGTTTTCAAAATAGATTTCAATAAGTCCACCAGCACAGTCAACGGCCGTTCCGATTAGCTTATGAATATTGTCTTTTTTAGGGTTGTAAGTAATACTCACTTCACCATTGGCTTGGGTGATACGCCCCTCTTCAATATAGCCTATGCGCACTATCAGCTCTTCAGGGTAAATACGGCCTGCGACCACAAATTCGCCTTTTTTGGCCTCTTTGTCGAAGGTTTCAACCAGAACAGATTTGACCTGCTCTATTAGCTCCTCAGGCAGTGAGGTCCATTTTTTAGAAGACTCTAGTCTTGGTTCCATCATATTACATCACCCTTTGATAAGAATTGCTTTTGTGGTACAACCTGTTGACCACATGACTCGCTGCGGATTATACCCTAAGCAGTTAGTGTTAAAAGGGCTGTTTGTAGCACTGTAATATTTTTATTTCAAGGACTCAAAAACTATGCAAGACGTCGCTCAAAATACTCCTGTTAAAGACTCACAAGGCGTATTTATTTCTACCTATGGCTGTCAGATGAACGTGAACGATACTGAGAGAATGTATTCTTTACTGGAGATGCATAATTACACTCCTGTCACAAGCCCCGATCAGGCCTCGGTGATTATAATTAACTCATGCAGTGTTCGAGAAAAGCCCGTTCATAAGGTTCATTCTGAAGTTGGGCGCTACAAAAAGTTTAAACAGGCCAATCCCAATTTAAAAATTGGAGTGGCAGGCTGTGTGGCTCAGCAGGAAAAAAAGCAGCTGATGAAAGATGTGCCTTTGATTGATTTTGTTTTTGGCCCAGATGCCATTGATGATGTGCCAAACATAGTCAACAAGCTTAAAGCCGGTGAATCCAAAGTGGTTCACGCCAAATTTGACCACAAAAACCCTTATAAAATAGAAACTTTAGTTAGAAACCCTGGAGTGTCGACTTTTGTAAACATCGCTAAGGGCTGTGATAACTTTTGCTCATTTTGTATTGTTCCTTTCACAAGAGGCCGTGAACGCAGCAGGTCTTTGCATGAGATCATTTTAGATGTGAACACACTTGTTAAAAGGGGAGTCAAAGAGGTCACTTTACTTGGTCAAAACGTAAACTCTTATGCTTCTCAGTGCGGAGCTGACTTCGGTAAGCTTTTAAAAACTCTAGCTACTGAGACCGACATCAAACGCATCCGCTACACATCTCCTCATCCAAAAGATTTTAATGAAGACTTGATTAAAATTATGCAAGATCATAGCAATGTGATCTGTGAGAGCTTGCATATGCCACTGCAGTCCGGAAACACCGAAGTGCTTGAGCGCATGAACCGCGGTTACACTCGTGAGCAGTTTATTGAAAAAGCCAATATGATCTTAAAGGGCTTACCGAATGTGGCTATGACCACTGATATTATTGTGGGCTTTCCAGGGGAAACCCATGAACAATTTATGGACACTTATAATATGTTAGATGATGTTCCTTTTGAGGCGATTTTTGCCTTTAAATACTCACCAAGGCCTTTTACAAAAGCTGCAAGATTCACTGACCAGGTGCCTGAAGATGTGAAATCTGAAAGACTTAATAAACTTTTTGAAAAGCATGAAGAGGTTTCTTTTGAGTTAGTGAAAAGATACCAAGACAAAGTTGAAGAGGTTCTTGTTGAGAACGTCAGAGATGGAAAGGCCTTTGGCCGAAATGTGCAAAATAAAGCTTGTCAATTTTTAGCTCCGGACTCTTTAGTGGGAGAGATTGTTAAAGTTAAAATTATACAAGCTATGCCACACACTTTACGAGGAGAGTTGGTACAGTAATGTCGAATAAAATGCATGATTCTAAAGAATGGTTAGAAATTTTTCCTTACGGCATGTCTGTAAGCCCTGATGGCTCACGCCCAATATTAATCTTTAAAGACAAAGCAGAAAAACAAGTATTACCCGTATGGCTGTCACCACTTGATGCGGGACTGGCGATGCAGACATCGCCCACGTCAAAGCTTACTCACACTCCACATGAGCTGTCTTATAAAATTTTAAACACTTTGGGCGTTAAGCTTACAAAGTGTTTGTTTGTAGATATTAAAGGGCAGCATCAGTTTGTGGAGCTGCACTTTGAGGGCTCAGATGATTTAAAGAAAATAAAAGTCAGAGCTGATGATGCCATGTCATACTGCTTAGGTGTGAAGCCTGAGTTTTATTGCACTAAAGAGCATATTAAAAAGTGTCGTGAAATGGACATGAAAATTCAAGAGTCCACCCATATGGGAGCGGCACGAACGGAACTTTCTTTGAATGAAGATCATAGAAAGTACATGAACTAAAAGGAAGCATTTATGGTGACCTTAAACAACGGATTAAAACCAACAGTGGGCGAAGATGTGTTTGTTGCCACAAGTGCTGACATTATTGGAGATGTGCGCATTGGTGACAGATGCTCCATATGGTACCAGGCTGTGATTCGAGGCGATGTGATGCCAATCACCATAGGCGATGAAACTAACATTCAAGACGGAAGTGTTTTACACGGCACTTACAATAAAGCAGAACTTAAAATTGGAAAACGAGTCACTGTTGGTCATAAAGTGGTTCTTCACGGCTGTGAAATTGGTGACAAGTGCTTAATTGGTATGGGTGCCATCATTATGGACAATGCTAAAATTCCGGCCAAGTGCATTGTGGGCGCCGGCGCACTTGTTACAGAAAATAGTGAGTTTGAAGAAGGCCAACTCATACTTGGAAGCCCAGCGCGCGCCAAAAGACCATTAACAGAAAAAGAGCTGGCCTTTTTAGATATATCTGCCGACAATTATCTTAAATACAAACAATGGTACAAGGGAGTCTAAGCGATGGAGAAAGAGGTTCGAGAAGCATTAACCTATGATGATGTTTTATTAGTGCCTCAATACTCTGAGGTGATTCCTTCTCAAGTCACAACTAAAAGTTATTTTGCAAAAGACATTTATTTAAATGTTCCGATTTT
>JAKUPT010000009.1 GCA_022450595.1 Bdellovibrionales bacterium
TGTATACAGACTATGCCTTATATGAACACCTAGCTAAATCACAAAACCCATGGGCTAAAAGAATAACTGAGAGAAGGCCCTTTAAAATGCTGTTTGAGCTACATTCAACAAAAGACAATCCAAGACCTGAGATTATGAAAAGCACTCTCGAGGACAACGGAATTGAAACAATACTTGCCAATTCCAGAGCCAGATTGAGTAATTATCATTCCAGTTCTGCCGAGGAGAAGTTCTTTCAGATCTATGTGGTGGACCAATATGACAAAATTGAACCTCCATATCCCATCGAGGAAAGCACAGAAATCTTTCAAAAGTATGAGGAAATTCGACGAATTGAAAGATTGTATGTTGCCCCAGAGAATTTTCAAAGGGCTGAAGATATTATCTATTCAAATAAGCTTTAAATATATTTTAATTAATATATTGTATCTAGCTTATTATCTTTAAAAAAACGTCAAAAGTTTAAACAGCTGTTCAATTGTTGGTGCTGAAATAAAATCTATGATGATTTCAACAGATAATATTGAGTCCGAGATTTGCATCATAAATGTTGTGGAGGGGGATTATGAAAACAATATATATATTTATCAGCTTGGTTTTTTTAGGCTTTATTTTCCAGAATTGTTCTGGGGTTGAATTTTCACAGATTGATCCTGTATCAGCTGCAAAAATTGATGATGAAACCTTAGTTGGGGCTGAAGATGATTTGTGCCCATTAGGGGAGCCCGATTGTGAAGATTATGAGCCTATTCCAGAACCTATAGTTGGTTGTGATAGAAAAGTCTTTAACACAGTCACTCCTGATAACCTAGGCGACTCTAGAGTGATATCAAATATCAGGTCCGCACAAACAAATGTTTCTGATCCGATCAGTTCATTAGTGGCCAATAATATTAGAGGAGCTTTAAATGTAAATTATGCTGAAAATCTAACAGTGAATAATTTAAGGGGAGAACTGACTTTTAGTGCAGGATCTGTCAATCATTTGCATAACACGCGAGGCTCGATTGAGGGTGGTTCTACATATATCAGTACTATTAGAAACACTAGAGGGAATATTACAATTGGAGCAGATCAGGTTGGTAATATCATGAATACTCGAGGAAGTGTTTGTTTGCATTTAAATCAATTACAATCTCTTCAAAACATCAGAGGATCTATTGATATATTAAGCAGCAATACCGGAAATGATTCAAGTGTTGGATCTATAAGAAATGTACGCGGTAATGCTCTGATCAACGGTGTTAATGTGGGAACTCTTCAAAATTTTCGAGGGAATTTAATAATAAAAGATGCTGTTATTGAAAACCTTCAAAATTTTAGAGGAAATATTCGACTGATTAACAGTCAAATTATAAATGAATCTAACCGTAGAGGAAACATTACTGTAGAGTAAATTTTAAAAATAAAAACAAAAAAAAGACGCTTTATTATAAAAAGCGTCTTTTTTTTGTTTTGTGCCTAAAGAATTGCATGGTTTAATCTAAGCACTAAGCACTAAGCACTAAGCACTAAGCACTAAGCACTAAGACATGTCTCAGAATAATACGTATTTAAAACTGAATTCACTAAAAAATAGACAGGTGTTAGGTTTTAACCGTTCTAAACAAAGCTAGTTATTGTAGAGCTGGTCTGTTATTTGCTTCTTTTAATATGTATGAATATGAAAAAATACAATGCACTTACAGTTTTATGCTTTAGCTTTTGTGGCCTACAATTAAATCAAGCCGCAGTATTGCCAATGTCTATTGTTATCAAGCAAGAGACACAAAAGACCTTAGATAAACAAAATATTGCCAAAGTAAAAAATATTAACTTTAACTGCCGTTTAAACTTAAATAATTCTAATCTTTCAGAAAAACTTTGGAAAAATAAAAAACAACTGAATTTTCATTTTGTGTCAGGTATTTCTACGAAATTAAATAATTATCGAAATTCTTATAACTTTGAAAAATATTTACCTCATAGTAATTCTCAGATCACAAGCGAGAAAATCGTAGAGAAGGTTGGTTTGGGGTATCTGGAGGATGTTTTTTCATTAAGAGAATTTAAAGACTCTGTAGAAAGAGTTCAGCCATCTTTTTCAAAATCATCAAGTGATAGTTCAATTGGTTTTAAAATTGACACATTTCAAACACAAGCCAGTGCCACATATAAATCAAGTTTTGAGGCTAAAGTGGTATTGGACTTTAATATAAAAAACTCTGAAGTGGTATTTTCAAAGCCAATTTCTAAAAACACTTCGCTGTCTTTCAACTTACAAAATACAGATGTAGACAGTCGTCAGACGGTTAATTTAGCCCTTGCTTGGTGATAATAACTTTTTACCAATATCTTTTCTGAACTGATAGTTTTTCCATTGGATGTATTGTGCTTGTTTGTAAGCATTTTCAATAGCTTGTTGTAAGCTATCTCCAATACCAACCGAGTTGATCACTCTACCTCCGTTAGTATAAAACTTATTATCTTGATCTTTTTTTATTCCGGCATATAAAAAGTAAGAAGAGGGGGTTTCATGTGTAATATCTCCCTCAATAGGCACTCCTTTGACTGGATTTTCTGGATATCCTTCAGCCGCAAGCACGACACAAGCTGAGTATAAAGGCTTCCATTTGAGCGTTGGGCAATCGCCGGAAGCAATGCTTTTAAACACTTCAGCCCAATCACCATTTAATAGTGGAAGTATACACTGGAGTTCAGGGTCTCCAAAACGCACATTGTATTCGATTACTTTTGGCCCCTGTTCAGTTACCATGAGGCCAATAAACAAGACGCCGTTATATTCAAAATCGGATTGATTTTGAATGCCCTCAAGTGTTGGTATAACAATCTTTTGAGCTATATCATCTTTTAGTGATGAATGAATGTTCACAGGCCCTGCGGTTCCCATCCCTCCTGTGTTTGGACCAAGGTCTTCATCTAATAATCTTTTGTGATCTTGAATAAAAGGGAGGATTTGAAAACGTTGTCCATTAGTTAAAACCAAACATGAGAGTTCATAGCCTTCAAGATGTTGTTCCAGTAGGGCTGTTGTTCCAGCCTCTCCAAAAATGTTTTTGTTAAAGTAATTGTCTGCTTGGACAAGTAACTCCTCTTTAGTATTGCATATAGCAACACCTTTGCCTGCAGCTAAACCATCAGCCTTTAAAACATAAGGAGCTTGGAATTGATCCATTGATTCTTCAATGTTTTGCACAGATTTTACAGTCACGGACTTGGCTGTAGGAATTTTATGTTTATTCATAAAGTTTTTAGCAAAGATTTTACTGCCTTCAAGTTGAGCTGCGGCTTTATTGGGACCAAATACGGGGATGTTATTGATCTTAAGGATATCACTAATGCCATCACACAGTGGTTGCTCTGGTCCAACAACAACAAGGTTTATTTGTTTTTGTTTTACAAATGTTTGAAGCTCTTCTGGATTTTGTAAGTTGATTTGATGACAAAGAGCATGCATTTGAATTCCATCATTTCCTGGAATGACATGAATTTGAATCACATCTGGTGACTGTAATAATGCCTTTACTAAAGCATGTTCTCTTCCGCCTGAGCCAAGGATAAGTACATTCACAAATGAACCCCTTTGTTTGAGTTGAGACAGTTTGTCCATATATTAGTTTTTTCTTTGTACGATATGATTTTATGTTAGTCTAGAAGCATTCGCAAAATAAGGAGCTTAATTGTGGACGCAAATATATTTGATTTTTATCAGATAGATGATTTTTTATCTGAAGAAGAGAAAATGATCAGGCATGAAGTTAAAAAATTTGTAGATCAAGAGATTATGCCTAATATCTCTCAGTGGCATATAGATGGACACTTTCCAAAACACTTAATTAAACAGTTTGCGGAGTTAGGACTTTTGGGTTCATCAATTCAAGGCTATGATTGCCCCGGTCTTTCATACACCGCTTATGGTGTTATTATGCAAGAGATTGAACGGGCCGATAGTGGCCTAAGAAGTTTTACAAGTGTTCAAAGCTCACTGTGTATGTACCCTATATTTAAGTTTGCAACTGAGGAGATTAAAAAACAATACTTGCCAAAGATGGCTAAAGGGGAGCTTATTGGTTGCTTTGGGTTAACTGAACCCGATTATGGTTCAAACCCTTCTGGTATGCTCACTCGCGCTAAAAAAGAGGGAAGTCATTATATTTTAAACGGAAACAAAATGTGGATAACCAATGGGGATATTGCCGACCTTGCCATTGTTTGGGCAAAAGGTGATGATAATAAAATTATTGGGTTGGTCGTAGATAAGGATCTGCCGGGATTTAAAACTCAAACTATTGATAAAAAATACAGTTTAAGAGCCTCTAACACTTCAGAACTAATTTTTGAAAACTGTAAAGTGCCAGCATCTCATGTGCTTGATGTGAAGGGCCTTAAGGGACCCTTTAGTTGCTTAAATATGGCGCGATATGGAATCTCCTGGGGAAGTATTGGCGCCGCACAAGCTTGTTTTGAAGAAGCTTTGAATTATTCCAAGACCAGAATTCAATTTGATAAACCTATTGCTGGTTTTCAGCTGGTACAGGCTAAGCTTGTCAAAATGTTTACTGAAATAACAAAAATGCAACTCTTGTCGTGGCGCTTAGGAGGTCTGTTAGATCGCTCTCAGTGGATTCCTCAGCAAATCTCCATGGCAAAAATGAATAACGTCTCAAATGCATTAGAAATTGCTAGAAACTGTAGAGATATTTTAGGAGCCAATGGAATCACTCATGAGTACCACGTTGGTCGTCATATGATGAATTTAGAGAGCGTAAACACTTATGAGGGCACAGAGGACATTCACAGGCTCATTCTGGGGCAATATATCACAGGACTGCCAGCATTTAGCTAAGCGTCAAGAACAAGCATTGCATTCTTGGTGAGCCTGGTTTTAAATTTACCAGTTATGAAGTGGCTGTTGATGAATATTATAGTTGTGAAGTTGATGCTTCTTTTGTCAGTTCCTTTGTGGGCTTATAATGAAGAGTATAAGTGTAAGTTTTTAAGGCAAGGCAAGGGAGCGCCTCGTCCTGATTCTGTGAGGCTTTTTTACAATCCTCTTGAAGTCTCACGGATTGATTGGTCTCGACTTTATTATAACGAGTCATTTGCGGCAAAAAATATTTATCTACATAATGACACTTTTATATCATCAACTCTTTTGGAATACGGAAAAGAACCAATACGTGCTGTTAAAGTCTCAGCCAATGATCCCTTGGCTATGAATTTTATGCGCTTTATTATTTTATTAGATTCTGTAAAAGCAAAAAGTATTATTTCAGGTGTGTGGATATTGACTTCAAAGGAAGGGTTTTTTGCTGAAGAGGTTGTAATAGCTAAAGAAAATTTAAATTGTAAAAGGTTAAATTAACTACTTTTCTTTTTTTTCAGATAATTTTTAATATTTTCATTTAAAAAGTTTTGAGCTCTATATTTAACAAGGTTTTGTTTTTGTGAAGCTGGGACGTGCATTTCCTTAAAGCCACTGCTTAAAAGTTTTTGTTTTTGGTTGGAAAAAAGCTTTCCACCCTGTTTAGTTATCTTTATATATTTATCATTTCGCGCGAGGTAAATGTATAAATCAAATTCAATGGGCAGATCTTCAAATATGCTGTCTATTGATAAACAAAGCATATCTTCACTTTCTCTAATAAATAGTGGATGCTTAACTTCTTGGCTTTCAAAAAAAGCCATGCCGATCTCTTCGCCTTGATGAATAGACCTCCTAAAAAACTCAGCCTCTTCTTCGCCCCACTCGGAGTAGTTAATTTTATGCACATTTATATCTAAATCATTTTGGTCATATATATGTTCTCCTTTAGACTCTAAAAAATCCATGACCCTTGTTTTTATCTTTTTTATAAACTCATCATCTAAATGATTGTCAGATGAGCCAGCAGCTAAAAGGTAGCCGTTGTATCTTTGACTGTTTACACTGATGCAAGAGAAGTTAGAGTTTTCATCTAGAGGAGCTACATTCGTGTTATTTCCAAACTCTGTTGAGCTGTTTAAGGCCTCTTGTGTGGCTTGTTCTAGCACTGATTTATATAATCCAGCGCCTTTTTTATTTTTTTTGAAATTTGATAATTGATTGTTTTTATTAGCTGAAGAGTTGTTGTTTTGATTTAAAACATCAGTGCCCTTGCGCTCATTTTTATTAATGATTCCATTATTTTTATTGTTGCTTTTTTTATCAGAGCTAGCACCATTTTGATTTTTGTCTTTTCTTGCGCTAGTCTTTGTATTGTTATTGTCGCGTTGACGTGAAAATGGATTTTCCAAAGAATTGGATGATTCATCAGAATTATTTTTTGTTTTATTTTTTTTAGAGTTCTTATCCTTTGCTCCACTCTCTTTCGCTTCTAATGCTTCCCATCTATTTTGATTTTTGCTCTGAGTATTTTGAGAGTTTTCTTTTTTCTTTTTACTTGAAGCTGACTTATTTTTATCAGATTTTGAAGCTTCGTTAATGCTAGAGTCGGAGGAGCTTTTTTTATCCGAACTGCTTAAGTTGTTTTTATTTTTCTTTTTTGAAGTTTTCTGAGACAAAGAGTTATCTTTTGAAGTAGCTTTGTCTTGATCGGTACGGCTAGAGTCCTTTTTATCTTTGTCTTTTGTTAAAGCATGACTGTTTTTATTGGAGTCATTATCTTTATTTGATGAGAGGGTGTTGGCCGTTTTGTCATTTGCTTTTTGACTTTTATGACTATTTTCTTTTTCACTTTTTGATTGGCTATAAGAGCCAGTTTGTTTGCTTTGCTCTGAATTTTGAGAGTAATCACTGGATCTTTGTTTGTCTTTTGAGTTTTGATGGTTGTAATTTGATTTGTGGTCACTATCTTCTGAAAAACTAGAGTTGCCGCGAGAATCACTTTTCTTGGCGTCTTGAGCTATGTGAGCATTTCCTTGATTTTGTTTATCTTGGTTAATAATAACTTTAGAATTATCACCTTTATCAGAACCAAATCTTTGATGATAATTTCCGTTATCTTTATTGGAGTTTTTTATACTAATGACGTCTGAATCACTCTGGTTGTAATATGAATTTCTTTTTTTCTCGTCTTCTGGTGATTGATTCTTTTTACGCTCTTCATCTAGGTTTATTTTATGAACCATTCTTTCAATCATTGGACCGCTAATGGGTGGCATGAGAGTGTATGGGTGGTCCATACTGCGAAGCTTATGCAGTGATTTGCTGGAATGACTTTCTGCAAACACGATTACTTTTACTGGAAATGTTTGCATTAAAAGTTTTGGCAATTGATCCACTTTAGAGTTGCTATGATCAACTGTGACCATGACATAAGTAGGTTTTTTATTTAATATAAAGACCATGGCTTGCCTGAGGTCATCCGAGCTCCCAAGCTCCCAATCTCTATTTTTAAGATAGTTTTCCGCATTGATAAGCCCGTACTTATCACTTTTGATAATAAATAGCGATTTTTTAGGCTCGTCCTCTGTTTCTTGAGGAGCCTCTTTCTGCTCTTGCAAGTTGTCTCCCGATTGAGACAATGAAACTTATAGCATTAAATCAGTGGTTCCATTATCTGTTGGTTTCAAACCTTTTTTCTTAATCTTTTCAACCAGGGTGGTTCGATTCAGTTTGAGCAGTATAGCGGCTTGGTTCCTATTCCATCCTGTTTTTTCTAAAGCTTTTAAAATTAAAGCATTTTCATATCTATCTACAGCAGAGTTAAAGTCCATGCCAGATTCAGGAATGTCCACAGAGGAAGGGTTAAACTTTGTTTGACTACTGCCACGATATTTGACGGGCAAGTCACTGGCTTGAATCTCGCCACTGCCTTTAATAATTGTCAGGCGTTCTACAAGGTTCTCAAGTTCTCTAATGTTCCCAGGCCAGTTGTAATGAAATAACAGTTCCATGGCTTCATCACTGAAGCCTGAAATTTTACGACCTCTTGTTTGATTAAAATCTTCAATAAAATGATTTAACAAAATTGGAATATCTGTCTGTCTTTCTCGAAGTGGGGGAATGTGAATTGGTATAACATTTAATCTATAATAAAGATCTTCACGAAACTTCCCATTTTTAACAGCTTTTTCTAAATTAATGTTAGTCGCGGCAATAATTCGAGCATCGGCCTCAACAGTTTTAGTGCTACCGACGGGTTCATAAAGCTTTTCTTGTAAAACCCTTAAAAGTTTAACCTGAAGGCTAATGTCCATGTCTCCAATTTCATCTAAAAACAAAGTGCCTTTATTGGCGACTTCAAAGCGTCCCATACGGTTACTGAGTGCCCCTGTAAATGCACCTTTAACATGCCCAAACAGTTCACTTTCAAGCAGCTCTCTTGGAATAGCACCACAGTTTATTGGAACAAAGTTTTGTGAATCTCTATTAGAATTGTAGTGAATGGCTTTAGCTATCAACTCTTTACCGGTTCCACTTTCACCAGTGATTAACACAGTTGCGTCTGAATCAGAGACTTTTTCTACAAGTTCTAAAACTTCCATGATTTGCGAACTTTGACCTACTATATTGTCAAAGCGGTATTTTTGATGAAGTGCAGTTCTGAGTTGCTTATTTTCCTGTTCAAGCTGTATGTGGTTTAAAGCTTTATGAACAAGACTAACAACTTCATCTACATTAAATGGCTTTGTAATAAAATGATAAGCTCCTTTTTGAGTGGCCTCAACAGCAGCTTCGATAGAGCCAAAGCCCGTGAAGATAATTGACTGCATGTTAGGATGGCTTTTTTGTAGTCTTGTCATAAGTTCTATGCCATCGCCGTCAGGAAGTCTTAAGTCAATCAAGGAGAGATCAATATTGATACTTGATTGTAAATAGGTTTCAGCTTCTGAGATGCAGCTTGAGGTGATAACTTGATAACCCTTTTTATCGAATAGGCGAAATAAAGCTGTTCTAAGTGTCGCATCATCGTCGACAATTAGAATTTTTTGACGTTGCATAGAACATCCTTCATGGTTTAACAACTTCCTTCTTGGGAGTTGTGTCAAAAAATTGGTTTTTAAGTTTATGTGAAAATCAAGCTGCTTACATTAATATGTTAGTTAAAGACTTGAGCAAGTGTCAAATTTTCTAGGTCTGGAACTGCTTTTTTGACGGCAAATCTAGACGTTCAAAGGAAAATTTAACCGATGTCCCGGCCATAGGCTGGGAAAAAATTTCCAGTATGCCATTGTGGGACTGCATGATTTGAAAGGCAATGGTTAAGCCGAGGCCGGAGTGGTCTTTAGGGGCTTTCGTGGTAAATAAAGGGTTAAAGACTTTATGTAAAATATTTTGTGAAATACCAGGGCCATTATCAGTAATGATCACTTCAAATAAATCTTTAAGACTTCGAGTAGTTATACGTATATGAGCTTCAAAATTAGACTCTTCTTCAAGCTTTTGTTTTAAAGCCTCTATAGAGTTTTGTAGGACATTATTGAAGGCCTGAGTGATTTGGTTTTGGTTTCCATGAAGAGTTAAAGAGTTTTTATCGAATGCTGTATCAATAAAGATACCTAAACTTTTAGCTTGGTTTTCAAATAGGCGAATTGAGGTTTTAAGACCACTGTGGATATCAAATTCTTCATTTTCTGAACTGTCTTGACGTCTTGAAAAACCAAGAAGGTGGTCTATAAGCTCTTTGCATCTAAGAGCTGCAGACTTCATCTCAATAATGTCGTCTTTAATAGGGCTTTCTGGATCTAGGTCCATTTCAATCAGTTGGATAAAAGAAATAATTCCACCTAGTGGATTGTTTAGCTCGTGAGCCATACTGCTTCCAATAGTGCCAAGCTCTTTCATTTTAGAGGTCTCAAGTAGTTGTCTTTCAAGTCGTTTATCTATAGTGACATCTCTAAAAAGAAATATATAAGAGTCTTGGCTTGTATCATTTATGTTAATCTCTATTTTTTGTTGTATGAGTTCATAAATGTAGATTTCTTCTTTGTCTTGAATTTGAAAGCTATAGATTTTATCAGCATCTAAGTTATAAATGTCCGGTAAATCTTCAGACCAAAGAATTCGGTTCAAAACATTAGAGCTTCTGGATCTTGAATGTTTTTTTAACAAATGATCAAATGCTTTGTTGGTTTTAATAATTTCAAAGTTATTATCAGTCAAACAAATGGGCTCAGTGATAGCATCAAATGTGGACTCCCATTGAAATCGCAAGGTCTCTGTTTGTTCTAATTTAATCAGACGGTCCACCGCAATGGTTAAGGGTTCTATAAGTTGTTGAAGAAAAGACTTATCGTCTTTTGAAAATATCTCATTTGATTTTTTAGCAAAATAAACATGAGCCACTGTTTTTGATAAATCTAATTGAATTTTATAAAGACTGTGTTGCGATTCAAATTTTTGTTCAAATTCATTCAACATATTTAAAGAAATTCTTATCCAGTCTAAATTTATAAGAGGCTTTAAAGATCTCGTTGTTTTAGTTTCAATTTCATGGAAATTTTTTGACTGATAAATACTTAGCAAACAACTGTTTAATATTTTTGTTCTCTTTTGTGTTTGCATCAGTTTTTTATTGAGATTCTCTAGGTGAAGTTGTCGTCTTCTAATGCGCTCTTCTAAGTTTTGTTTTAATTCTTGTAATTTTATGTTTTGCTCATTAACTAACTTTTCATAATCAGTGAATTGTTTTTTTTGATTAAATGACTCCAGTGATTCATATAACAAGTGTTCAAGAATCGGAATTTCATTTTTTTTAATTATTTTATCAATTTTAAAATTAGAACTAAGCTCATACAATTCGGTGCTTTTAATCTCTCCAACCAGAAGGCATAAGTTGACGTTTTGAGCATTGTTTGAAAGTTCAGAGAGAAAAGACTGAACATCTGAAAGAGTGTCTTCTTCAAGGTCAAAAACCAGCAGATTGTAACTTTCAACTGGAGAATTTATATGTGAAACCACCTCAGCACCCATTTGCTGAGCTTTATGAGTCAGTTCATCGGTAGGATTCAGGCTTATAATACCAACGCTTGAACTTACTGCTGACATATACTTAACACCTGTTTTAAGGACTCAATTTGATATTTAGGATTCTCAAGTTCATTCAATGGGCTTAAATTTTTATACTCGCCAAACATATACCAGCAAGAATCTATTTTAAGTTGATTGGCGGCTTTTATTTCATTGTCGATTCGATTACCGATGACTAAAAAAGATTTTGGATCTTTATTTTGAATAATATTTTTAAAGATATCACTTTTTGATAAACTCTTTTCATCACTTGCACACTGCCAACTCAAAAAATATCGATCGAGTTTTGATAATTTAATTTTTTTTTCTTGAGTGACATAAGAGCCTGAGGTCACGAGGTGCAGGTCTTGCTGAAGATTTTTGAGTACGTCTTCGGCATTAGGAGTAAGCATGAGGGGCTCTGGTAAAGGGATATTATAAAAGGCTTCGTGCAGTTTTTTTAATACTTCGGATTTTTCATCTAAATTAAAAAAAGTATTTACAAGATGTGTATTAAAGGAATCTCTTGGGTTTCGATTATAAAACTCTTTTCGAAGTTGCAAAAGCTCATCTGTAGTTATTGAGATTTCATAAGACAGCATCACATCTTTTAAAATCTCCATAGCAATTGGGATCAACTGATCTGTTGTATTAATTAAGGTGTCATCTAAGTCGAAAATCACATCGGTGTATGCCATTATAAATTTATACTACACAATATAACTGCAAGTTAAAAGTCTGTATCGGAATTATCTTGAAAGACTTTCTTTAGGCCAGATGCAAATCGTGGCCAGGTTTGACTTAAGTCACTGTGCTCTTGTTCTTCGGTGCAAATAATTGGAATTTTTTGATCAATCCAACCATAACTGCTGAGGCTTCCAGGAGTGGGGTAGCCAATGTCTGGAACTACTTCATAGCCACTTGATTCTGATAAATACTGGGCCTCTTTCATGTCTTCAGGGCCAGATAAAACAATGCATGGCTTCCAAGAGTGGCAATGAATAATAAGTCTTGGTTGAAATGCATTTATTAAATCTATAACGGCTTGGGTCTCTTTTTCTGATCCCGGGGAGGAGCCTGAGTAGTAGCGATCTTGATTGGGGCTATGCACCCAGTTTTTGCTGGGAAAGTTTCTATTTAGGTCAACCCCTTGGGAATTAGTTCTTTTATTGTTTTTATAGCCATCGACATTCAAACAAGGGATCAATAGCCAATTTTGTAGATTTTGCCCTTTAAGCCACTCAAGGCAGTGTTCTGCTAGAACAACCCCTTCCGGCTCATCTCCATGAACTCCGCCAATCAGTAGCAGCACTTTGTTTTGTGGCGCATTAAGGTGTGGGTTTTCTACATAGGATTGAAGCTCTGAGCTTCCATATAGCTCTATATCTGAATTGAGTGCTGTTTGTTTCCAGTTTTTAAGCTTAAAAAAACTCATAGGTTATTGTCTTGTGACTAAAATCAGCTTGTCAATGATTACCATGGGCTTCAGAGCTTAGGGGTTAAAAAGAACAAAAAAATCATCAAACTTTTTTTAAAAAACTGATATAGATTGTGGTTTTGATATTCAATATTTATAAGGGTGGATTATGAGTGACCAAAACCAACTTTCAGTGATTATTTTAGCCGCAGGTAAAGGCACAAGAATGGCCTCACCACTTCCTAAGGTTTTACACCCTGTAGCTGGTGTGCCCATGATCTCACGGGTCGTAAATAGTGTAAAATCTGCTGGAGCCAAAGACATACGTGTGGTTGTGGGTTATGGGGATAAGCTGGTGAAACAAGTGGTTGAGCCTATGGGCTGTGGCAGCTTCAAGCAATCTCAACAGCTGGGAACAGCCGATGCTGTTAAATCAGCAGAGATTGATAGTTTAGATGGTACGGTTTTGATCATTAATGGTGATCATCCGCTGATCACAAAAGATGATATTCAAAAGTTGTGGCGTCAACACAGAGAGAGTCAAAACGATTTAAGTGTGGTTTCAGTAAAATTAAAAAATCCCAAAAAGTTTGGCCGAATTGTTCGACATATGGGGCAAATAAAAGCCATTGTGGAAGCAAAAGATGCTTCTCATGAAACACTAAAAATTAACGAAGTAAATACCGGCATTTATTTTGTCAGAGCAGATGTTCTTCAAGATTATTTACCTATGATTAAAAATCATAATGCACAAAAAGAATACTACCTAACCGACTTGGTATCTATTGCTATTGAGAATCAAGACAAAGTGGGAGTGATTGAAGCCAACCGCAGAGTGGCTTTTGGTGTGAATGATCAAATGGAATTGGCTAAAGCGACTTCGTTTATCTATAAACAAAACTGTAAAAAGCTGATGCAAAATGGAGTGATGATTCTCGACCCCAACAACACCTACATCGATGAAACAGTGAACATTGGTGCCGCCACTGTTATTTATCCTGGGAGTTTTTTAAAAGGCTCAACCAATATTGGCACTTATTGTGTGGTTGAACCTAACTGTTATGTGGTCAACTCGTCGATTGCGGACTCCGTTGTGATTCATACCTTTTCTCACTTAGAGGATTGCCTTATTGATAAAGAATGTTTTATTGGTCCTTATGCCCGTATCAGGCCTGGTTCAGACATTAAACAAGGAGCCAAGATTGGTAACTTTGTTGAGCTCAAAAAAGTTAAATTTGGTAAAGGCTCTAAAGCTTCACACCTGACTTACTTAGGTGATGCTGAAATCGGTGAAGATGTTAATATCGGTTGTGGCACCATCACTTGCAACTATGCTGTGGACAAAAAGAAATATATTACAAAAATTGAAGATGGTGTGTTTGTAGGAAGTGACACTCAGTTTGTTGCACCAATCACTGTAGGAAAAAACGCCATTATTGGCTCAGGGTCCACTATAACAAAAGATGTGCCCAGTGAAGCTTTGTCTGTCGCCAGGGGCAAGCAGATTATAAAAGAAAATTACACAGAAAAATTTAAAAAAGACAAAAAGGATTAAGCATTATGTGCGGAATTGTTGGTTACACAGGACCTGAAAATCCTAAAGATATAATTATGTCGGGACTTAAAAGTTTAGAGTATCGTGGTTATGACAGTGCTGGGGTGGCAATACTCCATCAAGGGCAGTTTAAGCGAGTTCGTGCCGAGGGTAAGCTCACCCATTTGGCTCAAAAACTTGATAAAGAAAGTTTTGACGGACATGTTGGTATTGGTCATACCAGATGGGCCACGCATGGAGAGCCCAACGAAACCAATGCTCATCCACATAAAGTCGGACCTATAAGTATTGTTCATAATGGAATTATTGAAAATTATGCGGAGTTAAAATCGGAGCTACAACAACAAGGGGCTGTGTTTGAGTCAGAAACCGATTCGGAACTTGTGGCCCATTTGATTTATCAAAAAAATCAAAATGAAGGAATGTCTTTGTTTGACTCAGTACTATCCATTTTACCTGAGCTCACTGGGGCTTATTCTATTTTGGCCGTGAGTGAAAAACGTCCAGAGGAAATGGTGGCTTTTAAAAATGGACCCCCATTAATTTTAGGAGCATCCGGTGGAGCCGTTGTTGTGGCCAGTGACTTACAGGCCATAATGCCAATCACTAAAGATGTCGTGTATCTTGAAGACGATGAGGTGGCATTTATAGAAAAAGGTCAGGTTCAGTTTTATTCTAAAAACGGAGAGGCTTTAGATAAAGCGACCGTTCATATTGACTGGAGCCCTGAGCAAGTTGAAAAACAAGGTTATGCTCATTTTATGTTAAAAGAAATCTTCGAGCAGCCAAGGGCTGTTGCCAACGCCTTAGAGCCACATATTGATTTAAACTCTCATACAGTAAGACTTAAAAATGTTGGCTTTTCTGTGGATGGGTTTGACCAATTAGATCAAATCAACATTGAAGAAGACTTCAAAAAGACCGATGAAGTGTTTAAATCGGTTGAGAGAATCTTTATTGTCGCCTGTGGAACCAGTTACTACGCTGGTATGGTTGGCGAGTATCTTATTGAACAAATGGCAGGAATCCCAGTAGAGGTAGATGTTGCCAGTGAATTTAGATACAGACACACAATTATTCCTGAAAACTCTCTTGTTATTGTCATTTCACAAAGTGGTGAAACCGCGGACACCTTAGCCGCCTTAAGGCAGGTTAAAAAACTAAATTCTGTTAAAGTATTAAGTATTTGCAATGTAAAGCGCTCCACAATTGATAGAGAGGCTCACGGTCATTTATATATGAACGCAGGTGTAGAAATTGGCGTGGCTAGTACGAAGGCTTTTGTCAGCACACTGAGCTTAATGAATCTTGTGGCCATGAGTCTAGCGAAGGCAAAAAATAATTTAGATGTTGTTACAGAGAACAAGTACGTAGAGCAGTTGCTGGCTGTGCCCTCTCAAATGGAAAAAGTATTGGCTTATGATAAATTTTTTAAGTCAGCAGCTGACACCTTAAAAAACTTTAAAGGCTTTTTGTATATGGGGCGAGGGATCAACTTTCCTATAGCTCTTGAAGGGGCTTTAAAGTTAAAGGAGCTTGCTTACATGCATGCCGAAGGTTATGCCGCGGGCGAGATGAAGCATGGCCCTTTAGCACTGATTGATTCACAAATGGCCATTGTAATGCTTGTTCCTCAAGATGCTTTGTATGAAAAAACAGTAAGTAACTTGGAAGAGGCCAAAGCTCGTGGAGGAGTTGTTATATCTATTGGCTCAGGAGAGGACGAAAAGCTTAAAAAATTAAGTCGTCATTATCTTTCCTTACCAGAGGCTGGATGGACAACAAATCCACTGCTTGAGGTATTACCTTTACAACTTTTAGCTTACCATGTGGCAAACTCATTAGAGTATGATGTGGATCAGCCCAGAAACTTAGCAAAGTCTGTAACAGTCGAGTAGAAAAGAAAGCTTACTTTAAATCTTCGTTCATCCATTGCGTGAGTGCTGTTTGAGCTACCTCAATCATGCGCTCTCGTTTTTTTCTTTTATTTGAACGTCCACGAAGCCCGGGCTCTTGAGGAGTGGGAAATAAACTAAAATTAATATTTGTTGGCTGAAAGTGCTCCCTCTCAGCGTCAGTGATGGCATTTAATAGAGATCCAATAGCCGTCTCTCTTGGAGGCAAAGGCATGGCTTTGTTTTGACTATGGTTTGAAACAAACTTGGCCACTAAAAGCCCAATGCAGGTAGAGTCAAAGTAACCTTCCACCCCAGTGATTTGGCCGGCAAAAAATAAACCAGGATCTTTTGGACTAGATAAAAATGGAGTGAGTTTTTTAGGAGAGTGAATATACATATTTCTGTGAATACTGCCTAATTTTAAAAACTCAGCCTCTTCAAGACCAGGAATCATTCGAAACACTCGGGCTTGTTCCGGATAAGCCATTTTGGTTTGAAATCCAACCATGTTGTATGCAGTGCCTTCTTTATTTTCTTTTCTGAGTTGTACAACGGCATACAAATCTTTAGGGCCATGATGTTTTAAGCCCTTAGGTGACATGGGGCCAAAGCGTGGACTTTCAAACCCGCGCTCAACAATCACTTCAATCGGCATGCAGCCATCAAAGTAAGGTGTGTTTTCAAACTCTTTTTCAAAATCTTTAGATTCAATCTTTCGTGCTCCAAGAATTTCATGCATAAGAGTTTCATATTGCTCTTTATTAAGAGGGCAGTTGAGGTAGTCATTAGTGCCTTTGTCAAAACGGTCCGCAAACCAAGCCACATCCATATTAATGGAGTCGGCAACAATAATGGGAGCAATAGCATCGTAAAAATATAAAAACTCGTTATCAAAATGTTGCCTTATACTTTCAGCCAACTTCATATGTGTTAATGGACCTGTTGCAATTACGCAGGGGCGAGGAATTTGACTCAAGTCTGTCACTACTTGCTGACTGATCTGTATGTTTGGATGCTCTGTGAGAGTTTTTGTAATGTCATCAGAGAAAATTAGGCGGTCCACAGCCAAAGCCATACCGGCCGGAACCTGGGCCTTTTGAGCGGCTTTTAAAATTAAACTATTTAATTTTTCAGCCTCCCATTTTAATTGGCCGGGTGCTGAGTAATCAGTGGTTGAGCCAAAAGAGTTGGAGCAAACCAGCTCTGCATAGCCACCAGTTTTGTGAGCTGGAGTTTGTTCTTTTGGACGCATCTCATAAAGCACAACCTTGTGACCGGCCTCAGCCAGCTGAAAAGCACATTCGGAGCCAGCAAGGCCTGCACCTACGATATGAATTGTGTCTAATTGAGGGGTTGTGTTATTACTCACTTATGAATCGTCCTAAGAAAAAGAAAAATGTAACGCCTGCCTCAGAAGTCCTACAACTGCTGCTGCAAAATGGCAAGTCCCCTTTGGCGGTTCAGTTTAAAAGGTGGCGTTTATGGCGTTATTGGGGTGAAGTTGTGGGTGAAGAAATTTCAACTCATACAGATCCTGTCGCCTATGATAAGGGCACTCTTTATGTTTGGGTGGATCATCCGGTAAGAATGCAGGAAATGATCTTTATGACCAAAGAGCTTAAAAAAAAGATCAACTCTTATATGGGGGAAGCCACCTGGGTGACCCGTATTCGCTTTACCCTTGATCGCAAATCGGTTCCAAAGCTTGAAGAAACTGAGAAGGGTTGGCGTGATTTCCTTTCCAAACAACCTCCCAGTGAAGATGGGGAGCCTCCACACGACCGGTAGCACCAGTTGTGGCAACGACTTGTCCAGTTTGGATTTTAGAACCAGGTTCTACTCTAAAGTCACTTAAATGCATAAAGCGCGAATAAACACCACCACCATGATCAATCACTAATGTGTTTCCTGGAACAATCATATGTTCAGCAAAAACGACTTTACCTGGGCCAATGCTTTTAATGCTAGATGGCACTCGAGCTCTCTGATCCAAGCCAGAATGGTAGTAACTGTAGCCATTAGGTAAGGTGCGAGGAGAGGCAAACTTAGAAACCACAACACTGTTGATAGGGGCTTTATAGCAGTCCAACTGAAAGTCTTGCGATGGAACTTGGCTTAAGAGTTTTTTCATTTTTTGTTTTTGTTGTTCTTTTAAATCGGCATGATCATCATTTACTTTTTTCCATACTGAAGCGGGTATTCGTAAATTTGAAGCTTGCTTTAAGGGATGCTTTTTTACATTTCGGTACTCAACAAAGTAATCCACACTTGGATGACTAAACTGTTTTTCAAGCCAGCTTAATTTTTGAATCTCCCACTGTCCTAATATTTTTACGGTGTTGCCTCCGTACAGTGGAACAACCCCGAGTAAGTGATTTTTTCCAATGAGGGACATCTTTTTTTGATTGATAGATATGAATTTTAAATCCACATCTTTTTTAAACACTAAAGTTTGGCCTGCCGAAAACTCTTTTGGCAAATGAATATGAGGTTGAAACACAAGCTGTTTAGCAATTTCTTTAGACGGATGAAACACAACTGCCAGTAAAAATGCGTACACTAGATAAGGAAAGATTTTTTTTAATCTTCCTGAGTTTTTATGGTGTTTCGAATGAGTGGTTTCAGATATTGGTTTCGTGGTGATCCCCCTAAAATTTGTACCAACTTATTGTATAAACTCGGGTCATTAATTAATGCTCCTAAAGTTCCTTTACCATCATCTAATTTTTGCGTCAGACTGGAAAGGTTCTCTATTGCATTTTGCAGACCTTGGTCTTGCTTTTTGCCTCGAATATCTTTTAAAAGTTTATGTGCTTCAACTATCAACCCCTTTAAGTTTTGGCTGGACTCATGAATATTTGCCATAGTTAATGCGCTGCGATTATCTTTATTGATGCTTTTTAAAAGCACATACATCTCATCAATAACGTCCACGGCACGATTTAGGCCCTTTTCCCCTTGTTCAAATAAGTCAGCTCCACTTTGCACAGCGATCACAGCATTTTCCTCTAATGGCTGAGCATTGATTGGGCCTGGACTAATATATAGATATCGGTCTCCTAGGGCCCCTTTGGTTTTGATACTTACAGTAGAGCCTTTGGTTATTCTTTTTTGATATTCTCTATCTATGTCCATATAAACAATGATCTCATTGTCGTTGTCAGAAAAAGCGATTTCTGTGATATTCCCCACAATGATTCCCGCTAAAGAGATTTCACTGCCCTTAGCTAGGCCCTGAATATCTTCAAAGTTACCCATAAGTTGGTATTGCGGACGAAATAAAAAACGATCACCACCAATTAAGAAGATCGACAGGCCTAAGAGAGCCAGACCAATAAAGGTAAATACGCCGACTTTAAAATCATTTTTAGGGTTGGACTCCATAACTATCTCCTTAAGGTCGTAAGCCTTTTGCAAAAGCACTTATTTCATTGTCATTATTATTTGTAATCTCTTTGACGTCGCTAACAGCTGCCACAACACCTTGATTTAAAAAAGCAATACGATCACAAACAGCAAATGCACTTGGCATATCATGAGTTACAAAAATCGAAGTTACATTTTTATTTTTTAACTTTATAATTGTCTCTTGAATAATTTTAGTATTATAGGGGTCTAAGCCTGCAGTGGGTTCATCATAAAGAATCACCTCTGGATCCATAATAATAGACCTTGCAAGGCCCACTCTTTTTTGCATGCCACCTGATAGTTCAGCTGGATATTTGTTGATGGCGTTTAAAACTCCAAATTCATCAAGTGTTTTATAAATTTTCTGATAAATATCTTGTTCAGTCATCATGGTATGTTCTTTTAAGGGGTAAGCTAAGTTTTCATACACACTCAAAGAGTCAAATAGAGCTCCATTTTGAAAAACATAAGCAATTTTTTTTCTAACTTCGACAAGTTCATCTTCGTTAAGCTTGGTGATATCTTGATTTTTAAACAACACTTGGCCATCATCAGGCTTAATTAAACCAATTAAACTTTTCAGTAATACACTTTTACCAACACCGGAGCCGCCAATGATACCAAGGCACTCACCGGAGAAAATGCTCAAGTTGATATCTTTATGAACATCATGACCTTGAAAGGACTTTTTAAAATTTTTAATTTCAATTAAAGCCATTTTTCAATCACCCAAAAAAGTTTTGTTAAGAAATAATCACCAATTAAGATTGCAATACAAGAAGTCACAACTGTTTTGGTTGTAGCAATTCCAACACCTTTGGTTCCACCTTTAACGTTTAGACCAAAATAACATGCAGGAACAGAGACTAAAAATGAGAAGAAAAAGCATTTCATAAACCCACTCATATAATCTGCCACATTAATTGTACTTAATACTTTTTGAAAATAGTAATTTGGATCAAGACCTAAATCATTTGATCCTACAAGTAAGCCTCCTAAAATTCCAATTGTATTGGCGAAGGCAGTTAATACAGGAAGAGCAATAAAGCAGCCAAGCACTCGTGGTAAAACGATTTTAGCAATAGGTGAGGCGCCAAGCGCTCGAATGGCATCAATTTGCTCAGTCACACGCATAGAGCCTATCTCTGAGGTCATACCGCTGCCCACTCTTGCGCTAATCATAATACTGGCAAAAACAGGGCCGAGTTCACGAACTATAGATAAAGAGATAATCTTAGGGATATAAAGCTTTCCACCAAACTTTGCTAAGCCAATGCCAAATTGCAAAGCCATAACCATGCCTATAAACCCGGTCGTCACTAAAACCACGGGTAAAGATTTAATTCCTACTTGATAAACCTGTTCAATAACTAGGTCTTTTTCAACTTTTCCTTTAAAAAATTCTTTAATGCTTAAATACAAAAGTTTTGTACTGCCACCTAAAAATATTAAAAAAGGATAAGTCATTGTAAAGTAATTCACTAATCCACCTTAAAATTTGACACAAATTTATTAAAACTATCTTTAGTAATAGAGTAAGAATTTTTAGTGGCTACATGAGTAAGTGTGTAAACACATCCATTTTTTTTAAAGATAACTAGGTCAAACTCAGACATAACACCGTCCACATCGCCTTGTATATGCGTGAAAAGAGCTTTTCGTTTATTATAGGTTTTATAGTTTGAAGATTTAGTTTGAAGATTATTAATGCCTGAAGTGATGCCATTTTTGAGTTGTTGCAAGCTTGGATCATATGAGGTTGAGCAGTCAGAAAGAATACTTATGGAGTTTCCATTTTCTTTGTGAACCCATAAATGATCTAATTCTTTTGAATCAGCAACTTTAAAATCATCTTCATTTGGTTGAACAAAGCTGTAGTTAGATGATTTTCTGAGCTCATTTTTAGGTATATCGATTGATACACAGGCTGTGTTGAAGAATAGGTAAAGTAGTAAAAATTGTCTTAAGCTGCTCATCTAGGTTGTCCATTTTATTGTGTTTATCCAGTTATATATATCGGTTTAGTACAGTGAAATAATTAGGCTTATCACTAACAGATTAGTCAATAGTCTATGTCAGAAAGTTGTCAGGATGACAAGAAATAGTTTCGACAGAAGTCTAAGTTTAAACTTCAAAGTGCATCTAATTATATCTCCATGTTGGCACTAAACCTGCTTTTAATATAACTGGACGAATGAGGTAGAGATGAATTTAGTAAATTTAAACAAAAAGCTCATAAATATTGTAGTGCTTACAACTCTACCTTTAGTTAGTTTTGCACAGATCAACGGCAATATTACTAAAGTTGGTGATGCCACACATATTGAATTTACTGGAGTAAAAAACTGGGATTACGAACTGACAAAACTATCTGAAAATCAAGTAAGGCTTTTGGTTCCCCAAATATCTAAAAACACTATTAATAAATTAAAAAATTGGAATGAAAACCTAATTGAAAAAATGCAGATCAATGAAGAGTCCATTGATAGTAAAACTGAAATTATTATCACCCTAAAGCATAGCTATGTAGAAAGCTTCGACTATCAAGTTGATGAGCCTTCAAAGTTAATTGTAGACTTTTATATAGATAATGAAAAGTATGCTGAATTTCAAAAAAAACAAAAACAACTTCAAGCTAAAAATAAAAAGAAGAAAAAGAAAAGGGTTAAAAAAACGAAAGTTTCAAATAATAAAGCCTATGAAAAAGTTGATAGGAAGCCGTCATCTGAATTTTTGCAGGTGGACAATTCAAAAAAACAAAAACAAGCTGTTAATAGAAAAACCGGAACTTATGATGCCGCTGATCCAAGATATGAGCGATTTAGAATTAATGATTATGAGATAGATAAAAGAGCTCTTATTGCAAGCAGAGAAGAAGTGTACATAAGGTTTCCAATTTTAAAATTAAAAAGCAGCTATTTAAAAGAGATTCTTGAATGGAAGCCGGAATATGTGGTTTCAAAAAATGACTCTAAAGAAAGCAAACAGGCTCAGTTGTTGCAAACTTTATTTCAAAAAGATAGAAATGCGACATTTTTAAAAACTTATAAGTTTTTTGTTAAACAATACCCAGATTCAAAGTATCAGCAAGTTCTAGATCATATGTATGCTGATATAAACTACAAAATGTGGCAAAATAATAATAAAAAATTTCATTATGATGAAGCTGTTAAAACCTATGAGCAGCTTGTTAATAAATATCCAGAGTCACCACTAAATGAAAGAACTGAGCTTTTATTAAATTATACTGAACTTGAGAGAGAAAACTCTTTATACGCCATTCAGAGATTTGAAGAGTTTATAAAAAAACATCCAAATTCAGAATATATTGATAAGGCAAAATTCGCTATAGCAGAATCTTACATCCAATTAAAAAAATATGACGAGGCTGAAGAGATATACAAAAAGCTAATAAAAAACGCTAAATACGATAACTCCAAGGTTGAAGCGACATATAGACTCGGAGACATTAGTTTTTATAAGAAAGACTATAAAAATGCTATAGAGTCCTACATTAATGCTCTAAAAACATACCCTGGTGCTGAAACTAAGTACGAAAATTTAAACTACAATCTAGCAGAAAGTCTTTTTTGGCAAGGCAACTATAAAAGGTCATTAAATCGCCATATAAGAAACCTAGAGCTGCATCCAAGCCATGATTATAATGCCTATTCATTGACAAGAATAGGAGAAATATTAAATGCATTAGGAGCTAAAAAAGATCAAGTTATGGCGGCTTTTCTTGAAAGTTATTTTAGATTTGATGGGCATCCTGGTGCAAAAGTCGCCAGAGTTAGAATGCTAAAAGAGCAAATGCGTAATATGAAGGAAAAACAACTCAATAATGCCTTAGAAGAATTGAATCAGATCGCAAAAGCAAAAGATCTTCCAAAGCAGAATGAATTTGTGAATCTAATGATAGCTGATGGGTTAAAAAATAGAAAAGAGTTTACTAGGGCCGCTAAATATCTAATTGACTACTATCAAAAGCATCCAACGACTTCAAACTTAGATTTTTTTAAAAAAAGAATTGTTTCAAATATAGCTGATGAAATGAACAAAAATTATAAAAATAAAAACTTTATTGAAAACCTATCTTTAAACGGAAAATATAAATCAACATGGCTAAAAGATAACAACCGTCTTGATACGCAATTTTTTATGGCCAAGGCATTTGAAGTTGCCGGTGTTTATGATGAATCTGAAAGTATTTATAAAGACTTATTAGAAAAAAGACAATCCATTAGTGACACAGATAACGAACTTGAAAGAAGTGTATACGAACATCTGCCATCTGAAGATGCCATAAAGCTAGGTCTTGCGAATACTAAATATCAGAATAGAAATTTTTCTGAATCTTATAAATACCTAACTTCAATTAATACAAGAAAATTAAGTAAAAATGAAAATATTGAAAGACTCAATCTTTTATCAAACGTATTGGAAGAGCAAGGGCAAAACAAACTAGCCTTAGATAAAATTAATAATTTAGTAGATATGTGGAAAGATAATAAAGAGTTACAAGCTCAAGCATTACTAAAAAAATCTCAACTTGAAAATCAATTAAAAAAATATCAAAATTCTGAACAAACGACCAAACAAGCTCTTTCGTTTAAAGTGGTTAAAGACAACAAAGGTTTATCGGCAAAATTATATCATCAACTTGGAAACTCATTGTTTAATCAAAATAAAAAAATGTCAGCAGTTGAAAGTTACCTCAAAGTTCTTGAGCAAAACCCAGAAAATGTAGCTCTTAGGTATAGAGTAGGAAATATTTTGTTTGAGAATAATGACATAAATGGTGCCGAACAAATGTGGGCAAAAATTCCTGCTGAAAACACAATGTATAAAAAATTAGCAAATGAAAAATTAAACACAATGAAGTGGGAAAAAAATTACAAAAAATATATTGAGAGAATACCTGCTATGAACAAAGGGAGTGTTGAGTGATTGGTTCTATGTTACATAGCTTTGACCCAAAAATGAAAAAACTTTTAAAGGTTGCAGACACCATAGCAACCTCAAAGGCCTCAATTCTTATTACCGGCGAAAGTGGCACAGGTAAAGAATTATTGGCAAAATATATTCACAGTAAGAGTCAAAGAGCCAGTAAAGTATTTCATGCGGTTAACTGTGCGGCTCTTCCTGACGGACTACTTGAAAGTGAATTGTTTGGATATGAAAAGGGAGCTTTTACAGGTGCTGATCAGAGAAAAATTGGGCGTTTTGAGCAGGCCAATAATAGTAGCTTTTTATTAGATGAAATCAGTGAGATGCCTTTGCATTTGCAAGCTAAAATTTTAAGGGTTCTTCAAGAAAATGAAGTTCAAAGACTTGGTGGTAGCGAAACTCAAAAAGTAGATGTACGTATAATTGCTACGACCAACAAAGAGCTGAAAAACCAAGTGAAAAGACAAGAGTTTAGAGAAGACTTATTTTTTAGATTAAATGTGATTCCACTTTTTATACCACCACTTAGAGAGCGCCCAAAAGATATAGAAATGTTATCTTATCTATTTACAGAATTGTGTGCTGAGGAGAATGGCTTAAACAAGCCTAAACTGACTTCTTCAGCAATATTAAAATTAAAGTCTTATAAGTGGCCCGGTAATGTGCGTGAATTAAAAAACACTATAGAAAGATCAGTACTTTTAGCGCAAACGGAAAATATAAATGAGGATCAGGTCTTAATTTTAAATGATGATATTCAAAGCCAAGATCAAATATTACAAACAGGACTTTCGATTGCTGAAGCTGAAAAAAGATTAATTCTTAAAACCCTTGAGCACACTGAGCAAAATCGTACTAAAGCGGCAGAAATTCTTGGAATAAGTATTAGAACTTTAAGGAATAAACTAAAAGAGTATAAAACACAGAGGTGTCTATGAGTTTATTTGATAAAACAACAGACGGGCTAGCTGCTGCAATTAATTTTAGACAGCTAAACCATTCTGTCACTTCATCCAACATTGCTAATGCTGAAACTCCTGGATATAAAGCCAAAAAATTAGATTTTGAAAATGCATTGGCAAGAGCTCTTGATACTGATGGTTTAAATAAAATGTCAGCATCCCATCCTGATCATTTTTTAAATGGTGTGGGAGGCATGACTCACTTGGGTGCCGATGTTTACGACAACCCAGAAGGTCCAATTACCAATGATGGAAATACTGTGGATTTAGAAAAAGAAATGGCAAAACTGGCAGAAAACAACATTATGTACAAAGCCGCTGTACAGTTGATTAATAAAAAATTAGCAAGCTTAAGATATTCAGTGACGGAAGGAGCTAGATAATGGATTTTTCAAAATCAATGAACATTTCTAGCAGTGGTCTTTCAGCACAAAGAATGAGGATGAATACAATTTCCTCAAATATTGCAAATATTAACACCACTCGCACACCTGAGGGTGGGCCCTACAGACGCAAGGATATTGTGTTTGAAGCCATTCCCGAGGCCAAGACTTTTGGTGAGGTTTTAACAAATCAACCAGACCGTATGTTAAATCGTGTGCAAGTGACTGATGTTAATGTGGATAGAAAAGCTCCCATCTTAAAATATGAGCCGGATCATCCTGATGCAAATGAGGAGGGCTATGTGGCCTATCCAAATATCAATTTGATGGAAGAGATGACCAATATGATACAAGCAACAAGATCCTATGAGGCTAATGTTTCGGCTATGCAGGCTTCAAAGGATATGGCAATGACAGCCTTAGAGATAGGTAGGTAAAAAATTCCTTTTATGGACTAGTGTTAGAGGAAATTTTTGTTACAATAAAAAGTAAGAGGTGAACCATGGATGGTTTAACAATTAAGTCGGCAGAAAGCCTAATAAAATCTGGAAACACATCAAGTGAGATTCAATCCAAGAAGAACTCTCCACTGAATGCAAAAGAATCAGGTGACGGCTCTTTTGCCAACTCATTAAATGACGCTATTACTAAAGTAAATGATATGCAGGTGAACTCTAATCAGATGATGGAAAAACTTGCGACAGGTGAGACTAAAAATATACCTGAAGTTATGGTTGCAGCAGAGAAGGCAGATATTGCTTTAAAGTTAATGGTTCAAGTTAGAAATAAAATGATAGATGCGTATCAAGAAATAATGAAAATGCAGGTTTAGTGGGGTGAATTTTGAATAAGGTCATAGGTAGTTTACTATCACAACTGAAAGAATATTTAAAAAATCTAACGCCAATTAAGCGCGCGTCTATGATTATGGCTTCACTATCATTTGTTGTAGCCATAGTAGTGATTGCATTGATGCTCACGAAGGCGACCTATGTACCTTTGTTAAAAAACATTCCTGCAGATCAACTAGCTGTTGTTTTAGATAAGCTTCAAAAAAATAATATTCCTTTTTCCTTAATAGAGGATGGTAAAACCATATCAGTGCCACAAGAGCTATTACATTCGGCCCAAATGGTTATGATGTCAGAACTTGGTTCATCAAGTGCTGGAAGCATTGGGCTAGAAATCTTTGAAAAACAAGATTTTGGTGTAACCTCTTATGCTCAAAGAGTGAATTATCAAAGGGCACTTCAGGGTGAGTTGATGCGAGCTATAAACTCATTGAGTGCGGTAAAAAGATCTAAGGTGATTTTAGCACTTCCAGCCAAAAAGACATTTTTAGAAGAAGGTGGACAGGCTTCAGCATCAGTAGTTGTGGATCTTCATCCAGGTAAAACTATGTCAGCAGATCAGGTAAAAGGTGTGACCTTTTTGGTTTCAAGCTCTGTTGAGGGGCTAGAAGCAGAAGATGTTACGGTTGTTGATTCAAGAGGTAAGGTCTTATCTCGAGCTACAGACCTTGCTGCCATGATGTCGTCCGAATTTTTTGATGTTCAACGCCGAATCGAGATGGAATTAGAAAACCGAATTGAAACAATTCTATCTAAAGTTGTTGGCGGAGGCAAAGTTATTGCTCGAGCCAATGTGAAGCTAAACGAACAGAACACCTCTATTGTTGAGGAGTCAGTTGATCCTGATAGAACAGCTGTTAGAAGCTCTGTGGTTGAGGAAGAGTCTTTAGATGGCGCAAGAAGAAATCCAGCTGGAGTTCCAGGAGCCCGAGCCAACCTGCCTGGAGCCGAAGATAACGGAGAAGTTGGTTTTCAACAAAATGTTAAAAAGTCATTAACAACTACCAATTTCTCTGTCCCTAAAACGGTTAAGAATATCCAACAAAAAGCCGGTGCTATTGATCGTATATCAGTGGCGGTATTGGTAGACGGTAAAACACAATATTCTACCAATGAACAGGGTGAAAGAGTTGAGGAGTATGTGCCACGCACCGAAGAAGAACTGCAAAAATATAAAGAAATCGTGCAAAACGCTGTAGGCTTTGTAGACACTCGTGGAGACTCAATTAGTATTGAGAATATGCAGTTTCAAAAAGAAAGTTTTGAAGAGGCTGAAAAATTACTGGAATATTTAGATCGTAAAAAACTTATCAGCGCCATTTTCAAGTGGTCACTGATTGGATTTAGTTTGGCCTTGTTTTTCTTTATTGTGATACGTCCATTTATGAGATGGATCACGGATTCTTTTCAAGACACTGTGGAAGACATGCTTCCAAGAACTATCGAAGAATTAGAAGAGCTACAAAGTGTCGACAACTCATTGCCAGGAATGAGCAGTGCTATGCCGGTTCTTGAAGAGTCATTAGATCCAGACAAAGCAGAGAGTGAATTACTTAAAGAAAGAATTATGAATTTAATTGAAAAAGATGACGAAAAAGCTGGGGGCGCTTTTAGTCTATGGCTTGTTCGAAAGGACCTGTAAGTTATGAAATTAATGAAAGTTGAAAACATTGTTTATGATGAACTTAATGGTTTTGAAAAGGCCGCAATCCTGATCAATTATTTAGGCTCAAAGGCTGCTAGTTCTTTGTTTAGGTATACAGATGATGCAGATATCAGAAAACTTTTGAGCACTATGGCTAAGTATAGAATTGTACCCGTTGAAGTGACTAAAAAAGTTTTAGAAGAATACTACGAGATGATTAGTGAAGCTGAAGATTATATTTTTTCAGAGGGTGTAACTACAAAAGAAACAATTATTGATGCTGTAGGTGAAGACCGGGCACGTGGCATATTAGGTCACTTGAACGTAAATTCTCCTGTACATAGAGCTTTAGAGAGTTTAGAGATTGTCGATGCAAAATCTTTATCCACATTTTTAAGCAACGAGCATCCTCAAACGATTGCTGTAATTTTAGCTCACCTGGAGCCAGAGAAAAAAGGTGAGGTATTAAAAAGACTTCCAGACGCTTTACATGCAGAAGTGGTATTACGTTTAGCTAACCTCGATCACGTGTCACCAGATTTAATTGCTGAAGTCGATAAAGTTCTTAAAAACCAATTACAAAACCTTGGAACTATGGAGCAAGCCACACTCGGTGGTGTTCACCCTGTGGCTGAAATGCTCAACGTTATGGATAAAAATACAGAGACAACTATTATGTCTAGAATTGAAGAGCGTGATCCAATTCTTGCGGAAGAAATTCGCAAACTTATGTTCGTATTTGAAGACATTGTTAAAATTGATGACAGAGGAATTCAAGCTCTTCTTAAAGAAGTGGACAATGCGAAACTGCTTCTTGCTCTTAAAACAGCTAACGAAGAGATACGAAATAAAATCTTTAAAAATATCTCACAACGTGCCGCTAATCTTCTTAAAGAAGATTTGGATAATATGGGACCAGCAAGACTCTCGGATGTGGAGTCTGCACAGGTTGAAATTGTTAACGTAGCCCGACGTCTAGAGCAGGAGGGTAAAATCATTATTGCTCGCGGTGGCTCTGAAGACGCTCTTGTATAAGGATTATAAATGGGAATAGAAAAGCCATCGACAATTATAAAAGGAGAATCGGCCGCTGACTTAGTATTTGATTTTCAGCCACAGAAGTTTCCAGTGGTACCAACTCAAGAGGCTGAAGACTTTGTTAGTTCTCAAGCTGAAGGTCACTCTGATTTTAGAATTAGTGAAATCGTCTCAGATCAGATTGGAGCCAGTAAGTTACAGCGAACACAACTTGAGGACAAGTTTCATCAGGAAGCCTTAGAGAAATTAAAAGATGTCGAAGAAAAAGCTTATAAAGAAGCCTATGAGATTGGTTTAATTGAGGGGGAGAAAAAAGCTCTTGAAGAAAAAAGAGAAATTTTAGACCAGAAGATTGCACACCTTGATGAACTTCATAAAAATTATGAGTCCCTTACAAAAAGTTTATTTGAGCAGAAAGAAACAGAGATCATCAAACTTGTTTCTATGGTGGCATCTAAAATAGCATTATTTGAGATCAAAACCCATAAGGAGTTTATTACTGAATTAATTGTTAAACTGATTGAAGACATTCAATCCGAAGAACAGGCCACGGTTTATATTTCTCAAGACGACTTTGATTTTATTGCTTCTGCTAGAAAAGAATTAGAACTAAAACATCCAGAATTTCAAAGAATAAAACTTGAAGTGGATGAAAGTATCCAAACAGGGGGTGCTTTTTTAGAAACTAATATTGGAATGATTGATGCCAGCATTGAACAACGTGTTGAAAATGTATGGGAAAGTCTTAAAGACAAACTGCCGTATGTAAAGGCCTTGGAGACTAAAGAGTGATAGAATTTGATTTAAGCAAATACGAATCAGCACTTGAAGATTCTATGGTCCTAAGGGACATCGGTAAAGTCATTCAAGTCACAGGATTTTTGGTGCGTGCTTACTTGCCGGGTGCTTGTCTTGGAAGTCTATGTGAAATTTATCCTTTAACGGGAAAACAATGCTTTTCTGCCGAAGTGGTGGGTTTCCACGGGCGAGAAGTTTTGTTGATGCCTTTGGGGGAGATGAGAGGTGTTGGTTTAGGCTCTCGTGTAGTTTTAAAGCATTTAAAAGCAACGGTGAAAGTTGGCGATGCGCTTCTTGGTCGAGTACTCAATGGTTTGGGTAGGCCCATTGATAGTAAAGGCCCATTGCATTTAACGAATGAAATGGAGCTTTATTCCGAAGAAGTGAACCCTTTGTCTCGTCCACCGATTAGAACCCCACTTGGACTTGGTGTAAAGGCCATAGACAGTATGGTCACTGTTGGACGGGGGCAACGTGTAGGAATTATGGCAGGCTCCGGTGTTGGTAAGTCTGTACTGATGGGTATGATTGCTAAAAACTCAGAAGCGGATGTTAATGTGATAGCCATGGTTGGCGAGCGTGGCCGTGAGGTTCGAGAATTTGTTGAAGACAGTTTGGGTGAAGAAGGACTTAAAAAGAGTGTGGTGATTGTTGCCACATCAGATGCCAGTCCACTGGTTAGAATGCGTGCTGCCTTTGCGGCAACAAGTGTCGCTGAATACTTTTCAGATCAAGGCAAAAATGTGTTGTTTATGATGGACTCAGTGACTCGTTTTGCTATGGCACAACGAGAAATTGGACTTAGTATTGGAGAGCCACCAACCACAAAAGGTTACACTCCAAGTGTATTTACTTTACTTCCAAAGCTCTTAGAGAGAGCTGGTCAGTTTGAAAATAAAGGTAGTATTACAGGTCTGTACACTGTGCTTGTTGAGGGCGATGACATGGATGATCCTATCGGTGACAGCGTAAGATCTATTGTTGATGGTCATATTGTATTAAGTCGAAATCTTGCTCACAAAGGTCACTTTCCAGCGATTGATGTATTGCAAAGTGCCAGCCGTGTGATGACCAATGTAACAAGCAAAGATCATCGTTTGATGGCTCAATTAATGCGCGAAAACTTAGCTTTGTATAAAGAGTCGGAAGATTTAATTAATTTAGGAGCTTATAAAGAAGGCACTAACAAAAAAATAGATCAAGCGATAATGATGTTTGCAAGAATTGAGGCTTTTTTAAAACAACCCATGGATGAAAGTTATAGTTTTGAAGAGGTTCAACAGCTCATGCAAGACACATTAACATAAGGTTGTTATAATGAAGTTTAACTTTAAGCTAGAGCCTGTATTAAAACACCGGCAAATAAAAGAAGACATAGCCAAAAAAGAATATGCTGAGGCTGAGCAAAAAGTGCAACAAAGTTTAAACATCATTAATGGTTATTATGATCAAATTGAAGAGTTAAGAAACTTAAACGCCAATAAACAAAAAAGTGGTGGTAACGTTTCAGCATATATGGACTTAAATATTGAAATGATAGAAGGCACAAAGAAAAAAATAGAAAAAGAAAAACAAAAAGTTAGAGAATTGATGCAGATAGCAGAAGAAAAAAAAGAAATTATGATTGAGGCCAGACAAGAAAAAAAAGTTATTGAGTCTATTAAGACAAAAAGATTTGAAGAGTATAAAAAATATAGAAAAAAATTAGAGCAAAAACAAATTGATGAAATGGTAAGTCAACGTTACGCGAGGTTAATAAATGAATAACCCATATCAAGAGCACTTTAAAAAGACTAAGAAAATTAAACCTTCGCAAAAAAAGAAGGTGAGTCTTCCTAAAAAAGAAGAGAGCCAAAAATCTAGTCTTAAAACAGTAGATGACTTACGAAATGAGTTAGCTGCTCGTAAAAGCAAACGTAAGCAAGTGCGAAGAAAAAATGAAAAACAACCAATTCAACTTTTAATATCTCTTGGTTTGGGAGCAGTACTTTGTTCATTGGGACTTTTGTACACAGACAAAATTGATAGCTTTATCTCTAAAGTCGACATTGGAATGTTTGGTATGGCTGAAGCTAAAGAGGAAAAAACTGCCTCGACGAATGGTCCTGTAGAGGAAAAAAAAGCTCCAGTAAAAAAGTCCAACAAGACTGCTGAAAACATTAAATGGACTCCTGAACAAATAAATAATTTCAATAAGTTACGTGATAGAAAGTTAGAATTAGATGCCCGCGAAAAAGAGTTGGCAAAGTTGGAAGAGGAATTGCAACAACAAAAGGGTGAAATAGAAAAGCGCATCCAAGAGTTGGCTAGAATGCGGCAAGAGATTGCAAAAGTGTTAGAGTCAAAGGTGGAAATTGATGAGGAGAAGATCACAAAGCTAGTAGATTTCTACTCAAACATGAAGCCTGCAAGTGCAGCTCAAGTGATTCAGGATATTGATGAAGACTTGGCGGTTGAAATTCTTGGAAAGATGAAAAAGAAAAATGCAGCAAATATAATGAATTTGCTCAAGCCAGAGAAGGCTCAAAAACTAACGGAAAAATTTGCCGGTTACATGAGGTAACTAGAAAAACATAGGAAGTATAGAACATGGATGTTCTTTCAACTGTAGCAAATTTGAATACACCGATTCAGCCGAAGTCTACCAATTCGGCAGTAAACGGTATGAACTCTCAAAGTTCTGAGAAAGGCTCTCAGAATAAGGAGTTTTCTCAATATCTTAATAATTCCTCAACTAGTGAAAAAAAATACTCAAATAAAGAAGCTAAAAATACTTATACAGCTCAAAATAATGAAAACACGAACTATAATGTAAAATCTAAAGATCAAAATCAGCAAAACACTCAACAAACGAGTAAAAAACAACAACAAGATGAAACAGTGGTAGATAATGCAGCTGTCACTCCAAACAGTCAAATGACGGATGACAGTCAAGCTGTTAAAACTTTGTCTGAACATTTAAATAAAATTGAAAACAGCAAACAAGAATTTGTGGATCCTTTAACTAAAAGAGCTGCTATTCAAAACTTTGTAAATAATATGAAGGAAAGTTTTGATATAGAGCCAACAGAAATTGTTCGATCATTTGCAAATCTATCTGTGGAAGAACTAGGGCTTCCCCCTGAGCAAACCATGGGTAAGGTTTTATCACATTTACCATTAAATAATGGTGATAAACAAAAAGCTCAGGCGTTGTTTACAGATATGCTTGAGAAAACAGAAGCCTCATCTATGGCTGATTACCTTAAAACATCAGACCGTGAGATTTCTTTAAAAGCTATCAGTGATGAACAAATAAAAAGACAAGAGCTTGATAAGTCATTAGTTAAACTGAATGAAAACTTTTTTACTCCTTTAAAAAACCCTGAAAAAATTGATGAAAGTGTGGTTCAAAGTGAATGGCTTAAACCGCAACAAACATTAGATAGCAAAGAGTCTGTACCCCAGTGGATGAACTCTGCTGATAAAGACCTTACAGGTCAATTTGAGTCGCCAAAATCTATTCAAGATCTTGTGGGGTTAAACAAAGAAAACAAGAGTTTTTATTCTCAATCAGTAGAAGGTGAAAAACCGGAGCTATCGAACTATTCGGTCAATGATCAGCAATCTTTAGAAGAAATATCAAAAAATGTAGATTCTGTAGATCAAGACCTGAACTTTAAAAAACCAGAACCACAAGTTTTAGATATTAATAAATTAGCCTTAGATCGCCAAATGCAGGCCAAGCAAGTGAGTGCAAAGACTGACACAAGTTCTGATATGGAAAGCTTTTCTCACGACAATTTAGATGCTCAAGTAGATGTTTCTAAAGGTTTTAATACAGGCGCTCAAGCTCAAAAGATTCAAGACACTCAGGTGTTTCAAAACATCATTCAGCAACAAAACGTTACTGAGGCTGATGTTGAGTCAAATATAAATAAAATTATTCAGAGCTCACAGACCATGATTAAAGATGGCGGTGGTGAGATGAAAATTCAAATGAATCCTGAGGGGCTAGGTGAGGTAAACCTTAAGGTTCTTGTAGAAGATGGAAATGTTAATATCGAGATGATTGCTGACAACAAAGATGCCAAAAAACTTATGGAAAAGGGATTACTGGACTTAAAAGCAAATTTAGCCAGTCATAAGCTCAACGTCGATGGAATTAAAATTGACATGGCCGACCAGTTACAAAATCAGATGCAAGAAGAGTTTCAAAATCAAGAACGTGAATTTGCCAGACAATTTATGCAAGACTTTCGACAGAATAATCAAGGCTTCCGTCAGCAGTTTTTCACGGGTTTTGGCGAAAATAACTTTAAATCTCAAACTGAAGACGAAGCTGATAATGAGCATATAAGAAATCAGTCTAATAACAAAAAATCTAACTCAAATCGTAGATTAGACTTAGTGGCCTAGGGAGTATTTTAAATGATCGGTATTAAAACAGGCACAAAAACATTTTCGGACAATCAAATGAAATCTACATTTGATGACCAGAAACAAAATACATTAAGTGCTCTTGAAAAAGAAAAAATGCTTGGTGGTCAAGAAGTTGGAGATTATTTAAATAAAATTGTTGATCCTAACTGGGTGGACCCATCAAAAATCCGAAAAGGTGCTGGTAATGATGAGCTGAATAAAGATGCCTTCTTTAAACTTCTTCTTACCCAGTTAAAAAACCAAGATCCAACCACTCCAATGAAAAGTCATGAAATGGCGGCACAATTAGCACAATTTAGCTCTCTTGAGCAATTAAATAACATCAATTCTAGCATTGAGGGCTTAACGGAAGCACAAAAACCTAGTGAACAGTATGGTGCCTTAAATATGATTGGAAAAGCTGTTCAAGGTGATAGTGGTAAGTTTTTTAGAGCCAATCTTGAAGATGAACACGCCATAAACTTTAATTTACAAAAAGATGCTGAAAAAGTGAGCTTAGAAATTAAAGATAAAAATATGCAGACTGTTAAAAAATTAGAATTCACTAATTTTGCAAAGGGTAAAAATGAAATCACATGGAATGGAATGCTTGATGATGGCTCAAAAGCCCGTCCAGGTGATTATACTGTGGATATTGTGGCCTTTGACAAGCAGGGTAGTAAAGTGGCTGCCGACACAGCTTTTAAAGGAAAAATTTCAGGTGTTAATTTTACTCCACAAGGGCCTGTATTAATGATTGGCAATAAGTCTGTAAAACTCTCTGATATAAAAGAAATTATTGATCCTTCACAGATTAAAAATGAAAATGTTAATAAGGTCAGTGATGAAGAGATTAAAGCTGCAACGAAAAAGTTAGATGGAGTGAATCAAGCCGCTGGAAGTTTAGATGATGTGGCTATGAGTCGTGAAGTGGTTAACAAAGTTAAAGGCTCTGGTGGTAAAACCTCGGCAAGGTAATGGGATTTAGGAAATGGATTTAAAGCAACTTCAGTTTAACAGTGAGATACAAGGTTTAAGAGGTTTAAAACAACCTCAAGACAACCTTAAAAATCCTGTTGATAAAAATGAATTTGCGGATCTATTAAAAAAGACCCAAGATGATGGCTTAAATAAAAGCCAGGAAAGTGTTTTAAAGTTTTCAGCCCATGCCGTTGATCGTATGAAAACCAGAGGGGTTAAATATGATGCCGAGATGCTTTCACGAATTGAGAATGCTGTAGAAAAAGCCAAAGGCAAAGGGGCAAAAGACACTTTAGTGATTGCAGATGATTCAGCACTAATTGTGAATCACAAAAAAAATACAGTTGTAACGGTTATGGATAAAATGAATTTAAAAGAAAACGTTTTTACAAATATCGATAGCACAGTGATAGTTTAGAAAGGGGGACGGGGAAGTCACAAATGCTATAACAAATTTAAATAACGACAGGATGTCATAACAGGGCTGGTCCTCATTGAGGGGGCCCTTCAAAACCACTGATTGCTTGATGTGGTTAAAACATGGAGGTTAATAATGGGTGTATTATCATCACTATACACAGGTGTATCTGGTCTAGCAGCACAAGGTGAAGCTCTAGGGGTTATTGGTGACAACATTGCCAACGCCAACACTACAGGCTTTAAATCAAGCCGAGCCGAATTTCAGGACATTATATCAAAAAGTTTAAAAGGGATTTTGGGTGGTAACCAAATTGGTCGTGGTACTAAAATTGGTGCAGTAAACCCAATTTTAACTCAAGGTAATATCGATGCCACACAAAAAGAAACAGATCTTGCCATTTCTGGTGACGGATACTTTGTATTAAGAGGAACAGATGGTGAGTCCTTTACAAGAGATGGTTCTTTTCACTTTGACAGAGAAGGCTACCTTGTAACCAATGACAACCAAAGGGTTCAAGGGTATCAAGCCGATGAAGAGGGAACTATCATTAACAAAATGAATGATATTAAGTTTCCTCGCGCCTTAATACCAGCTGAGCCAACAAAAGTTATGAATGTTGAATTGAACTTGGATTCAAGAATTCAAAAGATTAAAGAGTTTGACCCAGAAAATCCTTACGACACTTCAGATTACACAACAGGTTTAGAGGTGTTTGACTCTCAGGGTAATAAACATTTAATGACTTTATTTTTTAATAAAACAGCAGATCGTACTTGGAGCTATAGAGGTATGGTTGACGGGGAAGAAGTCACTGGTGGTGAGCCAGGAAAGCTTTCCGAAGTTACAAGTGGTCAGTTAACTTTTACTACTGATGGTTTGTTGGATACAGAAACAGTGAACAACATGGCATTTAACTTTCAGGGTGGAGCTCTGCAAAACCAACAAATAAAGTTAAACTTTGGAGATTCAATTACCACTGATGGCGGAACTGGTCTTGATGGAACTAAGCAGTATGGTAGAGATTCTGATCTTATAAGCTGGAACCAAGATGGTGCGGCAGCTGGGACAATCACAAACCTTTCTTTCAATGATGAAGGGGTATTGTCAGCTCTTTATTCAAATGGTCAAACTCAAGATTTAGCTCAAGTGGCTCTTGCAAAATTTGAAAACCCAGAGGCAATGTTTAAAGTAGGTAATAACCGAATGAAAGAAGCCAGAGACTCTGGATCACCTTCAGTTGGAAAGCCGAACAAAGCTGGTCGAGGAAAGCTATTTGCGAAATCACTAGAGCGATCAACAGTGGATTTGGCTTCTGAGTTTGTAAACTTAATTCAGAACCAAAGGGGTTTCCAGGCCAACGCCAAAACCATCACTACTACGGATGAGCTTTTAAATGAAGTGATCAACCTGAAGAGATAATATTAATAATAAACTATTTAATATAATAAACCGCACATAAAATGTGCGGTTTTTTTATTTTAAAATGGAGATATATTTCCACTTGGTGTGTGTACTCTAGGGGGAGTGTTTAAGCAGCCATTTGTATTATGGGGTGTGTATTGATGATTGACTTTATTTTCAACTTTCTCACCTTTCATTTGTGATGAAAGTGGATGAATTATTTCCGAATTATTAACACGAACAGACAGATAGTTTTTATTTTTTATTGAGTCTTTGTAATAAAACTCAGGATGCCATTCATGCGTGAAAGTTATACTTTCAGGTGGGAAGTATACATCTGCAGAAAAATCGTTAATAACTGATGAGCCAAGACCAAGACTTATTCTTGAAAAGCATTTTCTGGTTAAGTTTGTTATGGCACGAAAACTGACAACCTCTCCAGCATTTAAAGAGACTTTATACACCCTACCGTTTATTTTTTCGATGTTTTGAGTGTTTTGGTAACTAATATTCAAGGCCGAAGAGTAATTTGTCCCTATTTTATTGATCATAATATTATTAGGAAAATGGATTTTTGTTTTAATACTATTATGATTGTTATTTTGTACAACTATGTCCGCTACAGCCACATTTGCATTTTGGTAATTATATTTATAAGGAAGAGCTTTGATTTGAAGACTGATATTTAGCTTTTTAAATTCAATTTGAAAGGGCTTTGATAATAGGTAATCCCCATTTTTTTGTCCAATGATTCGACAAAGCTCTCTAGGGTAAACTTCTTCTTTAATAGACTTTACATTAAATCCAAAAAATGGATTTAATAAGTTTTTTTGTGCAAGGTATTTAGTACGGAAGCTTTGACAAATAAGCTCTAAATTCCCTACTTCTAAATCGGGAATAATAAAATGCTCATCATTTAAAGCTTCTTTGTGAATAACCTTAATCTCGTTGGTACTTTCTCCGGCTATAGTAATAAGACCCTCTTCCACTTGTTCTGATACATCGACACTTTGCGAATAGAGCCGAAAGTTATGACTGCTTCCATTGTCTTTTTGAACTGTAAACTTAAATGTGCAGTTTAATGTTTGTTTTTGAATGATATATTTAGGATGAAGCGCCTCTTTGGGCATAAGTTTTTGAATGTTAATTTTGGGTTGAAAAGAAAATTCTTTTGTTTCTATTAGCTCTTTTTGGTCAGTGTCGTAACACCGAGTAAGGGTGGTAAAAGTCATATTGTGAGTGCTCTCATTGGTGTCAAAGATAAGACTGTCTGTGAGTTGTAAAGGCTCTTTGCCTTGATGTTGAACATTGGTTAAAAAAATTTTTCCCTTTTTATTAGCTATTTGAGGCTCTTCAATAGACCATGGGGCTTTGTTTGCGTTGGTTCCCTCTTGATTGTCTTTTTGGGCACATCCCATTATAAGCATAAGAGGTAGAAAAAATAGAAACTTCATAAGTCACTCCTTGTTTGTAAGTATACAAGGAGATTGCAAATACGAAGACCTGCTAAAACTTTGATATATTTGATTTAAAATTCAATTTTCGGATTTCAATCCGTTTTAGTAATGTCCAGAAGATCATCTAGCTCGCGGACAATTTTATCCACCTGACTTTTAGGAAGTGCTACATCAGCCCTTACTGATTGGCATTTTTTTATGAGCTGATCCGAAATCAGTGAACTAACTATTGCAACTTTTATTGCAGGTATTTTATCTTTGATTCGTTTGCATAAAGTCAAACCGTCCATCATAGGCATTTCAATGTCAGAAACAATTACATCAAAGGGCTTTTCATCCTCATCTGAGTTATGAGCCTTTAGAACAGCATCATAAGCCTCTTGGCCGTTGCTAAATGTGCGCACGTTGGTGTAGCCATTATCTTCTAATATTTTTTTGATCATTTTTTGGATAGTAATGGAATCATCAACAGCTGCAATTTTTATTTCACTTCGTTTTTTATTATTACTAGGATCTGATGTGATGACAGGTTCTTCTTCTTGAAAAATGTCTTTAACAATACTTTCAAAGTCAGCGAGTGCAAGGTCTTTGCCGTTGTCACTGGGAGCAATCGCAGTGATGTAGGACTGCTGAGAGGTTTGAGTGATGGGTTTTAAATCCGTCCACATAAGACGTCTGATAGTGACAATTTTATCCATTATAAAACCAATTTGTTTTTCATTAAATTCTGTGATCATGATGGGAAGGTTTTTTCTTTCTTTTAAAGGCTCCATCCCGTAAAAGGTTCGCAGGTCGATAACAGTGATAACGTCACCTTCATTGCGTATAATTCCTACCACAGAAGGGTGGGACTCATTGATAGGCGTGAAAGTGTCTTCTGTGTATTCCACAATTCTTCGTATCTTTAACACATTAATGGCCTGTTGGAGATGACCAATATGGTATTCCATCAGTTCTAATTCATTCGTACCAGTTTCCAGTAAAATTTCACGATCAGTCGCTGCCATATCCATAATCCCTTTATCTTTAAATGATACTCTTATATCGGGAAAAAAACGGGGACACTTAAGCTGTAAACAGCAATTAGCATGGTTTTGGAGTTAAGGCTTTGGTCTAGGGTTTAATTTGTATTTTAGTGCTTAATATCAAATATGCTCACCAATCCTCCGGTGATTTTAGAATCATAAAGAATCACAAGAGGGGGAGTTCGAGCTTTACAAAATCTATATTTAAAAAAATATACATGAAGACTAAATGCTTTTTTAATTTTAATAAACGCCTACGAAGACAAGATTTGTATCAAATCAAGAATGTCTTTAGGAACAGACCTTTTTTTACTAAAGCCCTCTTCAAGTGAGCAATAACTGAGTTGATGTTTATGCATAGAAATAAACACGTCGGTTTGATCACTCAATAGGGCAACCACTGCGGCGGCTCCCATTTTTGAGGCCAGGTTTCTGTCAAATGCGGTTGGTGCACCACCTCGTTGCACATGCCCTAAAACACAGACCTTGGCTTCAAAGCCTGACTTTTTTCGAATGCTTTCCGCCAAGTCATAAGCTCGGCCTGACTTTTGCCCCTCGGCTGCAATTAAAATACTGGAGGTTTTTCCTCGTTTTAAACCCCGCTGAATATGATCAATGGCCTGGTCCACCGTAGTTGAGCTGTCGGTCATAAAGACTTCCTCGGCCCCGCCCGCAAGTGCGACCTCGGCTGCAATAAAGCCTGAGTTGCGCCCCATAACCTCTACAATAAACAGCCGGTCGTGGCTGGCTGCTGTATCGCGAATTCTATCAATGGACTCCACGGCTGTGTTTATGGCGGAATCAAAGCCAATGGTGTAGTCAGTTCCAAAAATGTCATTGTCTATGGTGCCGGGCACGCCAACAATGGGGAGTCCGTGCTCCTTATAAAGCAAATGAGCCCCTGTAAAGGAACCATCTCCTCCTATACAGACAACAGCGTCAATATTGTGTTTTTTTAAGTTTTCATAGGCCTGGCTTCGTATCTCTTTTTGGTGGAAGGCGGTAGAGCGGCCGGATTTTAAAATTGTACCACCTCTTTGAATGATGTTGGCCACCGAACTGGCTTGAAGTTCTTGAATTTGATCATTAATCATTCCTTGGTAACCACCAATAATGCCAAATATCTTTAGTTTATGATGAATACATGTTCGAACCACTGCTCGGATGGCTGCATTCATACCCGGTGCATCGCCACCACTTGTGAATACAGCAATATTATTGATTTTTGACATAACAAATACCTTCTTAAAGACTTTAACTATAATTTAGCAAGCAACAAAGTGTTGTAAATAATAAAAGTGTGTCGTGAAAAGAAATAAAAAAAGGCTTATCTATCAGATAAGCCTTTTTGAATTCTTGGTATGTCCAATTGGATCAAATTACTTTAAAAGTGATTTGAACTCAGAACCTGGACGGAACTTAGGGTACCAAGCAGCAGGAATTTTAATCGCTTTACCAGTTTGTGGGTTGCGACCAGTTCTTGCTTTTCTTTTTTGCTTAGCAAAAGTACCAAAGCCTACTAGCTTTACTTCGTCACCTTTTTTAACAGACTTCTTGATTGTATCAAGAGTAGTGTCAAGAAAGCGCTCAGTATCAGCTTTAGTCATATCAGTTGCTTTTGCGATTTTTTCGATTAGTTGTGCTTTGTTCATAGCTTCTCCCCCGGTGGGTTATCTAGGTTGTTGTTACACTTTAATTGAAATTGAAACTCGACAGGGCCTTTACGTCAATGGGAAAGTGATGTTTTTTTTATAATTTTTGAAAAAAATGGGTTTTTATTGACAAGGGTCCTTAGTTAGGGCGGTCTTTTCCAGCTCCTCAAGCTCTTCCAAGCTTAGGTCTTGGAGGCTGGCTTCAAGGGCATAGCTCTCTTTGGCCCACTCGCCAAGATCTATAAGTTTACATCTTTCCGAACAAAAGGGACGGAATTCATTGTTTACGTCGTAAACAGTTGGCTTTTTGCATGTGGGGCAGGGACGTGATCTTTTCATAAATAATTTCCTAGCATTTTCAAAATTAAGAATCAACAGGTAGATCATGCTTAGTGCTGGAGATAGAGTTTTTTTAATTCCCTTTTGAACAATCACATCAAAAAAGCTCAGACAAGCGGTGCTCGGGCTTCGCCCTTGCGCTCCGAACTCGTTTTTTGATGTGATTGTTCAAAAGGGAATTAAAAAAACTCGTTTTGGGGTGAGTGTATATAAAGGATAAAAAATAGAGAGTGGGTGATTTTATGCTTTTACGGGTGGGGGGTGAGTTATTTTAATAGTTTTTGAAATTTAGAATTAAAACAGTTGGTTATCGCATGAAAACATCTATGTTAATTAAAATGATTTAAGTATGGGCTGCTCGTTTTTTTCTTATAATCTAAGTTTTGTTTTGAAAAAGTTTTTTTAAAGCTAATTAAAAAGTAGTTAATTCTTCTCAAAATCTTGATTAACACTTGGGCTTTGACCATGAATACAAAACTACATAATCCATGTTTATAATTCCAATATTTTATTATAGGGATCTAATTAAAGACAATAGTTTGAAGTCTAAGTTGTTTTTGTTTCAAATCTTGAACTAATTTTGTTTTTGTTAATGTATTTAACTTTTGAAGAGGTCTTAAATTAATAAAAAAAGCCAAGGGGACTCCTTGGCTTTTTTTAGTTAAGAGTTGGTTTTACCAGCCCCATCCCCAATTGCATGTGGTTCCACCGGTTTCATAGCCACCATATGGGTTTGGTGGAGAGGATACATGTGATGAAGTACAGTTACTATTGTCATTGTAATAATACCCAGATGAATTATAGCTGAAGTTAATGTTGTTGGCTAAAAGTGCGCCATCTATATAAACATTTCCGTAAAAGCTAGATTCATGAAGCTTATTTTGTTGTATCACAATCAGAAATGGTTGGGCGTGTATTCTTATGACATTATCTTCAAAATACAGTCTTCCTTGAAAGCTGAACTTAGCATTTTGTGAGATAACTCGGTCATTACCACTTGAAAAAGGGCGTTTTGTCGTTCCTTGAATTGTGACTGTTACAGTTTGGTTCTGAGATACTAAATTACTTGTAGACAGGCTTAAGTTCAAAAATGAACTCATATCTTTACAACCATTAAGATCATCTGAATCGATCGTTCCATTACAAACCCCTCTGCTTAGAAAGAACTGTTCTAAGTTTTTCCTTCCAGCATATAAGCTTGAATCTGTTACTTTAACGTTTCCTGTGTACCAAAAATAATTAGCAGTATGCCCAATAGATCCTGGGTAGTACTGTTCAATACATCTCTCGTAGTCATAACCACTTAAACCTTCACACTGTGGATAAGGGTGTGGAGCGGGGCCTGAGCCGCCTCCGTCACTTCCACAAGCGACAAGAAATAAGCTGGTCACAGCAATAGACATAAAAGTCACAATTAGCTTTTTCATAGTTAAACTCCTTACTCGGTCATAAAGAGTTCATGAAATGTGCCAGTTTTGTAAGGCTTATACTGTAAATTATTCCACTTTCAGCCCAAATCCAATCATTTGCGCCTAAAATGTCACTTCATTTGAGGACAATTTTTGTCACTCAGTCGAATCAGGAGGGTAAAAAATAGTGCCAACTCGATTGATGTGGTCAATAAAATTGGGATCCTCTAATTTGTGATATAAAGACAGATCGATTTTATAAGGAAGATATAGATCGTCTAATTCGGTCTCTATTTGTAGTAATTCTGTTAGGTCCATTTTTGGGCCAATAATTGTTAGATCAATATCAGATTCCGGGCGAAAATTTCCTTTTGCTCGCGATCCATAAAGAATAACCTTTTTTATGTTAGGATGTTGTATAAAAATTGAAATTATTTTTTTTATAGTATCAGCCTTTAAACCAAATTTTTGAGTCATGTACGCAGGCCTTTTTTTACTTTAAGTTTTTAGCAGTCTTTTCAAACTCTTCAAACAGTGGGAAATAAAGATTTGTAATTTTTTGAGTGATTTCATCAGCTACAGATTGGTTATATGTATGTGAGGTTTTATTGCGACTTTTAATCATTTCCATCCAGCCATCACCATCATTTATAAGTCCTTTATGAAATGCCTCACGTGTAGCGTCTCTTGAGCCCATTATTTGAGATTGGCCTTGATAAAAAAAGTAATCTTTGATCACATTCCAGGCAAGCTCATGTGTAAATTCAAAGGCTTGAATAAGCCCTTGTTTTTCTAATTCAGATAATCCCCTTGCTTTTGCTAATTGCACCGCACTTTTTAATTGAACTAATGCTTTCGAAAAATGCTCTAAACGCTGCTTCCAACGTATATCTGGTTGATTCAAATTATCACCTCACATGATTCTATACTATTTTCTGATTATCAGACTGTCAAAATAATTGCCCCTTGATTTAAAGTGTGTGGGTGATTATTTTTTAGGTTTTAAAAATAACAGTCCTGAGCCTAATAATAGAAGTACTAAGCTTATCACAGTGGAAAGGCTAAGGCCTAAAATCAGTTCGCCTCGAAAGTCGGCTCTAAGGCTCTCCATAATAATGCGATTGGTGGCATGTAGGCAAAGCCATAGGCCAAAGAGTCGGCCATATTGAGCTTTGAAAAATGCATGAGAGCTGGACCACAACAACACAACAACAATCAGAAACTCAATTAAACTTGTGTAAATTTGAGTGGGGTGGCGTAGGTGTTGGCTCATGGGGTGTGGGAGATTTGGAAATCTCACAGCCCAGGGCAGATCACAGACTTTACCAAAGCAGCAGCCATTTAAAAAACAGGCAAAGCGACCAAGCCCATATCCAAGTGCTATTAGGGGAGCAAAAAAATCAGCCCATTTTAAAAACTTCAGGTTTTTATATTTACAATAAAGCCAGCTGCCGATCATCGCAGCAATGACTCCGCCAAAATAAACAAAGCCTCCATGCCAGATTTCAAAAATTCGAGTGAGGTCTTCTAAATAGTAGTCAGGGGCCTCGTAGATAATATGTAAAACTCTGGCTCCCAAAAATCCACTGAGCATGCTGACCAATAAAATATCCAAGCTGTTGTTGATATTAAATTGAAGTTTTTTAGCGCGAACAATGGTAAGAAAAATGATCAGACAAAAAGTTAGGCTGATCACTAAATAGTAGGTAGGAATAAGGCCAAAAAGAATCGGATGCATTAGGCGTCTTGTGGCTCCTCTTTTCTAAACATTAAAAGAATTAAGATGGTCACACCTACAACAATGGCAGAATCCGCCACATTAAAAGCCGGCCAAGCATACTTATGGTACCAATGGGCGTCTAGAAAGTCGATCACATAGCCAAAACGAATTCTATCTATATAATTACCAATAGCTCCTCCAAAAATACCACTTAAAGCTAGGATTTGAATTTTATCAGCTTTTGGAACAGACTTTAGTAAAAGTAAAATTATAAACAAAGCCACAGGGGTCATTGCTAAAAAAAAGCTTTCACGAATCATATCAGGTAAGTCGCTGAGGATTCCAAAAGCAGCGCCTTTGTTTCTGACGTAGGTGATATTAAAAAAGTTCTCTACCACATTAATAGATTCACCCAGAGCAAAGCGTGTGTGAATGTAAATTTTGGTAGCCTGATCGATAGTGATGATCACACCACTCACGGCTAGGAGAATTAAATACTTAGGGTTTACTTTCATCATGTTACAGCCTCAAGACATTTCGGGCACACACCGGGCCAGTCAGGGTTCGTATTTACATCAGGGAAATAGTTCCAGCATCGGTCACACTTTTCGCCGCTGGCTTTTTCAGCCTCAACTTTAAAGTCCCCTTGCTTTAATGTGGTTGAAGACACAATAAATAACTCATTTAAATCAGCTTCGTATTTTTTTAGCACATTATGTTTTTTATCGTTGGCCGTGATGACGGCTGCCGCCTCAAGACTGGAGCCAATGACTTTTTCTTTTCTTAAGTCCTCTAAAACTTTAGAAACATCAGATCTTACTTCTAGAATGTGCTGAATGTCCTCATAGACTTCACTGTTGTTCCACTCTTTGTTCACTTCAGGGAAGTCTTCTAAGAACACACTTTGTTTTTTCGTGCCAGGAATGTACTCGTAGGTTTCTTCAGCGATAAAACTAACAATGGGAGCCATCAATTTAACTAAGTCATTCAACATATAGTAAATCACGGTTTGGCTAGATCGTCTTTTGAGCCCATCAGCTTTTCCCGTGTACAAACGGTCTTTTAAAATATCTAAATATGTGGCTGACAGATCCACAGTAAAAAAGTTGTTTAAAGCATGATAGACCTTATAAAAGTTGTAGTCTTCGTAGGATTGAGTGGACTTTTCTACAAGCTTGTTCAGCCGCATAAGGGCCCACTGATCAAGAGCCGGCATATCTTTAAAGGACACAGCATCTTTTTGTGGGTCAAAGTCGTTTAAGTTACCTAACATAAATCTTAAAGTGTTACGAATGCGTCTGTAGGTTTCAGAAATGCGTTTGAACATCTCTTGTCCCACGTTCACATCTTGACCGTAGTCCTCATAAGCCACCCACAAACGTAAAATCTCAGCTCCGTATTGCTTAATGATATCAGTCGGATCAATAACATTGCCTTTTGATTTACTCATTTTGTAGCCTTGAGCATCGTTAACAAACCCATGTGTGATTAAGGCTTTAAATGGCGGCTCTCCATAGGCGGCCACTGAAGACATTAGGCTTGTTTGAAACCATCCACGGTGTTGATCACTGCCTTCTAGTTAAATGTCTGCCGGAAAATCTAATTCCTCTTTTTGTTTTTGAACGGCTGTGTGACAAACCCCAGAGTCAAACCAAACATCTAAAATGTCTTGTCCGGCTTTGAATTTATCGTGGCCACAGTCCGGGCATTTTTTATCGCCTAAAAAGAACTCAGGCTTCTCTTGATGATAGGCCTCAATACCTAACTTTGTAGATTCCATGTGCTCTGCCACTTTATCCATAATGTCAGCATCAGCCATGGCGTGTTCACAGGACTCGCAGTAAAAAACAGGGATAGGAACACCCCAAACTCTTTGGCGGCTTAAGCACCAGTCGGGAGTGTTGGTCACCATAGCTTTTAAACGCTGTTTTCCCCACTCGGGAACAAATTTAATTTTATTTTCAACCGCATCAAGAGCCTGTTGCCTTAAGCTTTTCTCGTCGCCATCCATTCGAACAAACCACTGAGGTGTGGCTCTAAAAATCAAAGGAGTTTTTGAACGAGGGTTGTGTGGATAGCTGTGAGTGATTTGTTTGTAGCCTAAAAGTTTTCCTTTCGACTTTAATAACTCAACAATTTTAGGGTTGGCGTCCCAAATACTTTCTCCCTGCATTGGGGCAAAGTCTTCTGTGTATTTTCCAGCCGCATCCACTGGTGAAAATACAGGCAGTTGGTATTTAAGGCCCACGGAGTAGTCGTCTAAACCATGTCCTGGAGCTGTATGCACACAGCCGGTACCGGCTTCAAGGGTTACGTGATCTCCTAAGATCACTAAAGACTCTCTGTCGACAAAAGGATGACTGGCTTTTGCGCCCTCAAGCTCAGAGCCCTTCAAAGACTTAATGTGTTTTAGCTCTAACTCACATTCTTTCTCAATGCTCTCTTTAAGCTTGTCGGCAATGACAATATACTCAGAGCCGGTGTCATAAACTCCGTAATCAAACTTTTCATTCAAACAAATGGCGTAGTTGGCAGGTAGGGTCCATGGAGTTGTGGTCCAAATAACAAAGCTGACGGGTTTGTCGCTTAAACCCACGACAGATTCACTGTCTTGCAAAGTAAAACCGGCGTAAATAGAGGGGCTGGTGTGATCATGATACTCAACTTCAGCGGCAGCAAGTGCGGTTTGAAGTGTCGGGCACCAGTAAACCGGCTTTTCGCCTCTGTAGAGCCAGCCATTTCTTAAAATTTGGGCCAACACACGCACTTCGTTGGCTTCATACTCGGGATTTAGAGTTAAATAGGGATTCTCCCAGTCAGCTAAAATTCCTAAACGGATAAATTGCTTTTTTTGAGTTTCTACCCACTTTAAGGCTTCTTTTCTACAGATCTCTCTAACTTTTGCATCCGTAAGCTGTTTGCGCTTTTCCCCTAAACTTTGGGTGACTTTGAGTTCAATGGGAAGACCATGACAGTCCCAGCCAGGGATAAAAGCGGCCCTGTGACCACTCATGCTTTTGTACTTAATCACAATATCTTTTAAAACCTTGTTTAACACGTGCCCCACATGCAGATTGCCATTGGCGTATGGAGGTCCATCAGGCATGGTGAATCTTTTGCTGCCGGCTTTTTTTTGAATGTTTTGATAAAGCTCCGACTGAGTCCAGGACTCTATGCGTTTAGGCTCTGTTTCAGGCAGTTTGCCGCGCATTGGAAAGTCAGTTTTAGGCAGTAAAATGCTATTTTTAATTTTATCTTTTATGTCCATGTTTCACCTTTACAGAATATGTCCGAGTCTAGCCATTTCACATAAAGGTGACAACATCTCTCAGCTTAAAAACGCAATGAATTGAATTATTTTTTAGGAAAAACAGACATTAAGTGCTCGTAACCAATGCTGACGAGCATTTTATGGACAATCTTAGTGTCTTCAATACGTAATTTCTCTGAAACCTCATCGATGAGTTTTAAAATCTCAGGATCCTCTTTATAAGTCTCACCGGTCTTTTCAGTTTCAGCCTCTTTATCTTCAAAGGCCTTTGAAAAGCTTCCTGGTGGAAACAGATTTTGAATGCTTTTGGTGGCCACAATTGAGGGGTCTGGCTCTTGCTTTTTTTGAGGCTCAGCCCTTTGTGGCTCAGGAGTGGGCTCAACAGGCGCTTTGAATTTGTCAGGCACAGGTGGGAACTCCACTTTGCGGTAAGCTGTAATGCTTTCATCGGCCGTGCTTCGGTCAGCCGCTACTGGAGCTGAAGGCTGCTGTGGCTGTTGGGGTTGAGGCTTCACTGTTGAAGGCTGTAGTTCCGGCTTTTTGGTGGCTTGAGGGGAAAGCTCCAGCTGCCCCGGCAGGTCACTGGCCATAGATTTTAATTCTGTTTTGAACTGGGCTGTTTTTTCTTCTCTTTTGTGTCGAAGTGACTGTAAATACAATGAGACCAAAGCGTCAGCGGTTTGAGCTTGGGCTTTAGTTTCTTCGTTTTGATCCTTGAGCCAACTATAGGCTTTGGCCAAAACTTCTCTGGTGTATGCTTGTGGCGGTGTCATTCGATTCATAAGAACTCAAAAATCTACTATTTCAAAAAAGGGGTTGTCCAGCGCGAATCCAAAAAAATAACGGGGCCCAAGTCAGTTCGAGCCCGTATAATCTTTTGCGTTAATATTGTACTTTTCCATTTTTCTAAGGAGCGTTTTTTTCGGGATGTTAGCATGCAGTGCCGTTTGGTTCACTCGGCCCTTAAATGTCTTTAAAGCTTTAATAATAAATTCTTTTTCAAACATCTCTTTTTGCTTGCTAAAATCCAAATCATCTTCAGCAATTTGGTTTAAGTTAAATAAACCAGACTCATCCTCAAGCCCTTCTTGAGAGTTTGAGGTGAGCTCTTCCGTTTCTGGTTGAGGGGCCACAGGGGAGTGGCTAAGCTCAACTCCTAGTTGTGAAAGAATTTTTTCTGGCAAGCTTTTGATTTGAATATTAGAGGTTTCCTCTAAAATAAAAGCATGTTCAATCACATTTTCAAGTTCACGAATGTTACCGGGCCAATCATAACGCTTAAGTAGCTGTAAAGCATCTGGTGCCATACCTAAAATCTTACGATCTTGTTTGTCGTTAAACTTTTTAATAAAGTGTTGAATCATGTTTTTAAGATCCTCTTTTCTTTCATCAAGTGATGGTAAAAATATAGGCATCACATTCAGTCGGTAATATAGATCTTCACGGAATTCGTTGTTTTTTATCATCTCCTCTAAGGGGCGATTGGTCGCGGCCACAATACGAACATTGGCCTCAATCTCTCTGTTAGACCCTACAGGTGTAAAAACTTTTTCTTGTAACACTCTTAAGAGTTTAACTTGAGCCATTAAAGGCAGATCCCCTAACTCGTCTAAAAACAAGGTGCCGCCCTCAGCATATTGAAATTTACCAATCTTTCTTTGGTCGGCTCCGGTAAATGCGCCCTTTTCGTGTCCAAATAGCTCACTTTCAAACAAGTTCTCTGGAATGGCAGAGCAGTTGATGGCCACAAAATGGCCAGATTTGTGACTGGAGTTGGAGTGAATGGCTCTGGCAATTAATTCTTTCCCCGTTCCGCTGGCTCCTCTGACTAATACAGGAGTGTCGACTTTTGATAAGCGGTTGATAATATTAAACACCTTTTTCATTTGTAGGGTGTTGCCAATAATTTTTCTCCCATTGTCCATCAATACAGGAGCAGATACAGCCACATCTGAGATCAGATTTTGTGCATCGATGGCCTGTTGAATAAGTTCGGTTAAAGCTTCAGCCTTAATGGGTTTTGACAAATAGTTATAGGCCCCTTCTTTAACAGCCAGTACAGCGTCATCAATGGTTGCAAAGGCGGTCATAATAATAACAATCACAGAAGGGTCGTGGGCTTTGATCTCTTTTAAAGCTTCAAGGCCTGACATACGTGGCATATCTACATCAAGTAGCACTAGGCCGTAGTCATTGTCTTTGACCTTTTCAACGGCATCGACTCCGTCAAAGGCTTCGTCAATATCTAAGTAGCCCGTTTCGGATAATGTGGACTTTACACTCAGTCTTAAGCTAGAGTCATCGTCTACAACAAGCACTTTAAACATTTAATTCTCCTTTGATAGAATTGTTTGTTTGAATTTCTAAATGAGTAGGTATTCTTACCACAAATGTTGAACCTAAGCCTTCAGAGCTTTCTACATAAATCTCGCCTTTATGAAGTCCCACAAAGTATTTAGTTAAATACAGGCCAAGTCCAGTTCCTGCAATCTTTGATGAGGAAGCACTCTTGCTTCTGTAAAATCGATCAAAAATTAATTTACTCTCTTGTTCTGGGATGCCCATTCCTTGATCGGCCACCTGAATCACCACATAGCCATCAATTTCTTCTGTGGTTACCAAAACCTTGGTGTTTTCAGGGCTATATTTAATGGCGTTTTCAACCAAGTTAGTAAACACCTGCTTTAAAAGGTGCGGGTCGACTTTTATGCTAAATAATGGTTCAAGCTCTGCAATGATTTTAATGCCCTTTTCTTTGGCTAAGTACTCTGATTGCTGAATAACCTGTTTGATCAGGTCATTGATATCTTTGGATTGCAGGTGAAGTTTAACTTCGTTACTTTCAATACGGCTTAAATCTAAAATCGACTCCACAAACAAAGAAAGCTCTTCGCTAGATTTGGAAATATTTTTTAAAGCCGTTTGCTGCTCAGGAGTTGACCCCTCATGCCTGAGTGCCATCTCGGTCATTCCATGAATGCGGGCCAGAGGTGTTTTTAAATCATGAGACATCATTCTTAAAAAGTTAGTTTTAAGCTCTTCCACTTCGCTGAGAACTTTGTTGTGCTGAAAGTACTCCCAGCTTTTTTTGTTTTCCATAATTAATCTGTAGGGAATAAAAAAGTAGTAACAAATAAATATGGTTAAAAGAGGGGCTGCCATATTTAACCAGTAATCAAAAAACTGAAAACTCATCCAGCTTAATGTGACGTAGGCACTTAAGGTGATAATTAAAATCATCAGTCCTTTAGACGGTCGGGTTCTAAACACAGCGTAAATAGTAATTAGGGCAATTAGTGCATTTAAAATAATATTGATCCAAAATTGTGCACGAATAGGGGAGTTGTTTTGGATCAATGTTTCAATAATATTGGCGTGCACTTCCATGTTTGACATGGCAATAATGTCTCTTGAAAAAGGGGTCATTTTATAGTCACCGGCATGCACCAGGGTGTCTCGGCCGACAAGTATTATTTTGTCTCTTAAAGCTCCGGGGTTAAACTTATTATCCACCACATCTTTAAATGACAAAGGCTTATAGGTTCCGGTTTTTCGGAAATTAATATAACTTTGTTGCGAGTTTAAAAACTGAAACTGGCCTTGATAGTTATCAACTTTTTTAACCTCATTGAAATGACTGGCAGCAGTTTCATGAATCATCGGAGTGTTAAGGTAAGAGAGTATGAGTCTTCGGGTCACACCATCTCGAGCAAAAGTGCTTCTGTCATGAGTTAGTAGAGCCATGTGAGCTTTTATTCCGTCCAAAGGTGGCTTGAAAAACAATTCACTTTCTTGCCCTTTACCAATAATTTCACTAGTGGTGGCGACAAAATAAGGAGTTTGTTTGGCTATGTCGGCAAAGTGTTTAAGCTCTGTTAGGCCACCCTCCAGATTATTCAAATCTAAAAGATAAATAATCATTTTAGGTTCAGCCATTTTTAACTTATTTAAAAACTCTGAATGTATTGAAGCCCCAGGTTCACCCTTGTATTTTAAAACCGTGGGGTTATCTATAGCCACAGTTTGAATATGCCCAGATACTTCTGGTTGGATTTTTATGCGAGTTCGAAAATCATAGGTCCAATGCTCAAGATACTCGAGATCAATAAAGGAAATACCAATTGCAATGGCCATTGCAATCATGATTCTGATCAATACAAATATATTCTTTTTTGACGTTACAATTGATTTCAAAAATACACCCCATATACCCCGAAACTGTTGGAAATAATGGCACACAGAGGTAGGGATTTCCAGATAAAATCGGTGTCCTAATGACACCGTAAACTTTTTATAGGCTAAATATAAGAATCTATTGTAATAGATTTAATCTGTCGGTTAGGAGAGAAGTTTTTCCATAACAGTTTGTTTACACTCGTGTAAAAATTACTGCTTAAAGATCAAATTAAAACTCTCAGGCTCTTTGTCTAAAACAACCTCAGGAAGCTCTGACTTTGCCTCCACCTCTAAGAGTTCAACCCCTTCGGGCCAAATAAAGTCTTTCACAGGAAGGCTTCTGTGTTGGGCTTTCATAAACTCCGTCCAAATCGGAAGTGCCCCGCTGGCCCCGGTTAGGCCGTGAGGAGTGTTGTCATCATAGCCCACCCAAACAACAGTGATATATTGTGGGGTGAGCCCTACAAACCAAGCGTCTTTAAAATCACTAGTAGTTCCTGTTTTGCCCGCTGCGGGTCTGCTAAAGCCCAGCCTTCGAGCCAACTGGCCAGTTCCATTGTCTACGGTATTTTTTAAAATTCCTAAGATTACGGCGGCATTTTGTGAACTCACAAGTTGCTCACTTTGGTTTTTGAAATGGTAAATCAATTGGTCTTCTAAGTTCGTCACTTTTTTTATGATGTGTGTTTTTTTAGAATTTCCCATGCGACCAAGATTTAAGTAGGCCTGCAGCACTTCCATAGCTCCCACCTCAAAAGCGCCTAAAGTAATAGAAGGATAAGGCTTAAGCTCTGACTCAATTCCCATGCGTTTGGCCACGTCTATAACAGAGCTCAGTCCAATGCTGATTCCCAGTTTTGCGGTGGGAATGTTCATTGAATTTTTGAGTGCATAAAATAGAGGAACGGGGCCTAGTTGAGTTTTGCTGTAGTTTTCTGGCGACCAGCTTTGTCCTTCATATTCATAAGTAAAAGTCTTATCTTCGATGGAACTTAAAGGGGTGTACGGCTGTCCGTTTTCATTAAGACTTTCCATGGCCGCTAAATATGTAAAGGGTTTCATGATAGAGCCAATTTGCCTACGGCTATCAATAGCTCTGTTATACTGTGATTTTTTAAAATTGCGTCCACCGACAAGGGCTGTAATTCCTCCAGTCTTCAAATTTGCCGAAATAAGCAGTCCTTGTAGAACTTTTCCCTCTTTGGCTTTGTCTTTTAAAGACTTCCACTGACTCTCAAGTTGGTTCAGTCCATTTTCTAAGCTGTCTTGAGCTTGATTTTGAGAAAAGGTGTTTAATTGTGTGTAAACCTTTAAGCCGTTATTTTGATCTATGCCTAGTTTTTCAAGTTCTGAATAGACAGCATCCACATAATAAGGAGCGGGCTCAATAAGCTCTGTTTTTTTGTTTTTAGGAAGTGGCTGAGTTTGAGCTTTGTTTTTTCGATCCGCATTGATCATTTGATTGGTGAACATATCAGATAAAACTTTATTGCGGCGACTAAGAGCATTCTCCGGTTTACGAAAAGGATTGTAACGCCCCGGACTGTTGATAATTGCTGCAAGCAAAGCGCACTCTTCTAAATTAAGCTGGCTCAATGACTTATCAAAATAAAACTGGCTTGCGGCCCCAAAACCTCTGACTTGAAAGGGTCCATTTTGTCCCATATAAATCACATTTAAGTAGGCCTCTAGAATTTGATCTTTATCCACCTGAGCCTCAAGAATAATAGACATAAACATTTCAATAAACTTACGCTTGAATGTTCTTTCGGGGGTAAGAAAGTAATTTTTGACCAACTGTTGGGTGATAGTGCTCCCGCCTTGAGCCACTCGGCCGGAAAGTAAGTTTTTAACAGCAGCTCGGGCTATACCTAAGGGGCTGACGCCTTTGTGATCTAAAAAGCCGGAGTCTTCAATAGCTGTCACCGCTTGTAGGCAGTAAAGTGGAGTTTCGCTAATGGGAGTGAAGTTTCTTAATATCGGTTTGCCATCATAAAATTGAGCAAACAGTTCGGGCTTTAGATCCAACCTATCAATCATGTCATCTTGTTTTTGGCTGTAAATATTTAAAACTTCATAGTTTTTATCAAACAATATCAGATGGTAGCCAAGTTCGGAGTGCCGAAGCTGCAAGCAATGAGAGGAAGTGAACTGTTGATTGCAAAACTCGTCACTGCCCCAATTAAAATCCCCAGAACGCAAGGTTTGCTCAGAATTTCTTAAACGAAACTGACTTTCTTTAAGCATACTATCGATTTCAGCACGGCTGTAAGAATTGCTTTTTAAAATACTGTTTGGGGCTGCATAAACTTCGACGGGAGGTAAAAACCAACCTTGCTCCAAACGAGTTTCAATTTGTGATTTGAGTGAGAATATAAAAAAAATGAGAGCTGCCAATAAAGCAAACAAGAGAGCTATAAAAATAGATATCGTTTTTTTTTGTATCATCTGGCTTGACTTTAAGCCCAAGACTTCGTTTAGTCAAAGTATGAAAGTCACAGACAAGCAAATCAAAAGAATGTCCGAACTTATTTTTCAAGAACTCAAACAACAAAACATTGTGCAGTTTAAGGCCGACGAATCAAAAGTCTTAGCTCGTGCCTCAGAAATCATCAAAGCCAATTTTAATCAAGAAAAGGCTTTGGATGAAGAAGTGCATAAAATGATGGATCAACTGGAAGGGCAACACCCAGGAGAGTTTGAGCGTTACAAAATGTTTCCGTTGTTAAAAAAGAAACTGGCAAAAGAAAAGGGATTTATTTTATGATTTCAGAAGATCGTTTAAATCATTTGGCCTTTTTAGTGACCGATGGCGTGTGGAAAGATGATCTTGTGGATTATGAAGATGATGATCGTGCTGTCAGAGCTGCCAAACAAGCCATGGCTAAGTTCGCTAAAGAATGTGATGACATTGATAAGGCCGCTAGAAATACAATTACTTCATTGAAAAGAAATGTGGTTGAAGGATCACCTGAGTGGGATATATTGTACACAAAATATTTTGAACAGGAGATGAGTCGTCGTGGCAACAACTAAAAAGAAAAGCAAAAAAAAATCTGCAGTGAAAAAAAAGACAGCTAAAAAAAAGTCTGCTGTGAAAAAGAAATCAGCGACAAAAAAAGCCACTAAAAAGAAAGTGACTAAAACCAAAGCTTCGAAGAAAAAAACAACTAAGAAAAAAGCTGCTAAAAAAGTAAGCAAGAAAAAGGCTGTCACTAAAAAGAAGTCCTCTAAAAAAGCAGCTAAAAAAGTTTCAAAGAAAAAAGCAACCAAGAAAAAGCTGGCTAAAAAGAAAAGCACAAAGAAAGTGACTAAAAAGAAGGCCACTGCGAAAAAATCCACAAAGAAAAAGGCGGTTAAAAAGGCCACCAAAAAGAAAAGTGCTAAAAAACCAGCCAAAAAGTCGACAAAAAAGTCAGCAGCAAAGAAAAGACCAGCCCCAAAGAAGAAGGCGACTAAAAAAGCAACGCCTAAAAAGTCTTTAGCGACTAAAAAAACAGTGAGTAATAAAAAAAGCACTGTAAAACCTAAAAAAAGTTCTTTAAAACAAAAAACTCAACCTAAAAAAATGTCTGCAAAGATCAAATTGGCAGACTTTTTTCAACCTTTAGAAAATCGTGTGCTGCTAAAAAAGGTCAAAGCTGAACGTGTTACAAGTGTTGGTATTGTTTTGCCTGAAAGTTATGCAGATCAAAGTCTTCCAAAGGCTCAGGTGCTTAGTGTTGGTCGTGGCCGTATCACTAAAAAAGGTAAACTGTTGCCAACAGATGTAAAAGTTGGCGATGAAGTTTTAATCAACAAGTTTGCCGGCGAAGAGATCGAAATGTTGGGCGAAAAAGTGATGATTGTTCGTGAAGACGAAATCATCGGAGTTGTTGTATCTTAAATATAGTGTTGACCTTTTACCTTAGTCTAGTTTCAATAGTATTGTAGTAATAAACCACAAAGGTGTGCGTATGCGTTTATTTAAAGTTAATTTTTTACTTTTAAGTTTTTTGTTACCTCTTCAATCTTTTGCAGGAGATATCAGTTGGTCTGGGGTTTATCGCTTTGAAGCCAACAGTATTATCAACTCAGAACTTGATAGTGATAAGAACTTTCAAAAAGATTATGGGCTTCATCATTTAGTGTTAATGCCAAAAATGGTTTTATCAGATGGCATTTACTTAAAAGGTCGTATGCATCTATTTAATAATAATAACTCTTCAGGCAATCAGCTCGGAGCTGTTTGGGGTGGGGGAGCAAACACGGGCTCTGCAAACTCTTCGTTTGATAGCAATGCCTCTTCTGACCGCGTGTCTCCACAGACTTTAAACATCAGCGAGCTTTATGCGAACTTTAATCATCAATTTGGTCAGTTTATTGTAGGACGAGTGCCTCTTCATTTTGGTTTAGGTATTACCTATAACAGTGGTCATGGTTTGTTTGACCATTGGTATGATAACAGAGATATGGTCGCTTACAAATTTTATTACGGCAACCTTTCTGCTCAAATTGGCTATGCTAAGATGGTGGAAAGCACTATTAATGCAAATGCCGATGACGTGAATGAACTTAGTCTTCATTTACAGTACGAAAACCCAGAGGCCGAGTTTGAAGCTGGCGCTTACTATCAATTAAGAACAGCTTCAGCGAGTGCTAATGACATCGCCACTAAAACATCTACAACACCTGGTTTTGGTACAGATGGCTCAACAAATGATAGAGAATTAGAGACTAAAGACTTTAACATTTACATGAAAAGACAACGTCAAAATTACAGTTTTGGTTTTGAAGGGGCTTTTCATAAAGGAGCTTTGGGTGTCACTGATGGGGACACTGGAGCTGGAATTACAAGAGACGCTTTTGCATTTGCTGGAGAGTATGAGTACCACCCAATGGACTCAAACTATGCCATAGGAGCGAAGGTGGGAATGGCCACAGGTGATGACCCGGCCACAAAAGGTGACTTTGAGGGATTTTGGTTTGATCGTAACTATGATGTGGCAACACTTCTTTTTAATCATGCTTTAGGACAAGACAACTTTTTAGGTACAGCTCCGAATGGTGGCGGTGGATCTACTGATAACTCAGGTTATGATGTAGAGCAAATTAGTAATGTTATTTACTTGGCTCCTTACTACAGAAAAAAAATTGGTTCTAATTGGACCGGTGAGCTTGGTTTTGCCACAGGCTTTTTGCAACAAAAAGTGGTTTCAGGAAGTGGCTCTGATTTAGGTTATGAAATTGATTTGAGTTTGACTTACTCACCCTATGAAAGACTTCAGTGGGTGAATGAGTTTGCTTATCTTTTGCCTGGGGACGCCTTTAAAGCGGGGGGCACATATAAGGCGGACGATGCCATGGCTTTTATTTCTAAGGTCGCCATCAGCTTTTGATAACATCTAAGAACACATCTAAGATTCTGCACCTATGTATTCTTAATGAATTGCACCCAAGATGATGGCGAGCGGGGCCCAGGGGGAAACTCCTGGGTTTTTTTATAATTAGGAGGGGGAAATGCAAAAGAGTTTTTTAATATTTATACTTGCTGTTTTTTTAACTCCCAATGTATTTTCTCATTCAGAGCATTCAGAGCATTCAGAGCATTCAGAGCATTCAGAGCATTCAGAAAGTCATAAAATTACTTATGGTTTTAAAACTTATCTTCCCCAGACCAGAAACTACAATTTAGAGTTTGGAAGTTTTTGGGAAACGACCAATATGTATTGGTTGGGCGGGCAGTTTGGTTTTTTTATTAACGATAGCTGCTTATTTAGTTCTGATTGTCATCAGTATTTAGAGCTCACTGGGGGCCTTGGTGGACGCGATGGCCAAACCCACGGCTTATTATTGCTGGGGTATACGGAAGAGTTTTACTTTTTAAAACAAAAGGGACTGGCTCCAAGTTCGAGTCTTCAAGTCGGAGCTATGACTTACAGCGATCCCAGAAGAAGTTACACAAAAGGCACAGTGGCTTTTACTCAAAGCCTTACCATGGCGGCCCATGAAAACTTAAACATTAAACTCTCTGCACGGGTAGGCTTTGCCGATCATCATATATGGAGTCAGGCGGTTTTGTCCTTAGGGCTTCGGTTGGACAGTTTGGTTTTTTACATTGGTGATAAGATGAAAAGCTTTGGAAATGAGGCTTTAGATACTGGAAAGACTTTGATTCAACAAAAATAAAAAACCGGCTCGTCAATGAGCCGGAAAAGGAGTTGTTGTTTTAAAGGATAAAGTTAAGGTAATTCTTACTGTCTACTTTGACGATTTCTAATGATGTTGTTTCTTTGTGCATCAGACAGTCTTGGTAAAGACGTGGTGTTGTTAATAAAGTCATTGATGTTATATCTGTCAGTCACAATACTTGGTGAAAAACCTTCGTTGGTGTACGTGTATCTTTCGTACTTTTGTGGCACAAGTGCTTGACGAGCATCAGAGATTGTATCTATGAACTCAATTGGAAAGTCGCCTCTTACGCCATCGCTGAATTTTACAGAAGCCATCTCTTTGTATACATCTTCTGCATTTCTACCAGCTGTGTAGCTACATCTGTAGTCAGCATACATGGCCATCTGCATTCCAGCATCACAGTATAGAGTGGTTAAGTTGAAGCCAATGCTGTCACTTAGACCTTTACCTAATACAGTCAGATCATTGTAATAGGGGCTTTCTTTGTCTTCATGAGAGTTAATAAGGTCAACTCTAGAGCTATAGTTTTCTCTTAACTTATGAAGTCCGTAAAAAGCTCTTTGACGCTGATAAGGGCTTAAACCAGGGTTTCTAAGAGCATCCGCATAATCAATCAATGTGTCTCTGTAGTTAAGCTCAGTGTTCATCATTTGAAGAGCAGAGTAAGAGCTATCTAATCCAAAATGGGCATCCCACTCATCTAAACCAAGGCCTGCAACCATTCCAAGGTCATCAATAATACCACGTGCTTCACGAGGATTACTGCGAATAAAATCTAGTAAGTCATTTTGCATGTGCTTAAAGAAAAACTCTTCAGCTTCTTCTTCATAACCACTGTCAGCAAGACTTGTGTATCGGTCTTTTTGACACTCCATACGACTTTTTGAATTGGATCTGTACTTTTTAATATCATCAGATTTTAAAACGTCACTTACTAATGTACTGTCAACGTCAGCCATTTCAAGATCGTCCACATCAAGAATATCTAACACACCTTCTAACTCTTCAGGAGTGTGGGCTTCACACAGTTGCATGCGTTTAGCGATACGTTTAAACTTTTTGAATTCTTTTTCTTTTTCTTTTCTCTCATTAGCGGTTTCTTCGGCAGCTGCTGCAAGAACGGCAGAAAGTTGGTTTCTTAATTCTGTGAGGCTACCTACACCGGCTGATTGCGAGTAAATACGAGTAGAAATTGTTTGAACTTCACAGTTGTCACAATTGGCTTCAGTGTTGATTCTCTCGCTTAAGTTACGAGCCAAGTCTTCAGGAAGGTTTTTAAGTTCAACCTTATTAAAGACATCTTTTTTTAATTTGTCTTGTTGGGTTTGGTTCGCATCAATGTACTCTGATAATGTGGTTGAACCACAGTTGATGTCATCTCTTTGTGCTGTTGTTGTAGACAGCTGACTTAGTAAAGATGTCGAAGATTCTGTGGCACAAAGGTTATTGATACCTTCTTGTACCTGAAGATCGATAGAGTAAGTTTCTTTACCAATTCGAACTTCTAATGAATCTGCATTTTGAACTTGGTTGTTCAAAAACACACCTTCATTGTTTTTGTGAGCAGCTGTGTTTGATTTAGAAATACTGGCAAATACAGCTTGTCCTATATTATTATTGTTGTTTTCATGTGCCTGGTGGGTGTTCCAGGAAATTTGTACAGCGAGTGCTAAAAATAAGCCCGCTTTTAGTATATTTTGTTTTTTCATAACAATCCTCCTTTTATCGGGACATCCATCCCTACCCACATACACTACAATCCCCAGTCCAAAACACAGTTTTAACCTTAACTATCTGAAATCATTTATTAAATTCAATAAAACCTACATGTTAGAAATCTACCCCCACTCACACCCCCACCACAGACAACAGTGACGGACTCTCATTTTTTCAGCAATTTCATGCACTTAGCCGTGTCTATTTTTTTTACACCCACCCATGCCGAAGACCGTCACTTCGTCCATTCACTTGGCACAGCCTATCCCCAAGCCTCTCATTTCCCCATAATTTCGTCCTCAGACTTGAAATTTGAGTGACGGACTATCGCTTTTTTCAAGTGGAGGTGGTGAATTTTAGGGACGGACTCTTAAAATTGAGTGACGGACTTAAAACTTTAAAAATGGCCCATTGGTTGCAATATTAATTGTTGATGTGTTTAAAGGCCGTGTATGGGGCAAAAAACTGTACTATTTACATACTATGTCTAATTTGTGCCCTTTTTTGGGGATGTAGCTCAAAAAATCCGGACACTCCTGTGCATTTTTATAAAGAGGTCACTCCCACAATTGCTGACTTCTCCTATCTAGAGCCCGTGCTAAAAGAGGCCCAAAAAATTAATGTGAATGTGTTTTATGAGCCTAACGCTCAGCCTGCAATTGGGAACCTAGAGCCTGATTTAAAGGTGTGGGATCTTTTAGACCGCAATATCACATCTTTGATGTCTCAAAGAAAACGCTCTATTGAAATCAATGTCCCTAAAACACTCGCTGAAATGACCCGAATGTCACCAAAATCAAAACAAGCATGGAGTAATAAAGACTTATTAGAACTTAGCAACACCATAGATTACAGTTTAGAGAGTGCTAAAAAAGGTGAGTTTTATATCGTTTTTGTAAGAGGTTACTTTAAAGACAATGCCGGTCATATGAGAAAGTCAGTAGCCGGTGTGAATCTCACCGGAACAACGATTGTTGTTATCTTTAAACAGGTGATTAAAAAAATTCGCTCCACTCCAAGCTCAAATACAAGGTCTATTGTTGAGCAGGCCACTATCGTTCATGAGTTAGGGCATGCTATGGGGCTAGTGAATACAGGTGTTCCCGCTGTTACTGATCATCACGACAGTGTGAATGGAGCCCATTGCAAAAACGCAGATTGTGTTATGTACTGGCTTAATAATGAAGGCGAAAACAATCTAACTGAATTTGCCGATAGAATTAAAGACAAATACTTAGACCCAAATTACTCTATGTTTGGTCAAGCCTGCTTACATGATATTGAAATGTTTTAAAGCACTTCAAGGCGAGCGTATTTAACCACAAATTTTTTAAGTGTGCTGTTATTGAATAACACACTGACTTTTTGCATCTCACCCATGCCTTCCACTTGATGAATTTTTCCGACTCCAAAAGTAGGATGTCTGACCATGCCACCTTTTTTGTACATTGAGCCATGTTCAATTTCATCGGGGAAGTACTGCACATCATCTTCTGGTTCAAAGCTTTGAGTAGACTGAAAACGATCCATAAATTTAGGGCGTTTAAAAGAAGAGCTTTCATCCAAGTAGTTTTCAGGAATTTCAGAGATAAAACGACTTCGAGAGTTGCGCTGTTCATTGCCCCAAATTCTTCTGGTTTGGGCGTGAAGAAGGTAAAGCTTTTCCATAGCCCGAGTCATACCCACATAAGCAAGTCTTCGCTCTTCTTCTAAGGCTGTTGGATCTGAACTTTCAAAGGCACGCCCTGTTGGAAAAATGCCTTCTTCCATGCCGGCAATAAACACCACTGGGAACTCTAAAC
>JAKUPT010000090.1:0-3511 GCA_022450595.1 Bdellovibrionales bacterium
TACAAGGTTTATAGCCACTAAAGTGGCGACAGTGAATTTCTGCCATAAATTTAATTATGAAATAAAAAAACTGATTTTAAAACCGACTATAGTCTAGGAGTTCAGTCTTTTCCTAAAACAACCTTTTCAGCCTCACCTACAATACTTCCAATTTTTATCTTTGCCTCTATACGAACAATCAATTTACGGTGATCATCAGTCATCCATAAAAATATATCTCCGACAGGCTTAAAAGTACCATTAACTGTAAATTTTGGTTTTATTTTAATCGTCTTAAATGTTCCAGCCTTTGTTTTTAAAGTTTCACGATCCACCACTTGGCTGGTAAAGATAATATTCTTCCCCTCATCCGCCACTCTAAAGGGATATGGCTTATCATCTTTATAGGCAAAAGTTCGTATATAAAATATCGAACTAATCACGTTTTGTGCATATGGCTTTAATTCCCAAGTGCTTTTTTCAACTTTTGGTTGCTTTGATTTATCAGTTAGTTTTTTTTCCCAAAAAATAGCTTCATTCTCTTCCCAATTAAAAAAAGACTTTGAGTCTTTTATTTGATTGGTTTCTCTTGTTTGAACCACATGGGAGTATGGAACTAACTTTTCGTAATCAACATAAGTTTCGGCCCAATTGTCTACTTTATAAAACAAAGAAAACATTTTACTGGATTTAACATCAATTCTAAAAGTATAGGTTTTATTTCCATTCACCTCTGAAAAAGGCAAAACCTCCATAGTAAGCTTGCCGGCTGACATAGAAAAATAACTCAAATCCAGCACCACTTTTTCCCCAACTCTAAAGGGGTCATGTATAGGCCTTCTTCCTTCAAAACCTGTCTTATCCTCTACAGTGTCTACTTCTTGCACTTGATCCTCTTGCATGGATTTACCTTTTTTGACTTGATCACTTTTTTGTTTTGATTTCGAAACTTTTGTTTTTTTTTGCTCTGCTATATCTTTTGCTTTTTGTTTTTGTGCTTCTTTTTGTTTTTTAGAAGACTTTACAGCCTGTTTTTTATCAGTGTCCTCTTTATTAGCTCTCAAAGCCTTCTTTTCAGGTTTAGTTTTGGTTTCTTCTGGCTGTTTTTTAATTTGCACCATTTCTTCAAACTCATTATTGAGTTCAACTTCTTTAACAAGCGTCTGATCCGCATCTTTTAATAGACTCGTACAACCCACTAATAAAAAACAAAATGTCATTGGTAAAAGCTTATACATAAACATAGGACCTATTATGACTTAAAATTTATATTTTTTCCAACGCCTATGTATCCACATCCACTGTTCTGGATGTTTTTTTATTATTTCCTCGACCTGATCAGAGTATTTTTGCGTCATATAAGTTAAAGTTTCTTCATTATTGGCCTGTTCTTCAAACTCTACGGGCGGCAAACAAGTCAGTGTGTGTGTTCCATCTTCATTCCACTTCATGTAAATCGGTACAACAGGTGCTTGAGTGCGTTTGCTCATCACTGTGAGCCCCATAGCCGTGCCCGTTTCATGACCAAAAAATTTTGTTTTAACTCCAATAGGTGGCCCCATAAACTGATCTAACACAAAAATAACCACTTCGTTTGACTTTAAGGCTTTTAATATTGAATAAGAGCTATTTCTGGGAGCAATAAATTTGGTACCAAGCCTTGACCTCATCCCAAACCACATGTCATTCAGCCATCTTAAGGTAAATTCTTTGGATATCAGTTGAATGGGGTATCCCAACAATGACAGAGCTGCCACACCAAGATCCCCATTTCCTAAATGAAGCGTCAGCAAACAAGCGCCTTTGTTTTTTTCTAAAGCCTTATCTAAGTGCTCAAAGCCTTCAAATTTTACTAATTTTTTAATCTTTTCTGGTGTCATAAAAGGCAAGTAGCTGTACTGAATTAAAGACCGCCCTAAATACCTTAGTGACCATCGACCCATTTTAACTTTGTCTTTATAGCTCAATTCAGGAAAGGCTCGAGTGATATTGTCTATCACAACTTTTCTACGGATTCTTAAAACATCAAACCAAAGCAGACCTATAAAATCACCTAAAAAAAACTGTATAGAGCGAGGAAGCTTATAAAGAATAAATGCAATGCTACGGCCGAATAATCCCAATAATTTCTGTAATAAACTGCGCCTCATAGTTTGATACACCTAAAACTTCAAGATCTAGCTCTGCCACCCAAGTATTTTCAGTGATTTCTTTTTCATTTAACAACTTGATGGCGTCTTTTGCCGTTGTCACAAAAAAGTCGGCTGAAAGCTGCTGTTTGGAGACAAGCAAAGACTCAATATGCTTTTTGTTATAGCTCATATGGTCTTTAAAGGCCATAGCTTCTATTAAATTTATTGCAGAATTTTTTTTAAGGGCTCCGGCAAAAACTTCTGGTTTGGCCAAGCCACTAAAAGCTAAGGCTCGTCCTTGCAATTCAGATTTGGTCTCATGTGTCTTTAAATGAATAAATTTGTTATTAAAAAAGTTAACTTTATAAACAGGGCCTTGGAAGTTTATATCTTCTAGTACTCCCATCCATGATTGATAGTTTTCAGTGGAACTTAAGTTAGCTTTTGTCATAAGAACCAAATCAGCCCTCTTTAATGCTGGAGCAAAATCTTCTCTTAATCGACCAAAAGGAAGAACTTTCAAATCAGTAGGATCTTCAGTCATATCCAATAGACAGATATTAAGGTCCCTGTACAAGCTTTGATGTTGATAAGCATCATCGGCCAATATCAGTTCCGTGTCAGGATACTTTTTTAAAAGAGCAAGGCCAGCATCAACACGCTTTTTTCCAACAAATATTGGAGCATGATTATGCTTCCATTTTAACATAGAGACTTCATCACCAAATTCCTTACTGGGATTTGGGTGTTCAAGACTGACTTCAGTGGTTTTTTTATATTCGCCTTTATAACCTCTACTGATCACACCCACTTTTACATTCTGTTTTTTAAGCTCAGACAATAAAAAATCAACAATGGCTGTTTTTCCGGTACCACCAACACTGATGTTACCAACAGCTATTACTGGGCAACTTAGCCTACTTGTTTTTAGCCATTTGTTTTTATAAAGCTGATTTCTGCATCTCATAATCATTGAGTACAGATTCATGGGGTCTCCAAGTAGGGAGTTAAGGATTCACACACTCTTTGAGTCACACCCGTATCACCTAATTTTGAGGCCGTCTGTGCCAGTTGTTCTTGAACACTTTTATGGTATTCAGGGTTTTCAATAAGCCTTAACAAAGACTCTGACAACAACTCTGGTGTTGCTTGCTCTTGAAAGTGCTCTTTGCACACTTCATCTTCAAGGATAAGATTGATCATTCCAAAATATTTAGTACTTGTAACAAGTTTTTTGGCAATCCAGGCTGTGATAGAATTCATTATATACATAATCACCATAGGTTTATGCATAAGCCCCACCATCATTGTTGCCGTTCCTGAAGCACACAAAACTGTGTCTGCCATGGCAATCATTGAAAATGGCTCATCTTGCACAACAATTAACGGCACATTAAAAT
>JAKUPT010000090.1:3521-9725 GCA_022450595.1 Bdellovibrionales bacterium
CAGGAATTAGAGACTGAATGGCCTGCTTGTTTAAAGAGGGTGCTACTAAAAGCATAATTTTTATTTTAGGATTTTTATTATGTATAACTTGTGCTGTCTGTAATTGAATTTGTAAATTGTATTTAATTTCAGAATTTCGACTTCCAGGCATTAGAGCTAAGACATGGTGATCCTTTAATATCCCATAACGTTGTCTTCTATCATTTACCCACACGGGATCAAAGAGCTTATCTTTCAACTCATCAAGCAAAGGATGCCCTACAAACTCAACATTCACATTGTGTTTGCTATAGAAGTCTTGCTCAAAAGGAAAGAGTAAAAGCATTTTATCAACATACTTTTGTATTTTTTTAACACGACTTTGTCGCCATGCCCATATTTGTGGAGAAATGTAGTATACAACCGGTATATTGCGTTTTTTTAATTCCTTCGCTAATTTCATATTAAATTCAGGATAATCTAACAATAAAGCCACACGGGGCTTAACTCGATCTACCTCTTCTAAAATTTTATAAAATACAGATTTGATGTCAGAGTAGTTTTTTAAAACCTCTTGAATACCAACAACGGCCATATCTTCAGAACGGCCAAAAATTCTGAATCCCAGGGCTTTCATTGACTCAGAGCCCACACCAAAACTGTCATAATGTTTTTCGTCTTGTTTCCAGTGTTCTAAAATTCTTTGTGCATAAAGGCTACTTGATGCTTCTGCTGCAATAATAAGAACCGAATTAGACTTCGATACAGGCATTAATTTGCTCCGCAAGTTCTATAGCGGCTTTTCCATCCTCACCGCTAACAAGCACTGGAGTGTCGTTAATCACGGCATCTACAAAAGCTTGTGTTTCAAGCATCAAAGCATCGCCTTTTTCCAAACTCCACTCTTGCTTTTCAATAGGAATGTCATCGCCACTAAATTCACCGGTTTTGGTTATAAGCTGTACATCTCCACGACCAAAATCAATACTTAAATACTGATCCTTTTGAAAGACTCTAAACTTTCTTTGAGCATTCTCTGAAACACGTGAAGAGGTGATGTTAGCCACAGCTCCAGACTCAAACTCAACTCTTGCATTGGCAATATCTAGAGTTTTTGTCACAACCGGAGTTCCAACGGCTGCCACAGATTTAACCGGACTGTCGACCAAAGACAAAATAACATCTAAATCATGAATCATTAGGTCTAAAATAACAGAAACATCCGCTCCCCTGGGATTAAAAGGAGCCAGCCTATGACACTCGATAAAGAGTGGCTTTTTTAACTTTTCTTTTGCAGAAACTAAGGCCGGGTTGAATCTTTCAATGTGACCCACTTGTAACTTTAAGTTGTTTTTTTGGCTTAACTCACATAGCTCTTTAGCTTCTTTAGAGTTCACAGTCATTGGCTTTTCTAAAAACACATGAGTGTTATTTTCTAAAAAAAACTTGGCAATTTCATAGTGCATGCTAGTTGTTGCAACTACACTCACCGCATCGACTTGACCTTTTAACTCTTTGTAATCGCTAAAGGCTTTCACACCTAGTTCTTCAGCAACACCCTCTGCAGTGCTTTGCCTGGCATCACAAACTCCAACCAGTTCACACTGCTCAGTGGCTGCATGTTTTTGAGCGTGAAAACGACCTAAATATCCGACACCAATTACGGCAGTTTTAATTTTTGACATTTACTTTGCTAATCCTTTTTTAGAGTTTTCAATAAAGTTCAGCATTAACTTTACATGGTCGGTTTGCTCAACTTCTTCTTTAATTTTTTGAATTGATTCATCAATAGTTCGACTTCCCTTAATTATTGTACGAAGAGTTTTATGGATCCCCTCAACATCAGCTTTAGAGAACCCATTTCTTTCAAGCCCAACTTTGTTTGTGGCTCTCATCACAGCCCATTTTCCTTCAGCAATACTGAATGGAAGAATATCTTTATTGATGGTACTGTCTCCGCCAATGTAGGCAAAGCGCCCGAGTCTACAAAACTGGCTAATGGCACAACAACCACCAATGGTGACATGATCGTCAATTTCTACATGACCTGCCAACTGAGTTGAGTTTGAAATCACCACATAGTCATCAATTATACAGTCGTGGGCCACATGAACATAAGCCATTAACAAATTATGACTTCCAATTTTAGTTACGCCATCAGTTTTTGTGGTTCCAATATTTATTGTGGCAAACTCTCTAATTGTATTATGGTCTCCCATAATGAGTTCTGTGGGTTCATTATTATACTTAAGGTCTTGAGGAGCACTACCCACAACGGCCCCTTGAAAGATATGGTTATGGGCCCCTATTTTAACAACTCCATAATCAGAACCAACACTGACATGACTTTCAAGTTTACAAAAGTCACCAATAACTGTGTCACCTTTAATTACCACAAAGGGACCTATTTCAACATCTTGACCCAGCTTCACTTTAGGTCCAATAACCGCTGAGGGATGAATTAAAGACACAACCTCTCCTTATTTATTCAAATGAATTGAAGCCATAATTTCACACTCTGAAACAACAACACCATTAACAAAGGCTTTGCAGTCAATCACTACGAGTGTTGTCTCAGCCCTCATTTTGCGCTCTTTTACTACTTCCACTTCAAAATTTAACACGTCACCAGGAATCACTTGATTCCTAAACTTGGCTTTCTGAATTCCGGCAATTAAAAGCTCAAAATTTTTATCTTGCTCTCCTAAATAACAAGCAAGACCTCCTGCCTGCGCCATCGCTTCAATTTGCAAAACTCCAGGCATAATAGGTTTTTTTGGAAAATGACCGTTAAAATATTCTTCATTCACGGTCACACATTTTATAGCTTTAAGCTTGCGCCCCACACGACTGTCTTTTTTCTGTCCATCCGTAACAGATACAACACGATCAATCAGTAAAAAAGGGTATCGATGTGGAAGTATCTCTTGAACTTTCCCAATACTCCACTCTGTCATTATTTTCTCCTAAATTACTCTTGGTAAGCTTTTACAATTTTATCTGTAATATCAACAGCATCATTTGCAAACACAACGCCTGCATTTTTATCTAAAATCATGTCGTACTTTTGTTTTGAGGCAAAGCCGTCAATCACCTTACGCATCTTTTTAAAAATAGGCTCATAAACTTCTTGCTGCTTTTTTTGCATTTCTTTTTGGCTTTCCATAGCAAATTGCTGATATTTAGCAAACTCTGCTTGAAGCTCTTGTTGTTTTTGCATTTTTATATCATCAGAAAGAACAGCACTTTTCTTTTGAAAGTCGTCACGCATTTTTTGCAAGTCTTCTTCCATTTTTGTGATCTTTTTTTGCTTTGATTTGATATAGTCTTCAATGTTTTTTTGAGCTTTTTTGCCGTCTTCTGTTTGGTCCACGGCAGCCTTCGTATCAACTACGGCAATTTTTAACTCAGCCGCAAAAAGACTAAACGAAAAAGCAAGCATCATTAGCGTCAATGTCATAATTTTTTTCATATATATTCTCCCTATAATTTTGTTTAAATCCTTTTAAAATGGCGCTCCAATAGCAAATTGAAATTGCATATTATCTTCGCCCAATTCTTTATTTCTATCAAGTGGGAAGCCCCACTCAAATCTAAGTGGTCCAATTGGTGAAAACCACCTAAAACCAAAACCCACGTCACTTTTAAACTCTGAAAATTCAATAGAATCTTCAGCCTGTCCAATGTCATAAAATACTACACCCAAAATACCCTGTTCTTTAACTAATGGGAATTGAAACTCTAGGTTATAAAATAGCTCTTGTTGGCCACCAAATGGGCGCATAGCTAATTTTTGAGCCAGATCTTCATCTAAGCCTGCAGCTTTGGCTCTGTCGTAGGCGTCATCAGAAAACTTTCTTTTACCAACACTAAAAAATTGATAACCCCGTAAAGTATTAGCACCACCAATTAAAAACAGTTCGTTAAAAGGGACCGGATCTGATGTGTTTGAAGCAATTCTGCTATAACTAATATTGTTTCTCCACACAAGATCCCAAAAAATATTTTTGTAATACCTTAAGTTCACATTGCCTTTGGTGTAATTTTTGTGACCACCAAGCCCTGCGTATTCAATAGAGGTGCTGGCAAATGCACCTTTTGATGGAGTGAATCGATCATCTCGTTCGTCGTACTGTAAAGTAAAAGTTAGTGAGCGAGTTTCGCCATTGGCCGTCTCTACAGGATAAATATCAGAGTCTCCATCTGGACCAATCTTGATCTCAGTGTTATCCATTTTAAAACGGATATAAGCATATAAAAAGTCATCTAAAGGATAACCTATACGTGCCGCCCCACCGGTCTTATATTGACTGTACTCGATCACTCTTTCCTGAGAGCTATGGTAGAGATCAAATCCCAAAGACCACTTAGTGTCGTTAAAGTATGGTTCTGTAAAATTAAAATTAAATAAAGATTCTTTTTTATTCAAATCAATCGTTAAACCAAGCTTTTGCCCTAAGCCAAAAAGGTTCATCTGATTCACTTGCCCCTGAAATACAAAGCCAGAAAAACTACTGTAACCAGCTCCAACTTGCAGTGTCCCAGTTGTTCTTTCCTTAACCACAATATCAATGTCCATTATATCTGGACGACCAGGAGGAGTCTTTGTATTAAAGTTTACTTCTTCAAAGTAACCTAGTCTCTTTACATTCTCCAGAGAGCGCCTTTTTCTTGTTTCATGATAAAGCTCACCCTCTTTTATTTTTAACTCGCGACGAACAACTTTATCTTGTGTTTTAGTGTTACCAACAACGTTAATCTCACCAATATAAACCTTGCTACCTTTTTCTATTTCAAAAATGATATCTACTGTTTTTTCTTGTTCATGTACGCGGTTACGGGGAATGACGTTTGTAAAGGCATAACCTAAATCACCATACTTAGCTTGAATGCTTTGCGTGTCTTTTAATATCTTTTCGTAAACAAAGGTCTCACCAGGCTGAATGGTCGTGACTTCTTTTAATTCTGAAGAGGTGAACATCAAGTCACCATCATATTCAATGTCACCAATTTTAAATTGTTCACCCTCGTCTATGTAAATAGTGATGTAGATGCCTTTTTTATCAGGTGTTACATAAACTTGAGGTTTGGCAATCTTAACCTGTAAATAACCTTCGTTATAATACAAGTAATTGATCATTCGTAAATCTTGTTCAAAAGCCTCCTGCTTATAAGCACCGGCTGAACTCATAAAAGAGAAGTAGTCACCCTCTTTTGTGCGCATAAAAGATTTAATTTTAGAGGTTGTGACTTTTTCATTACCAATAAAGCGTATATTTTTAACAACTACTTTATCGTTTTCAGTAATATTAAATTTAACTATCACACCTTCTGAGTTTGGTACCTCAACAAGTTCGTAATCAATATTAGCCAGTAAATAGCCCTCTTCTTCATAAAGAGTGGCCAATTTTTCAACTGCCGATTGCAGTTTAGAATGGTCTATAATTTCATAAGTTTTTAGTTCAGTGGCTTCAAAAAGCTCATCGGTATCAAGCTCTTCATTGCCTGAAAAGGTAATTTCGGAAATAGATGGTTTTTCAACAACCGTGTATATGAGAGTTGTTTTTCCAGAAATATTTTTTGATTCAACTTTTACATCATAGAAAAAGCCTGTTTCATAAAGATTTAAGATATCTTTTCGAACACTGTCATCATCAATAGCCGAACCTATTGATGACTCTAGTTTTTCTTTAATGGCCTGTTCTTCAATTTTTTTTGAACCTTGAACCTGAATATCATCTATTGTTTGAGCCAATACGGGACGCGCCAGCAAAAAAATTAAGATATAGAAGAAGCAAATTAAAAACCGTTTCAAGTCGTTTTCCCCAGTCGTTTTCAGCACTTAAGTCTAGACATTTGAGAGCGTAGCTTGAACTGTATGTGTTGTCAAAAAAATCAATGCTATTAACTCCAGCGCCCATCAATTATTTGCAGGCATCGGCTAAACTTTGCTGCAAAGCGCTGATCATGAGTCACAGTGATTAAAGTCACACCAAGATCTCGATGTAAATCAAAAAAAAGCTGCTGAACCTTTTCACTGTTTGTAGAGTCTAAATTACCTGTGGGCTCATCAGCTAAAAGCAGCTCTGGAGATGCATAGAGTGCTCTTGCAATGGCCACTCGCTGCTGCTCCCCTCCACTGAGCTCGGATGGGTAATGATGTATACGAGAGGCTAGACCCACCATATCAAGAAGCGACTTTGCTCGTAACTTTGTTTGCTTTTT
>JAKUPT010000091.1 GCA_022450595.1 Bdellovibrionales bacterium
TTTAAATCAGGGTTGAACTTTCTAATCCAGTCATGAATACTTTTTGAAGTCACACCCAGCTCAGAGGCAGCCTTAGGCACCCCAATTTTACTGGCTAACTTAATAGCTTCTTGTTTAAATTCTAGTGAATAGCGTTTCGTATTGTTTGTCATAGGATTCCTCCAGGTATTGGTTAAATCCTACCTTCCGAAATGTCCACTAAATTTGGGGAAGTCCAAAATACTAGATTTATCAATATATATCTTTTAATATTTTTTGATTCTGATTTTTGAAATAGCTTAATGGTCAGTATGGATCAAAGGCTAAGTTGACCTAAAACAACTGAAAAATACCTAAGGCATATCACTTGTTTGCCGAGGCCTGAAATTCCTGAGCTCAGAGAAAGTAGATACAAAGTTGCTGTATAAATAGTATTACCTTATTTGTTATGCACTAAATACCCATTGGCAAAGTAAGTATTACTTCTATCATCACTGTCATTATACGGTGATATGGGAGCTGCTCGAAGCCTTAAATTGTAAACCATTAAGTTGGATTTATCATGTCTTGTACTAATCTTTTTGAGCATTTCCACATTTTTATCTTCTCTGTAAAGAAGGTCTCCAGCTTCAAGAGGTATTTTATCCACCATAAAAAAGTGCTCATGGTAGGTGTCTTCAGGGCTAAAGGACTTCCATCCAAGAGTTGTTTTAAAAGGGTGTTCTGCAGTCACAAAGTGAGGGCCATCGTTAAAAGAAAATAATTGTCTTGTTCCAAGCGGGACGACTTCAATGTCAAAGACTTCATTAATAGCACCATCCTCGCCCACGACGTAGTCACCAACTTGCACTCGATAAATAGGCAGTTCTTCCATATTGTACATTTTGATGGTGGTTTCTGCGATAAAGCAACTCCATGCACAGCCAAAAATACCGCCGCTATTTACCCAGTAACCATCAATGCAATTTTGTTTTTGCATCCCTCCGCTATAATCATTGTTTGTACAGGATGCAGCGAGTATTCGCGTATCCCCTGGTGTACATTCCGATCCTAAAGGAGCGCCTGGTGGTAGTGTACAATTTCCTGTGGCTGAGTCATATGTTCCTCCAAGGTTATTTGTGCACACCTCAGAAATTGGAATTTCAGCTTCTCTTTCACAACCTACAACTACACTATCTGCAATACGTTCTCTAATGTAAAACGAGCCAAGTTCTTTTTGTTTTAAACTTCCACCAAGTACATTCTCTGTAACATCAAAACTTATATAGACTTTACCTAAATAAACTCTCTCTGTTCCAGTGTTGTCTACAGGAGTTGTGTTTGGAATCTTAAAGTACAGCCTGTCGACGGTTAACCCGGGGATGATTGGGTACCCAGCTTCAATAGTTTCAGTGGATGTATTAAATTTTAAGTTCCATCCATTAATTGAGGCTGCTTGAGCAGCGTTAAATTGTTGTGGAGGGTTTATAGTACTTACAGCCGCACTGCAGGTTTGCGCTCTTGAAGATATAGCTTGAATTTCATTAACAAGTATTAACTGTGAAAGTTTGATCTCTGAGCGTTGGTTGATTTTAGTGGATACGACCATAAGCTCTGCTACACCAAGACCGATCACACTCATGAGTCCCAGTGCAATTATCACTTGTATCAAGCTCATACCGTTTTGTTTTCTTAGCATATATAGTTACCCCTCCTTTAAACAGTTCGGCACGCTGCAGCAATAACTTAAGAAAGCTCTTAGTAATCAGTACGATTTGTTTCATTTTAAGATGCTTAACTTCTTAAGGTCAAGATATAGTTAAGCTGAGGTGAGGTTTGAGTTGTATGGTTTGTGGAGACTTGGCTTCGCAGGGAAGCCTTGCAGTATCACCAAGGCAAACAAAGTCTTCGTTGGGAAGTGTTAACATTAAAGATTTTAAATCCATCAGCCCATGGCTGATTTTGAAGCCATACCTCAGTTTTGTTTTTTCCATTTCTGATCGGAGCAGGAGTTTCGATAGCGCCGACTAGAATTGATCCTAGTAAAGATTATTATAAACTAAATATTAAGTGTATAATAATCATTTTGTGTCATATGGCATTAATACATATTATTAATACTTATGATGTTGGTGAAAATTATAATGCTTATTCTTGTCCAATGACAAATAAGAAATGGGTGCAAAATTCTAAGAAACTAAATATGGTTAGTAACCCTTATATGACTGTAAGCGCTCCATCAGCCTTACTGCTTTGAAAAGGCATATAAAGAACAAATTTTAAATCAGGATGAGCGCCATAGAGCAAGGCTCAAAGAAGTAAAGCAATATTTAGAAAAAATAAAAAAATGGTGAGAGAAGAAGAAATCAAAAGCTCCAAAACAAAGCCCAGTTGGTAATGCAATAAATTATTTTTTAAATGAGTACGATGAGCTATCAGTTTTTTAACAAATGGTCGTTATGAAATTGACAATGGCTGGGTTGAAAGAATGATATGTAAATTTGCAATAGGCAGAAACAATTGGATGTTTAGTGATACTGTTGAAGGAGCACATGCTTCATCAATACTTTATAGTTTTGCTTTTACTGCAAAAGTAAATAATAAAGATACATTTAAAATAATGACAGAGATTTTTAAAAAATTGCCTAATGCTCAAACTTTTGATGATTATGAGGCTCTTGCGGATTTACTTACAAAATAATTGTCAACTATGTGGTTGATAGTGTGCTTACATTAAAATCAAAATACCTTTACTCAGATAAGTCCTGAATTTTCTTTTTAAAAACATTTTCAGTTTTATTTACAGGAGGACGCCCTCTATTGCCGTGAACAATAAAACTAATGCCTTTATCACGATACCCAGATAAATATCTCCTAAGAGTTCTCTCAGAAACTTGTAAAGCCTTACAAGCCTCACTTCTGTCAATTTCTTCAATGATGTTTTACAAACTATTTCTAATTTTAGTTGATCCTTGGTTTTCAAGACCATTTCCTCAATGCGACCTCTCCTTGATGCATAATCTAGATGATGAATGCATCAAAGTGAGATACTGAAACGGTCATTTTCCCTGCAAAATTTTATGCGGACAGAATCGCTGCAAAGTTACACAAATGTATATTAGAAGTCTTATTTACACTTAGTTCTTAAAATCCTGATGGTTTTTGCTTCTTCCAATTTTGAATATTTTTATCACCGAGTCCTGTGAGCTTAACAATTTTCTTTGGTGAGTAACATGAATCTAAAAGCTTTGAGTTTAATTGACCTTGGATATCTAAATTTATTGGGATCAGCTTTAAAAGCTTCAACTTCTAGCTTTAAATTAAGCTAGCGCTCATTTTGTTTTTTTTGAAGTACTAGCATTTTATTTTTTAAATTTAAAGAGGATGGCGTGATACCGAAAAGCAATTTGAGTGGCAGCAGTCAGCCTCTGAGAAGTCCTTTTCAACTATTGGACAAGAGCACTTCAGTGAGGCTTGGTAGCCTCTTGTGCGACGCTTATTGTAAGTGGAACTCAATTGGGAAGTGCTAAAGATATAAATAGATTTTAATCTAAAATTGCAATCAATGAAGTCTAAAATCGATTGCAGGTGCAATCCTTAATGAAACCAATCCTTTTTCTATCCGCATAAATACGAAAATGGAGATAGAAAATATAAACTGAATGCCAATGAATACGCCCAAGAGCCAATGAATTTTGCGGATGTAGTAGCTTTTGTTGCGCTTCATTTTTGGCTTGATTAATCAGCCCGACTTAAGAACCATTTTTCACCTGCGAATACTATTAGCATCACAGATGCAGAAACCACCAGAACCAAAAGGTCGGATGTTGACTTGATCCATAAAAAGGCTGCTAATACAATGAAATCCAACACCAGTGCAATGAGCACAATTATTCCGTTAGCCTTAACCTCTTCCCTCAAATGCTTATACACCCCCCAATGAATGATCATATCCATGACCAGATAAAAAATAGCACCAATGGAGGCAATCCTGGACAGATCAAAGAAAATGGTGAGGATTATCACAATAGCCATCACGTAAACCAGCATGTGTTTCTGAATTCTTCCGGACATGCCCAAATGACTATGTGGAATAAGTTCCATATCTGTAAGCATAGCTGTCATACGAGAGACTGCAAAAATGCTGGCAATGACCCCTGAAATGGTGGCAATAATTGCAATCCCCGCCGTAAAATATAGTCCAAAAGCTCCAAAAGTAGGTTTGGCAACTTCAGCTAGCGAGTAATCTTTGGCTTGAAAAATTTCTGAGATTGTAAGGCTTGAGTTCACAGCAAAAGCAACTAAAAAATATATTAGCGTACATATCAATAAGGAAACAATAATAGACCGACCGACATTTTTCTTAGGTTTTATAATTTCGCCACCACTATTGGTAATGGTAGTGAATCCTTTGTAGGCTAAAATTGAAAGTGCTAATGTTCCAATATAACTGGCAGCTGAGTAGTCAGTATTGTCGATGGCTTTTGGTATTAACCCTTCCGGAGAAAAACCAACTGCCCATAGAGCTCCAACGGCAAAAATCACAATCCCGATAATTTTGATAAATGAAATGAGCTGCGAAGTTTTTCCTATTAGCTTGTTGCCCGAAATATTTATCAAAAAAACACCAACTAAAAAGCAACACCCAATATTGGAATCCAAAGTTCTTTGTTTTCAACTTCGAAGAGTTGAGGGGTATAAGAGCCAAAGGTTCTGGCAACCAAGCTCTCATTGATAGTGCCATTAACAATGATGCAGAAGCCGTAATGGTCGATTTCCCATAAGCTTTCTTTAAAATCATGGCTATACCACCAACCGAAGGATAAGTATTAGAAACTTTTATGTATGAGTAGGCACTAAAGGCAGAAATGACGGCTCCCAATAAGAAAATGTAAGGAAACCAAGCTCCTGACAGTTCGGCAACTTGGCCCAATAAAGCAAAGATTCCTGCGCCGATCATGACTCCGGTACCTAATGCAATTGACCCTAATAAGCTTAAACTTTCTTTTTTATAACCTTCTTCCATAACTTCCTTTTAAGGTATCGTAGACAAAGTACCTTGGGTTTTTACCAATCTCCGGTCAACTCGTCGCTGCCTAAAAAACAAATACACAATTGAACTAAGGATAGCTACAAAAAAGCACCATACAGAAACGAATGTGGCCGCATGAATAAAGTAAGCCGCTATGAAAGTGACAAAGGATAAGACTCCAAATATCTGAACAATTCGACTGCTAGAAATCATACAGCTTACACAGGTAGAAAGCAGATATAACGCCATGACCGCAACAATGTAAAAGTGAGGAGCCTCATAGGCAATATGTGTTCCGAGCACCTTCGATAGGATCGGAAATTTGATCAGAGAATAAAGTAGGTAAAAACCAACTATCAAGCCCGTTACCTGAAAGTACAAAATTAATTTCCTGCGTGGTGGATTGGGCTCTAACATCCAAATTGCGAATGGGATGAAAATTGGCCAAAAAACGTGGGAAAAAAATGAGTAAAATAACGTAAGTACATGGTTTGAAATTGGCGAGTCTCTTTGAAATGATAACCAAATCATTCCTTCACTGAGCTGCTGTATTCCGAAAAAGAAAGGAATTGCAGCGAAGGGTACTTCCGTTTTCTTAGAAGTCATTTTAAGCGTAGTCATACCTGTGGCAGAAAGAACCACTCCGACAACAAAGCTAGCCGACGCTGAAAAACAAATCTATCTTTCGTTTTGTTGATATAGTTTTGATTTCATTTGAGATGGCTTTCTGGAATCACTAACCGCTCTGATGGAACAGTTCCCGTTTTCTGAAACTCGGAAATGTTTTCAAGTGTAGTTTGCACAATGTTAATTAAGGCTTCTTTTGTCAAAAAGGCCTGATGTGAAGAAATGAGAACATTAGGAAACATGAGTAGGCGTGCTAAAACATCGTCCTGTAAAATTTTATCGGAAACATCTTGAAAAAAAACGGCTTCCTCTTCTTCGTATACATCAAGAGCTGCACCTCCAACATGACCGCTCTTCAAGGCATTGATCAATGCTTTTGAGTCGATCAGTGCACCTCTTCCCGTATTAATGATGAACACACCCTTTTTCATATGTGAAATCATCTCTCTGTCCAAAATGTGGTAAGTTTCTGGCGTTAAAGGAACATGAAGTGAGATCACGTCAGATTCTTTGCAAAGTTGGCCGCAATCAACGTAACTAATGTTTGCGTGTCCTTTAAGTTTTGAATTTGGAAATTTGTCATTGCATAAAACATTGCAACCAAATGCCGCAAGAATTTCGGCAACAATTGATCCAATCCTTCCTGTTCCCAAAATGCCGACTGTTTTTCCACAGAGGTCAAACCCAACAAGTCCGTCCAACGAAAAATTAAATTCCCTGACTCTTAAATAGGACTTATGAATTTTGCGATTTAAACTCAGTAAAAGACCAATCGTATATTCGGCAACAGCATGTGGAGAGTAACCAGGGACTCGTCCAATAATTAGGCCATATTTTTGAGCGGCTTCAAGATCAACATGATTAAATCCGGCTGACCGAAGAGCGATCAGTCGGACACCAATTTCACTTAAGGCCTCAATGCACTCACTATCTATCTTATCATTAACAAATGAACAAACGACTTGGGAACCTTTTGCAAGAGAGGCCGTTGAAGATGTCAAACGTCCCTCAAGGAAATTTATTTCAAACTTAAAACCTTCATTTTGGGAAATAAAAATGGGTCTTTCAAAAGAGTGTGTGTCAAAAAAAGATACTGTCATTTATTCTCCATCAAAAATTCAATCAGACTTTATGATAATATACAATCCGACAAAAATCATCACTATTCCAAGGCTATCCGTTAAAGATATTCTCTCGTTAAAAAATAATAAACCAATTGCAAGACCAAACACGGGGGTTAAAAAGGTAAAAACATTAAGTCTTGTGACTGCAACATATTTGAGAAGATAAATCCAAATGGAAACGGCAACGGCTGTTCCAGGTATAGCTAAAATTAAAAGTGACAATATAAAGGATGGATGCCAATCAATTGGGTTCCACTGCCCACTACTTGCTGTAATTACAAATAGGACTATTGAGCCTAAAAAAAGTTGCCCTGCAGCCAGCCTCAAAGGATTAAATGGAGTGGAATACTTTTTCATTAATACAGTACCAAAAGCGGTGCCCAGTGCGCCTAACAAAATATATCCAATTCCGATGATAAGCTGGGTTTGGTTTTCACCCACCAAGCTCGGATAAGCAATTACTAACACTCCTAGAAAGCCAATAATCAATCCCTTAATTACATGTTTAGTGAGCTTTTCAGACAAAACAAAGTAAGCTATTATCGCTGCTAAAAAGGGTTGAATATTTGTTAAAACAGTTGCCATTCCTGTCGCAATACGGCCATCGGCAAGGAACATCCCCGAAAACCCCATAGCTGTATAGGTTAGACCTATCCACGAAGAAGCTTTCCAAAATGACAATGATAAAAACATCCTTGGGCTCAGAGACACCATCGGAACGAGAAGCACAATGCTAGCAATCAGCGCTCGTAAGGTCGCAAATTGAAGTGGAGTGGCCGCACGATGACCTAGTTCAATAAATGGAAAGCAAATAGCCCAGAAAAATGTCACCGCTACCGCAAGGCAAATTTGAATAATAGTTAGGTACGTAGAATCTGTTTTAATGTTCATGATCTCTCCGGCTTCTTCCAATAGAGATATTCATAAACACTGGACCAATATAATAAGGCTGAATTGGAATGCATTTTCTCTGAGCTCCAGTCGGGGTGAGTCTGTGGATATTTTCATCTCAAGCCTTCAATTTATTTCCATCTCTCAATACCCCGAAAGCTGCGCGCAAAAATAGTATGGTTATTCCAAGTCCTACTATGATATCCGGCCAAGAATACTCAAATTGATAGACAAGAAATACCGCGACTAAGACAGAAGTGTTAGCGATAATATCATTTCGAGAACAAATCCAAACCGAGGCAAAATTGATGTCGTCACTCTTATGGCGAGTGAGTAAAGCTAAGCATATCAGATTGGCAAGTAGTGCCACCACTCCAACTATGCCCATGATTTCTATCTCTGGAATGACCTGGTAAAGAAAGCGATAAATTGCGCGCACAAAAACGATGAGACCTAAAACAATCATTAGGTAGGCTTTGAAACGAGAGGCTAATATTTTTGCAGAAAGCTTTCGGTTGACCACGTAAAGACTTGAACCATAAGTGAAAGCATCCCCTAACATATCTATAGAATCTCCAATCAGGGCTGTAGAATCTGAAATCCACCCAAATAGAAACTCGGCAAGAAACATCACAAAATTTATGACCAAAACAACCCATAAGACCATAGCTTGTTTGGAGGCTAATGCTTTAAGATCTTGTTCCTTATTTGCACAGCAACTATCCGTCATTCAACGCAACCTTGATCTAAAAAATTTAAAATCTCGTTTGCGAAATGAATAAAAAATGAGCCAAACTCCCGATACACTCATAAACACTGCCAAAAATGCAGACAGAATAAGCCACCAATGACTAAAATTTTCTCGCTCTTTGTAATCCATAATGTGGAACATCCACATGAAATCGTAGATTCTCCAGAGTGAACTTCTTCGACCCAGCAACTCTCCACTTTCTGAAGAAATATAAAATGTTGTGTTTTCATCGTTGTTAAAATCTATCTTCCAAACGGGTAATTTTCCCTTATATTCTGTTATTGGTGTACTAACCAAACCGACATTTTTAATCTCTGCTGTTTCCATGAAATGGGAGATAGCTATTTCTATGGCCAAATCCTTGCTAATAGGACTTATTTGTTCACCTGTAAAAGCATCAAATAGGTCTGTTTTTTCCTTTTGTTTAATTACATAAACATAGTTTTGCAAAAGCCCCACCAATTTAACTTCAACAGGGCTATGTAAACTTGTCTTTTGAACTATTTTTTCAATTGGTAAATAAGAGCTAAAGCTTTTAAGTATCATTGGCTCTGATTTTTTTACTAAATGTTCGCTCCGAACTTTTTCAATGGGTACGAAGCTCATAAATAGACCAGTTGTTGTCCAAAACAAGACTTGGACCCCTATGATCAGAGCAAACCATTTATGCCACTTTCGCACCTTAACTGAAAACTTCACGGGCGATCACCATTAAGGTACCTTAAGCCCTCTTTAACCCAACTTGTAATTTGTTTCTTTTCGTTTTTTGTCAGCTTCGTTGACCAATGCATCAGGCCGGTAACAAAAGGGAGGCCTTTCATTTTCTGAGTGGTCTCAAGAATGGCTTGTAAATCTTCTTGAGGACTGCCATGTCCTTTAAAGGGGAATCCCTCCCTTATATCCAAATGCTCTTTTGCCTCTTTCATGTCATCATTCATAATTTTTTTAGCAATAGGAACTGAATGATACCAAGGTAAATCCTTGGCGTCTCCATGACAGTCAAAACACTTTGCTTTGAAAATAATTACAATGTTCTTTTGATAAGATTCACTAATTTTTTGAAGTGCATCAATTTCAACCTTTTTAAGGTCTGATTCCTTGCGGAAATGCTTTTCTCCTTGATGAGAAAAGGAATTATCCACAATCAAAAGTATAAAAAGAACATTAAATTTTAAATATCTCATCTATAGGCAGGTACCTTCTTTTTAATTTCACTCTAAGCATAAAGAAACTTTTTCGCAAATCATTTGACCGGCGTCAATTCTTCAAATGAAGAGATAATGCTATCTCTGA
>JAKUPT010000092.1 GCA_022450595.1 Bdellovibrionales bacterium
AATGTGATATTTTACTTTTTCAAACAATAGGATATTCTAAAAGTATTCAAATTCTTGATTTCTCCCAAAGCACAGATTTTACCCAATCTGTGCTTTTTTTATGACTCCAGCAACACAACCCACTCGCAATGGGAAGACTGTGGGAACTGGTCTACGCCGCTTACTGATTGAATCTTATAACCAAGACTTGATAGCTTTTTTAGATCTTCGATCAAACTGTTTAAAAAACAAGAAACATACAATATATTTTTTGGCTTATTGTCAGGCTCAATTTTGTCTGTAAAGTTTTTAAGACCTGACCTTGGAGGATCTACAACTAAAAGATCAAATTCTTCCCAACTAATTTCAACAGATTTTGAATACAAATTTTTTTGATATAACTTTATAAAATTATCGTATTTATAATCCTTCAGTGTTTGCTCAAAACTTCTTATAGCGTTTTTATCCACTTCATAGCAGCTTACAAAGCTTCCTAAACTCACCAACGGAATAGTTAAGTTTCCAATTCCAGAAAATAACTCTAAGGTATTTTTAGGCTTTATGTTTTCTAAAGCTTCACACACCGTTTGAATAAGTACTTTATTAGCATCAATGCTTGGTTGCGTGAACGAGCTAACTAGAGATTTTAAGTTAATAGAGTCGTAATTGGGATAACTGTAAGTCTTAAACCAATTTTGAGGTTGAGCTTTTTTAACTAATTTTAATTCTCCCTTATTTAAAACCATTTGTTTTTGACGCTGCCCCACTTCAACAACAGCCTGTTTTAAAACTTCAGTGAGCCATTTTTTTTCTTCAATAAGAGCCTTGATATCTTTGTTTGAAAAATCGAGCCATAAACCCTTTAAGTCGTCCTCACCCACTCGTATACGAAAAGATCCTTTTTCAACGATAGGAGGCGGGTTGTCTAGTATCCATTCATACCAACTTTGAAGTTTTGGTGAAAAAATACGACACTCTTTGATGTTCACTAAATTTTTGGTCTTATTGTAAAAGCCTATTTGAGTCAGTCCTTCTTGACTGCGCTCTAGCGTTAAATCTGCCCGATCCCTCAACTGGTATGGTTGGGTGGCTCGAAAGCCAAAGGGAGTTAATACCTTTAGTTCGGCTTCATCTAGAGCGATTTTTAAGCTCTCTAACATCTGTGATTGTTGCCAACTGTAGGGTTTTCCGATCCATGTACAACCCGTACACTCAGGAAAATACTTGCAATCAATAATTGTTTCCAAAATTCGTATCCTCAGCTTTAATTTAACGAGCCTTACATAATTATGTGAGCTTGTCATTTGAATCCACTTGTTTTTTCATTTTCTACATACTAGAAAAAGGCTAAAAAGGATTGCTATTCAGCAGTCACAGAAAGGACATAAATTGGGAACTATAACCGATTTTATCAATCATAATTATCGTCACTTTAATGCGGCTGTATTAAAAGAAGCTAGTCAAAAATACAAAGAAATGTCTGAACAAGGCGTGCCTTTTATGGTCACAATGGCTGGAGCTATGAGTACTGCAGAAATTGGACTGTCTTTAGCTGAAATGATTCGCCAAAATAAAGTGCAAGCTATTAGCTGCACTGGAGCCAACTTAGAAGAAGACCTTTACAACCTTGTAGCCCATGACTTTTATGAGCGTGTGCCAAATTACAGACATATCACAGAAGACGAAGAGCAAGCTCTATTGGACCGTCACCTGAACCGGGTGACTGACACTTGTATTCCTGAAGAAGAGGCCATTCGCAGATTAGAACATGTGATCGTCGACAAATGGACTCAAGCCAGTCAAAACAATGAAAGCTATTTTCCCCATGAGTATTTGTATCAAATTTTAAACGAGGGCTTATTAAAAGAAAAATACCAAATTGACCCAAAAGACTCTTGGCTTGTGGCTGCCGCTGAAAAAAACTTACCACTGTTTGTTCCTGGCTGGGAGGACAGTACTACCGGAAATATTTTTGCGGCCCGAGTTTTAGAAGAAAAAGTCAGTCGTACGGCTGTAAAAACTGGGATCGATTATATGCTTGAACTGGCCAAGTGCTACCCCAAAGCTGCTGGCAAAACAGGCGTTGGCTTTTTCCAAATTCGACGAGGGATTGCTGGTGACTTCCCCATATGTGTTGTGCCGATGCTGGAACAAGACCTAGAAGTTGATACGCCAAAATGGAGTTATTTTTGCCAAATCAGTGACTCAACCACAAGCTATGGGTCTTACTCTGGCGCTGTTCCTAACGAAAAGATCACTTGGGGTAAGTTATCAAAACAAACTCCCAAATACATCATAGAGTCGGACGCCAGCATTGTGGCTCCTCTAATGTTTCATTATATTTTGGGAAATTAAAAAGGCAAAAAATCAACCAGGTCGTCGCGCATCCAAGAGGTTATTGACCAGCGCGGGGCCTGAGTGGTTTTTACTTCATGGGGAATGCGCCCACTTAAAAAACAAACAAATCTTCCGGCCTTTGGTGCAACCTCTAGCTGAGAGCCATCATGTAAATACATAATAAGCTCCCCTTGGTTTTTAGGCTTCCAATCACTTAAATACAATATACAGGTCACCTGTCGGTGCTGAGTTTTGGCGTGTTGATCTATATGGCGAACATAGTGTTTACCAACAGGGTAATAAGCAAAATGTCCCTCAAATCGTTTTAAAGGAATTCTTAAGTTTACTCTTAAAGCATCTAAAAACTGTTCGAGAAAAAGTCCATAGGTATTAAGGCTTGCCGACTCTGACCAATTATCAATCCACTGAATTTCGTCGCCTCGAATGCTTTCAATTTTTGTTTTATTGAGCTGACGACCAATAGAGGCTTTTTTAAACTCGCCATACTCATATTTTTTATGGGCAAACTTTAACATGTTTGAAATCAAGTCGGGTAAAAACAAATCGTCTTTGATAAAATAGCCCTGATCAATTAATGGCTGACTGAGGTTTTCAAAAATTTGGGAATGGGGATTTGGTTTCATATTAGGCCCTTACATTAAATTACATTTAACACAGCTTTAAAAAAACACTTATAAAAAAACGCAGCGTTTTCATAAAATCCTATACAAACAAAACTTAAGTCCCTGGCCTTATATAAAATTGATTAAAGAATTCATAAGCTTAGCCCCACTTTAAAACCCATGAAAGGTACGTAATTTGCTATTATATGGGGGTAAACGTAAGCGGCTTTAAGCTTGTGAAATAAGTGACAATTTACTTAATTGTGTAAGTATTTTAAACACATACAGCTTCAGTTGATGCTCATAAAAAGCCGTGCTAACAGGACTTAATTGATGGGAAAGTTACTTGCTGCATTTTTAATTTTAGTGATGCCTTACTTTGCATACGGTGCAAATCAGTGCATTCGTCTCTTTCAAGACTCTCCAAAACCCTATTACAATGCCTTTGATGTGGACTCTTCCAACATGAGCAGCGTTGATTACCTGCTGCTACAACACAGACGCTGGCAACAAATCCATAAAGTAGAATATTATTCCAAAGAGCAGCTTCACGAATTTGTGGCCCAAGCTCGTGCTGGTGACCAAAGAGCTATGGAAGCACTCATTATTTCTAATATTCCATTTGTTATTCAAAATGTGGCTCGCAAAGTTTCAAGACAAAACTCCATATTCCCTGAACTTGTGAATCAAGTTGTAGTGGAAATCCACCATTTAGTTCATGAGAACTATCGACTAGAAGATCCCAACGCTAGCTTCTTACAGGCCCTTCATAAGGTCATCAAAAACGTCCTAAAGAACCACAGAAAAGACGACGAAGTTATTGATTATGGTGTTAAGTACTACAATGAAACCAAAAACTTTTTTGGCCCGCTTAAAGACAAATATGAAGCACAAGGACTAAGGCTTACCCCTGAAGTAGTTGTTCAAGAATACAACAGTCGCTATACTGAAAAGATCAGCCTGAATAAAGCCAAACAAATATTGCTTCATGGAAAACTCAATACAGTGAGAGAAAACACTGAGACCTCAACGGGATTTTCATTAGAAAGTTTAAAAGCTCGCCCTAGCCTAGATATTGTAAGCTCCTTGTCTGAAATTAATTACGTACATAAACTGATTGACCACATTAAAGCTAAGATTAAATCTCAAGTTTTTGAGACCAACAGATCTAAAAAAGCCACCCAAGATCAGCTGGAGAGAGATGCTCAAAACCGAGTGAAAGTTTTTGAACTGTTTTATGGCCTCACTAAAGAGGGCTTTGTCAGTCGAGAAGATATCGCAGACAAATTAGGTCTTACCTTGAGAAACGTACGTTGGATTTTAACTGAAAAAATCAGACTTATCGTGCAATCAACGTTTAATGATAAAGGCCTAGACCGCGACTTGGTGGAACAAGGCTTTTTGTCTTACTCGCAACGGAACTCTGAACAAAAGTTAAATGAATCAAGTCCCAAAAATATCACCCCTGCTCTAACACAACAAAGCGTTAAAGCACTGGAATCTCAATTAGACCTTTTACATAAACAGTTTTTGGAAACTAAATCCCCTTTGGAAACGGCACGAGAGCTACGAAAACTTGAACCTGCCATCTTAAAAAACAAAAACCAAGATTTAATGTTTGAACTGAATTATTTTATGGCTGAAATTTTATTAGAGGCAAAAAAGTATGACTTAGCAGCCCAAAAAGCTGAAGAACTTTTAAAAACTGGAAAAGACTGGAATGAAAGTCATAAATACTACCAGATGCTTCATCACATTGCCGGTAAATCAGCCTATCATACTGGTGATTACAAAGCCTCTAACGCCCACATGAGACGTGCGCTTGTTATTAAGGACCCACCTTACGAAACATGGTTTTATCTTGCTAAATCTACAGAACAACTTAATTCCTCTACAAACTTTGAAACGAGCTTTCAAAAGTTTATATTAAATATGACAACCCTTCACAGACTCTTTAAGGTCGACCAGCAAACGCTAACTACAAAACAACTTGATCTACTAAAGACCATTGAACACCTCTCTCAAGTCGGATTAAGTGAAGCCAGTCGAACATTGAAAAATGCACATGGCTTCAATACTATAACAACTGAAGCCGTTCGAAGTTACACCGAAGCTATACAAAAAAATGATCATATTGGAATCATCAAGGCTCTACAGCCACTGTTTGAATCTTTAATTCAAACACCTAAAAAACGTTTAAAGAAATTAAACTTAGAAGGCCCGACAGCAAAAGCATTTTATATTTTTTTAGTTGATCTAGCAAAAAGTTTTAAAGCCACAGGTCAAATTCAACAATTCGAAAAAGTTGTCAGATTTTTAGAGGAACTTTAAAGGTCAATTCCCCAAGCTGACTGTAAGGTGGCCTTGGCGTCACTGGAAATTGGGGTTCCATGAGCCATAACAATAGTTTCAAAATCTAAATTTAATATCTCACGAAGGTCATCAAAAAATACAGCTTTGTCTTTAACTGTGAATTTGATAAGCGGACTTAGCTTGGGCTTGCCTTTTAAAGTAAGAAGGCTAAAAAATATGTTTGAAATTAAATTCTTTGTTTTTTCAATATTAAATATCAAATCCGTCAGTATTAAGGTTTTCGAGTTTGGCTCAAAAAACACAGTCTCTGAGAGTACTTTATGACCTGAGACTTGTTTTAATAAAAGATTCGATACCTGAGATTGATCTAATAAATTTTCGTACTCTGCTAAAAACTTACCGGGATATTTTTTATTTAAAGTGTAAGGCATATAAAGTTGAGCCTGCGGAAAATGCCTGAGAGCTGTATTAATATAAGCGTGATGAAAGCAGTTAGGCGCTATAATATGCTTCACCTCTCCAAGTGTGTGAATTTGATTAAATACGGCCTCATGAAATGGCCCGGGAGAAATTAATGTTAACTCCGTGTTATTTTTAACTATGATACAACGAGCGGGGAAGTAAACTCCCCCGCCCATTTTAAAGTCATAATCATAAGTGTAAACATTCTCATTAATTTTTATCATCAATTAACCGAGCGAGCTTATTAAAACCTAGTTTATCCATAATAAAGAACACAACAAGACCTGTCACCACACCAGGAGCCACTTCATAAACAACATCGGCATATGGTGAATTTCTCCAATACAAGCAAACCGCCACACTCAATGTCATCATTGTTAAAAGTGTACGTTTATTTATACGTACCTTAAACGCATATAAAACTAGTATTGGAGAGAATGCCGAAGCTAAGAAAGACCAACTGATTAGAACTAGCTGAAACACACTCTCTGGGCCATATAATGCAATGATCAATGCCCCAATAGTTACAATCACCGTTCCTAATTTTGTAATCAAATAAGACACCCATTTAGGAGGAAGCAGATCTCTTGTTAAGGCCGCAGAACAGCTTAAAATCTGTGAGTCCGCTGTGGACATGGTCGCGGCAAATATACCAGCCAGCATCAATCCAACCAAAACATCTGGAAGTAAAGTTTTTGAGAGCATTGGAAGGGCTAGCTCCGGGTCAAAAGACTCAGCTGGAATTAAACATCTTGCGGCGAGGCCGGCACCGATGGCTAAAATGTAAAATGAAATAAACCACGTATAATAATAGAATCGCATTTTCTTCATGTTTTCGGCGTCATCCAAGGTCATAAACCGGATCATAACGTGAGGCTGCCCTGTCACACCAAAACCTGCCATAAACCACCCAAAGACAAACATAATGGGACCATACCACCCCCGGGCTCCCACATCCTCGGGAAACCAATTCATATAGGTTGGCGTAGCTGTTTTTAAAGCTTGATAGAAATCTTGAAAACCCCCAATTTCAGCAAGGGCGTATACAAATAAAATAAACATCGCACCTATCATGACAAAGGACTGAGCGGCATCTGTCCAAATAGAAGCTCTAATCCCTCCAGCCATACAGTAAAGAAAGACAATCACAGCGCCAATAATAGCCCCTGTTGAGTAATCCCAACCGAATAAAACATGCAGTGCTTTACTTCCTGCTTTGAACTGAGCACCAGCATAGGTGCCTAAGAAAACAATAGTGATAAGTCCAACAACGACACGAATCGTTTTGTGGTTTTCTCCGTACCAATTGGCGATTACGCCCCCAAAACTTAAAATGTTATTTTCCTCAGACTTAGTTCTTATTTTTTTGTGAATCAACATGGAAGCTAAAAAGTCCCCTGTGATCCAGCCAATCATAAGCCATATAGAAGATAGTCCAAATTGATAGGTAAAACCAATCTGACCGATAAACATAAAGCCACTGTTATTTGTAGAAACAGCGGACAAGGCCACAAGCCACGCAGGAACTGAATTACCTGCCAACAAATAGTCTGAGTTATTTTTTTGAGCCTTCATACTTGAAAGAAGACCAATAAAAACAAAAAACAAAAGACAGAAGATAAAACTGGCTACAATCACAAGACCACCCCGGTTTATGGTTAATATTTTTTACACGATGGCCTACCTTAGACGCTGGTCCACGGGCATGCAAGACGCCGAACAAAATCAGTTAAATATCTGATAAAAGAGGTGTTTTTTGTAACAACTACCCACCTTAAACAACTCTTGGGCTTGAAAAATCTACCCGAATTATATTGCAAAACGCCAAAGATTAAGGCATTATCTTAGTTGTCCTAGGATACTGGTTAAAATCATTTTTTCACTGTCCAAGGCCAAAGAGTTAAATTTAAGATGGACAGAGCACATATCAAAAAATCAATACCTTCCCAAAAAAAATTATACACAGGTTTTATGAAGAGCACTTTGTCTTCTTTTCTCTCGAAAGGACTGTGTATGTAAAGGCCTTTATGTCTTGTCATTCTTTGAGACATTTCCAGGTCATCTCTGGTTAAATAATGACAATTTATTCTCAGCAAATGGATCCATGTAGGATTCAAAACCAATAAGCACTTGGTTATTGGTCCATTAACTAAATATTTTAATCCCAAAGAGGATTGTTACTAAGGAGAAATAAAATGAATAACAAACTATATGTAGGAAACGTTCCGTTTAATGCTAGCGAAGAAGAACTACAAGACTTTTTTGGATCTGTTGGATCTGTAAGCTCTGTAAAAGTAATTCGTGACCGTGACACTGGAAGATCTAAAGGTTTTGCTTTTGTTGAAATGGAAAGTGATAACCTTGCTCAAGATGCTTTGTCTTTAGATGGTTCTGAGTTCTTACAAAGAAACCTTAAAGTTTCTATCGCTCGTGAAAGAGAAAGTCGTGGACCACGTGGTGGCGGCGGCGGTTTCAGACCAAGAAACTTCTAATAATTTAAATTTTAGATTTTAGATCTAATAAAGCCCGGCTCTTTGAGCTGGGCTTTTTTTTATTTGACCTTCAGTTCAACTCTAACAGCGCTTCCTATATCCACATAAACTTTTTCCACGTTTTTATAGGTGTTTAAATTTAACTCGGGCTGATAATTAGTCACACTGTGCACTACTGTTTTTGTTACAACCGTCCAATCATATCTTAAATCATCATGAGCCTCTTCTGCTTCAGGATGTGATACATACACTGTGTTTGAAGCCTTGTGATAAGTTAACTCCGACTGAATTTGAAACTCAGCCATTGGGGTTAGAGACATTGGCTGCTCTAACAAAGGTGGATAAAAAGCAGGGTCCAAATCATGATTTCTCCAGTCGCAGTGAATATGAGTTCTATAAAGCTGATAAAAAGAAGCGCCTTTATCAATACACTGATCCTTTAAAGCATCGAGAGACTGCTCACTTGACCACATGTCCACAGCGTCGCCATACATATGCCTAGAGTAATTAGCCCCTCCAACTGATTTATTATATGTAGGGCTTCTATATCCACTGTTGATATGAATGGGAGCTTGAAGGGCTTCTCTTAAAAGTTGTAGTTTTTCAATTAATACTGGGGCAAGGATGCCGTATTGGCCCTTAAAACGAACTAGAAACTCTCCTATTTGAAAGTTTTTTGAAACATATAAAAGTGGATCTAATTGCTCTAAGTCCAAAAGGTGGTAAGGTTTTCTGTATTGATCGGGGTTGTTTAAAAACCGACTTGGCTTTTTGTATTTGTATTCATTTTTGCTAACAATGTCATTGATGTCTGTAGTCACCATACATGTTTTGTGATCATTGCTCTCGCCGATATAGCATACAAAGTTACCATTGATGGGTTCTTCTGGAAGCTCTTCCTCTTCTTTGTTTTCATCCTCATTTGGCGGAGTGGTGTCTTTATTTTTGCCCCCTTCATCAGAGGCCTTAGTGCTAGTGTCTATAATATTTGATTCTGGTTTGGCGCAGCCTATTGAAATGAATAATAAAATAATTATTAAAACTCTCATATTTAAATTTTTTATTAAATACTGAGTTTTAGACAGACCAGTTCTTCTGTTAAGCCTGTAAACATTGGCTTTCAGTGTTTTCTGGACTTTAGTGCTCTGGACTTAAATCTGTAGAATTAAGGCTTTTCTTTAATGTGTAAATCTCTTTGTGGATAGGGAACTTTAACGCCATTTTTTTCAAAAATTTTTGCAATACTAAAATTAATATTACTAGTAAGCAGTCCTGGTTTGCTTGCAAATTGCTCTGTCCAAACGCGAAGCTCAAAGTCCAGTGTGCTATCACCAAAGCCTTTAAATAAAACATCGGGCTCAGGAGAATCAAGCACTTCAGCATGATTATTTGCGACCTCAAGTAATAAA
>JAKUPT010000093.1 GCA_022450595.1 Bdellovibrionales bacterium
AGGCGAGTTTATAAGACAGCCTGTGACCTTTCGAAACCAAATCTCAAAACAGGGCCCATTCTTACCTGAAAAAAATCGATACCATTTGTATGTCTCCTACGCCTGTCCATGGGCTCATAGGTCATTAATTTTTAGAGAGCTTAAAAACTTACAAAAAATCATTTCTGTCAGCGTAGTTTCTCCTAACATGCTTGAGGATGGTTGGACTTTTCAACATGATTTTGACACTATTCCCAGCGATCCTTTATTTGAAAGTGATTTTTTAAGAGAAATTTATTTAAAAGCTGATCCTAAATTTACCGGAAGAGTTACAGTTCCCGTCTTATGGGACAAAAAACAAGAAACAATTGTTAATAATGAGTCTTCTGAAATAATAAGAATGTTTAATACTGAGTTTAATCACATCACAGGCAATACTGAAAATTATTACCCTGAAGCCTTAAAGGAGCAGATCGATAAGTGGAATAGTCTTGTTTATAACAATATAAATAATGGAGTTTACCGCTGTGGGTTTGCTAAAAGCCAAGAGGCCTATAACGAGGCTTTTGATCAGCTTTATGAAGCTTTGAATATTGTTGAAGATCAATTGTCTCAAACAAAGTTTTTAACTGGTGATCAACTTACAGAAGCTGACCTGAGGCTGTTTCCTACACTTTTAAGATACGATGAAGTCTACCACACTCACTTTAAATGTAATGGCAAGCTGATTAGAGAGTACAAAAACATGAGCCGACTTTTAACCTATATCAAAGAGCTGCCAGGAATTGATAGTACTATTAACTTAAAACATATTAAACAGCACTATTACTACTCTCACCCAAGCATTAACCCATCACAAATTGTAGCCAAAGGATGTATTTCAGAGTAGTGTGAGCTCTATGTGGATAAAAGTTTTAATTGTCTTAATTTTAAGTGTGACTTGTTTTGCCAACACAAAAAGTGTGTCAACAGAACATGCTGATGTGAAATTAATTTTACCAACCAGCTTTCAAAATAATGCAAAATCTAAAATTGGAATACAGTTTGACCTAGCTCCCCATTGGCACATCTATTGGAAAAATCCCGGGGACTCTGGGGCCGAACCGAAATTTAATTTCAATACCAATGGTGCAAAAGTTGTTGAAACCTATTGGCCGAAACCAAAACGAATTCCCATAGAACACTTGGTAAATATTGGCTATGAAAAACAAGTCGTATTTGTGTTTGATCTTGAGGTCCTCAACAAAGATCACGTTCAGGCCAAGATCGATTTAGAATGGCTCGTATGCAAGGTTGACTGCATCCCCGGGTTTGCAACACTGTCTTTTAAAACACCTACGGGAACAAACACAGATTATAAAGCACAAGAACTAAAACTACTTGAGAAGTATTATAATCTCTCCCCTAAAAAAACAAATGTTGCTCCATTTACTATCGACCAAGCGAAAATTGATAGTAATGAGGTTATTGTTCATTTTAAAGGCGACATTCATTCACCGCAAGCCTTTCCCTTTGGCTCTACACTAGTTGATAACAAAAAACCTAAATGGAACAAAAACACTAAATCCCTGAGTTTTGGGCTTAACAATATAAAACAAAAAACACTTAACCTTACTATTTTTGATCAACAACAGGCTTATGAGTTTACAAACATAAACATTTTACCCAAAAACACCATAGAGACTGATTCACATATACTTTTACTTTTATTGTTTGCATTTATTGGAGGGCTTATTTTAAATTTTATGCCCTGTGTGTTACCGGTTATATCCATCAAGGCTTTCTCTCTTTTAAAAGCTCCAGAATATCTCAGAAAAAAGGAGTGCCTATTTTATGCTCTTGGAGTTGTAACCACTCTATCATTTGTAGGCCTAATTTTTCTTTTACTTAAATCTATGGGACAAAGTATTGGTTGGGGGTTTCAGCTTCAATCTCCAATATTTGTATTTGCTCTGCTTGCACTTTTTTGGACTATGTCTTTAATGTTTTTAGGAGCCATTGATTTAAAAGTGAATTTGAACACAACTAAATATCAGTTTAACAATTCTAATTTAAACTCTTTTTTTACAGGAATTCTATCTGTGGTGATTGCCCCCCCATGCACCGGCCCGCTTATGGGAGTGGCTCTTGGTGCCACTCTTATATTAAGCCCCCTAGAGTCTTTTTTGATATTTTTATTTTTAGGTCTTGGTCTTGCGAGCCCCTTTATTTTATTTGCTGTTTTCAAAAAAAGCTTAAGCCTGCTTCCTAAACCGGGAGTCTGGATGGAAAAGCTCAAGCAGTTTTTTGCCTTCCCCTTGTTTGCCACATGTCTATGGCTTATTTGGGTTTTGCAACAACAAAAAAACGGCAGTGCTTGGCTTATTTCATTGGCTTACTTGTTGGCGTTTAGTTTTTTCCTATGGTTTTATTCCTCGCTTAAAAAATATAATTTTATTGCGCTTATTCTAGCCCTGTTATGTTTATTGATTGGAGGTGTGCATGTGTCCAAATTGCAAAACCCAATTGTTCAGTCCAAAGCACAAAGCCAATGGAATCAGTTCTCCTCCAAAAAACTTGAAGAAGTTAGAAAAACAAGAACGGTTTTTATTGATTACACCGCTGCATGGTGCATAACTTGCCAAGTGAATAAAACACGAGTTTTAGACACTGAAAAAACTCAAAAACTGTTTAAAAAACATGAGGTTTATTTAATGCGAGCTGATTGGACCAATTACAATAAAGAAATTACAGCTTCATTAGAAAAAATTGGACGCAATTCAGTTCCTGTTTATTTAATTTATAAACCAAACCTAGATAAGCCGATCATTTTGCCTCAAATCTTATCTTTTGATGAAATTAAAAGTAATTTATAAATAAAAAGGAGTTTTAAAAATGAAGAAACATATAATCGCTATTGGATTAATATTTATAGTTCCACTTATCATGCAAGCCGCCACTCCGAACTCCCCAGCTCCGGATTTTAAAGAGTCTGCATCAAGTGGCAAACAATACAGCTTAGATGAGTTAAAAGGAAAATGGGTAGTTTTAGAATGGTATAATAAAGACTGTCCTTATGTAAAAAAGCACTATGGTAGTAAAAACATGCAAAAGCTGCAAAAAACCTACACTCAAAAAGGGGTTGTTTGGTTAAGTATCATTTCATCAGCAAAAGGCAAACAAGGTTATCTCACCGCCAGTGAGGCACAAAACATAAAAAAACAAGCTGGGTCCAATGCCTCAGATATTCTTTTAGACGTTGACGGCAATATGGGTAAAGCCTACGGAGCCAAAACCACACCTCATATGTATGTGATCAACCCTAAAGGCACACTCGTATATGCTGGTGGTATTGATGACAATAACTCGGCAAACCCTAAAGTTATTCCAGATTCTAAAAACTTTGTGGTTGCAGCTCTTGAGCAAGCTATGAATGGAAAAAAAGTGACAACCCCTCAGGCCAAGCCCTATGGATGCAGTGTTAAATACTAAAGAAAGAATGTGTTACTTATGAAATATATTATTTTTATGACCCTTTTAGCTGTGGGATGCACCCACAGCTCATTAAAATATGATGCAGAACTGTCTCAAGTGAACTATCCATTTCAAGTTCAAAGCTACAACTTTACATCTCAAAATCAAAATTTAACCATGAGATACATGTATTTAAAAAAACCTGAGAACAAAAAAAACATTGTGCTCTTACATGGTAAAAATTTTTCTGGAGCTTATTGGGAAACAACAGCTTTGTGGCTATTTGAAAATGGATACAATGTCGTTATGCCTGATCAAATTGGATTTGGGAAATCTACCAAACCAAAAAACTATCAATACAGCTTTGCAGCTTTAGCTAACAATACCTTCGACCTCCTTAAACAATTAGATATAAAAAACTATATTGTTGTTGGTCATTCTATGGGTGGTATGTTGGCCTCAAGAATGGCTCTTCTTAAGCCTAAGTCTATTGATAAGCTTGTCTTAATTAACCCTATTGGGCTTGAGGATTATTTAAAATATGTAGAATATAAAGATGTGAGCTTTTTTTATCAAAATGAACTCAACAAAACACCTGAAAAAGTGAAAGACTATCAAAAAAAGTATTACTATGACGGCAAATGGCACAGCCGATATGACCCATGGGTAAAAATGCATAAAGGCTGGATCCAAGGCCCAGACTGGAAACTTGTGGCTTGGAACAATGCCTTAACTTTTGATATGGTCTTTACACAGCCAGTAGTAAATGAGTTTGCACATTTAAAAGTTCCTACCCGTTTAATTTTAGGCACACGTGACCGCACAGGGCCAGGACGTGGATGGAAGAAACCAAATGTTTCTTATAAATTAGGCCAGTATCAAGACTTGGGCGATAAAGCTGTTAAACTTCTCCCAAAAGCTAAATTGTATAAAATTAATAATATTGGTCATATGCCCCACATTGAAAACTTTGAGTTATTTATAACTAACTTTAAAAAGGCCTTGAAGGAGTAAAATTGTGATTAAAACTATTTTTAAATCAATATTGGTCTTCTTTAGCTCACTCATTGTATTAGCAATGATTAGTGTTGGCTTAGTTGGTTGCTCTCATTCTAAAAGTTGGAAAACTGCAGATAGAAGTTCTGCAAAAATAGCTCCGCTTCCCAGTGAGGCACCGGAGGCCATTGTACAAATTTATACCGCTCGTGCGTTTTCATGGAGAGGCTATTTTGGCGTACACCCATGGGTGTCAGTTAAACCTAAAAATGCTGAGCAATATACTGTTTATCAAGTTCTTGGCTGGAACGTACGCAGGGGCTTAAGTGCTGTTTCTGTAAAAAAAGACATACCTGATCGCATTTGGTTTGATAAAAAACCAAGCTTAATCTTTGAATTAAGGGGCGAAAAAGCAGAACAAGCGATACCTAAAATTGCCAAAGCGGTAGAAAGCTATAGTTATAATAATGACTACGGGGTTTACCCAGGACCTAACAGTAACACCTTTGTGGCGCATATTATTCGAAGCGTTCCAGAGCTCACAGTTGAATTACCTCCGACGGCTATTGGCAAGGACCGGCTCAATAACAATGACTTTTTTGCTTGGTCTGAATCTGGCACAGGAGTTCAAGCCTCTTTATATGGACTTCTTGGCTTGACTGTGGGGGCTGCAGAGGGCATTGAGCTCAACATAGTTGGAATGAACTTTGGCATAGACTTTTTAAGTCCGGCACTAAAGCTTCCCTTTGTTGGACGTCTTGGGGTTAAAGATCAACCTCTTTAATATCGCAATATCAAATGATAACCAAAGGCGGTTCTTACGGGCTCTGAGACCTCTCCTGGTTTCAGAGCAACTACAGCCTCTTCAAACTCTGGCACCATTCGTCCTTTAGTAAAGCTCCCCAAATCTCCACCTTGCTGAGAAGAAGGGCACTTAGAAAACTTTTGAGCTAGCTCCTCAAAGCTTACTCCATCATTTATTTTTTTTATAAGGTCTTGAGCTTCATACTCATGAGCGACAAGAATGTGTTTTGCGCTGAATGTTTCCATTTTTACCTCTTTAAAATGCTATGGGCTAAGATGGTTCTTGATACAACAGTTGTGAAAAGAATGGCAACCCAAACCCATGTCGTTATACTCAAATACTGGGGAAAAACAAAAAATACAGAGTAGGCAATACCCGTCTCTCCTCCCTCAGCTAAGCCGGCCCCTAATCTAAGGCCACGGTTGTCTTTTGTATTTCCATGCTCGGCTTCCAATGCGCCTAAAGACAAAGCTGATGCAATACAGAGCACATAAAAAAACACCATTAACATCCACTGCATTTGAAATTCAGGGAAGGTAACAGATAGCCCAATAACAACCAATGAATAGGAGGCCATGTCACACACTATATCTAAGTAGGCTCCAAAGGCTGAGGCTTGATGGGTCTGTCTGGCATAAATCCCATCTGTGCCATCTAATAATCTTCCAGCCCACCACACAATTAAAGCTAAAATCAATTGATCTGATATTATAAGCCACAAACAATAAAAACTGATAAACAAAGATAAAATACTTATTTGATTTGGTGAAAGACCTAGAAATTTATAAAAAGCAATCAGTGGCTGAACAAATTTGGGTAAATGCTGACGAAAGGGATTATCAATCACCCGATTTCCTTTCAATAATATTAACACTGTGATCAGTGATCATATTTCGCTTCAAATGATAATTAATTTTATGCTCTTTTAATAATTTAGTGAGGTTTCTCCTGGTTCCAGACTTTAAAGCCCAAGCCTCTGCTGGAGAGCTGGCCCAGCCAGCCACCCAACACTCAATGGCCTCTTTTCCCATAGTCATGACCCAAAAAGAGGGTTCCTCAACAGGACTTAATGTTTTACAGGCTTTCATGGCTGATTTTGCAATCTCACGGACTTTTTCCAGTTCCACGGCCGGCTCAACCCAAAAGCTGACATGAGCCCACTCATTTTCACTGTTTAAACTTAAATTTTCATATTCTAAAGTCAGCAACTTATTATTTGGTATAATAAATCTACGCCAGTTCCATACTTTGATAATTGTATTCAATAAGTTGATGTCTTCAACCGTGCCATATCGACCTTGAATGATAACCGTATCACCAACTCGAATCGGTTGATTGAAAGTGATCACGAGTCCAGCGAATAGGTTTTCAATTAAAGGTCGAGCGGCCATACCAACAAGCACCGCAACAGCACCAGCAAAAATAGAAATATAAGCGGCCGGCAGAAAGGTTAAAAAAGGCAAAACCATTACAAAAATTGATAGCAGAGCCATAGAGGGAAGAAAGAGCCGTCTTATAAAAATAAATCGGTTCTCTACACTAACAACAGCTCGATGCTTTGCAATCTTCTCAGAATCTTCCTCTGGTGAGTCTGTCTCAACAGCCTCGCTAAGGTCTTTCCTTTTAAGAGCCGAAAGACGTTTTGACTCCATTCTTTTCAATAAAATCATGCCTACTATGGTTAAAACGGACATCACCGCAAAAACACTTAGTAAATAGACATATTTAAACGACCAAAAGCCTTCAAACATTTTAAGCTCCAACTCAAATAGATTCATGCATTAGATTTTCAATGGCTTACTGATTAGTCAAAACAAATTTAATCAGTGACATCACTAGTTGTAAGTTTTTAGACTATATAAAAAACGGAGATACTTTGATTTTAATCGTAAAAAAACTATCGCAGCAAATTCAAAGACATAAAAGTGCTGAAACTATTGCAGCCATGTCTTTTTATTTATCACTATGTATGGCTCCCTTATGTTTACTGATAATTTCTTTGCTCACATTGCTTGGCTTGACTGATAAAATATCTATGACTGAACAAATTCAGAATATTGTCAGCCCTGCTGTAATTGATATCATTAATATCTTATATAGAGACAAAACAAATGTCTTAAAAGAGAGCTTTCTATCCAGCTTTCTGAGTTTGACCCTTTTATTGTTTTCAGCAAGTTTATTCTTTAATCATATCAAAAAGGCTTTAAGAAAGGTTTTTGAGTACAAAACCAAACAACCTCAATTTATTTTGTATGTGCTCAAGCAACGACTTGTGGCTATTTTACTGACCCTTATATTTTTAATCACGGTCACAGCCTCTCTCGTGCTCAGTGTTTTATTTAAGAGTCTAACATTACCGAGTTTTATTGACTTTAAATGGATTCAAATACTTGGTTCTATTATTGCTTTCTTTTTATTATTTTTAATGGTCTACAAAATAACTTTAAGATCACATATACTACTGAAAATCCAAATATTTGGAGCTTTTCTAACAGCTCTTATTTTACAAGTAGGTCAATTTTTATTTAGTTATTATATTACCATGATCCCTATGAAGTCCGTCTATGGACCGATCAGCTTATTTGTGGCCTTTTTGTTGTGGTGCTATTTATTTTCGGCAAGTGTGGTGATCGGTGCTGAAATCACTCACTTTATGAATAAAAAAGCATGAAATTATAACTTACCCTTATTATAATTTATTCCATCGGTTTTTTTATAATTTAATTCTCTCTCTATAGGCACTAAAGGTGACCTTAGTTATTTTGAGGGGTGAATTATGCGTTATGGGGTATTAGTTCTTTTTATTACTATTTTTGTGCCTTTTTTTAGTTGGGCCGAACCTTTTGGACTTTATGTAAAACAAAGTCCTCAAAAGAGTCTACTCACAGAAAATGCTTATGAAGGTTTTGATCGTCCATTTTTTATGAGACGAGAAGCTGACATTAAAACAGGTAACAGTGCTTCTGATGGCCTTCACATCAATATTGTCAGATTTCCGAGCGCGATTTTTAACTCCAGCCAATTTAAAACTCTTAAAGACACGTCATCAAAATCTATTACCGGTCGACAGCTTGAAAAAGTATATGAACAGAAACTAAGAAGTTTTCTAAAAACTCAAAAACATCAACGCCCTATATATGTTTTAGCTCATGAGGCTTTAAATAATGATTACATTAAAGTGTCCAGTTATATGGGACAAGCTGAGGTTTTCAACCTCAATCAACACTTTATACTATTTTTAACCGAAAAACCTATTGTTGATGTGGCTCATATAGTTTCACTCCCTTTGAGCAAAATCACCATGAGTGTTTTCAATGCCGACATGACTGAGAGCCTTCCCAATGAGTCTATTGAAAAACGAATGACAAATATTTCTAATTTGTCTTTAAAAGCTATGGATAAAACCTTAACTCAAGATTTGATGAGTGAATTCACAGGAAAATTACCACGAAATGTTCATATGGAGATTGAGTACAGCACGCTGGCTGATTCTGAAGGGGCAAAAGAATATTTTACTGTGGAAAAAACAATACAGTTTTCTAAATCTTGTCGCTTTCTATTTTAATACTGGCCTTTTCAAAAAACCCATGCTTTGATTATTTTCAATGGAATACAATTTTGAAGAAGAAAAGCAATTTGTAAAAGAGCTCTTACAACTTTCCCAATCTCACCCATTCAAAAAGGGTCAGTATATCTATCATGCAGACGATGCCCCTAAGGGTTTGTATTACGTCAACACGGGCTTAGTGGGACTGCTTCGAGTTTCTGCTAACGGCCAAGAAAGTCTTCTTAGATTGTTTAAAAAACAACAGTTTTTTGGCCATAGATCTTTATTTTCAAACGAGACCTATCATGCTTCAGCTCGTTGTATGGAAGACTGCGATATTCTTTTTTGTGACAAGAAATCTGTCATAGATTTTTTTGACTCTCACCCAAAGGGTTACTTTTTTCTGGCTCGAGCACTTTCAAAAGAACTTAGAAGATCAGAGCTTAGAAGTGTTATGATCTCAGAAGCTGAGGTCATTGAACGAGTGGCCGCGGCTATTTTAATTTTTAAAAACCTCTATCCGGATTTTAAGTGGACGAGAACTGATATTGCCAACTTTTGTGCCTCAAGAACCCCCACTGTGATTAAGACTTTAGCCCATATGGAAAAACAAGGTCTCATTAAGCAAGAAGGCCGAAAAATTGAAATTTTAGACGAAGACAGACTCTCAGAGCTTGTTAATAGCTAAATCTTATTTTGAGACATTTGATTATAATCTTGTGATTCTCCAGCGAAAATGTCCCTCTAATTTGCCAGCGATTTTGTCCCTTTTGTATATATCGTCTTAAGCAGCC
>JAKUPT010000094.1 GCA_022450595.1 Bdellovibrionales bacterium
CACGATTAGTCCATAAGTTCTTTTTTATGTCTGGGTGGATTACATCAATTCCAGTGTCAATCACTGCCACCACGATGTCTTTGTCACCACGAGTGATCTTCCATGCATCTTTAGCTTGTGTGTGTTTAAGTCCCCATTTTTTTTGCATGGCGGGGTCATTTAAAATCACTTGGGATTCGTTTTTATTTTTACGTTTTTGAACCACAGCTTTACCAATTTCAGTTTTACGTTTTATATCACCTTGGGTAGAGGTGAGCTCCACTGAGTCCACACGTTGATTGTAGAAATGAAAGCTTAAGTAGCCAATTAAAACTGATAATAGTGCGACAAGCTTAACTGCTTTGTTGATTTTCATAATTTCCCCCGTTGCTCTATTTACTAGAGCAAGTACAGTGCCTATCGGAAGAATTATTAAACCTCTGAAATTATTAATTATTTTAAAATGAGACAGTGGTCAAAATGACTAGCTAACACAATGTGTGTAAATAGCTTTAACAGCGTTTAATTATGAGAATAAGAGATTATTAAAATAGAAAACCAATTTTTTGTATCAGATCAAACTTAGTTGAAACTAAAATCACCAGTCAATAAAGCCTTTAAGGGATAAAAAATAACTTTTAAACTGTAGTCTGCAAGCGTTGCTACCTTGTTTGTCATTTCACAAAGATTAGAGTTTTTATTGCTACAAACTTTATGAGAAATGGCCTGCGTCTTATTTTGTAATACTCTATTTTTGATATAGCTTTCATACTGAGCAATATTTTTTGGGGTTTTTAAACTAGCTAGGGCTGCCATACTCATTTCACAGATATTTTTAATGTCTTTAACAACAACAGTTTGCTTGGCCTTTTCTAGCTCTTCATCACAAAGCATTTGATACTCAAACACAATGTCTTCATAGCTGAAGTGATCAACGCGGTCATTAATGATGAGGTCAGGTTTAATCATAATGTTGTACACAGCATCGCGACTGACGTGGGAGATTGGTTGGCTGGCATCCGCATTTTTTAGCATCGCTATAAAGATAAATATAAAATAAAAGGGGATTTTCATAATTTTTCCTCCGCTCTAATACATGTGCACTTTGAAGGCCAAGCTTAGATCTAATTCATTACACTTGGAGGTCTTTGTCTGGGAAAAATCTACATTTTAAGGAACAAAAAACGTCAAGAGCTCTTGTCTAAATTGAGTGTCCACTCAGGAAAGCTAATGGCTAAGGATTCAGAGGTAAGAAGCTGATAGTAAACGAAGTTTCTTAGCACTAGGCGAACATAGGTTTTAGTTTCTTCATAGGGGATGTCTTCAATAAACTCAATGCTATCACCTCTATATCGAGTTTGAAGCCAACCTCGAATAGCTGATTCACTGGCGTTGTATGAGGCAATAGTTGGGATCATCATACCGCCATACTTATCAAACAGCTCTCTGAGGTGAGCGGCTCCCAAAGCAATGTTAATCTGTGGTTTGTAAAGATCTTCAAAGTGTTTGTAGGGCAGCTGCATCCAACCAGCATTTTTCTCTGCAAGCTCTGGAAGTAGTTGCATAAGACCAAAGGCATCGGCATGGCTACGAGCATTTGGATCAAAGGCTGATTCTTGCCTCATAATCGAATAAACTCAGGGGCAACATTATATCTATCACCAGAATCTAAAACAGTGTTGAAGTAGGGGCGAGGAAATAAAAGCCCAGGTTTTTTGGATAAGAGTTGTGCTCTTTGATGACCAGGGATTTTATAAAGGTGTTCAAAAATACTTAAATGGTTACCAAGTCGTTGAAAGTAATTAAATAGCTGCAGCCAATCATCAGCCCCGTAACCTGAATCGGCGTGCATCCTTCTGGCCGTAAAATTTAAATAATTATTAGCCACTTGAGTTTCATCAACAGCCATAAGCCAATTGATATAGTTATTATTAATAGTTTGATAAAATTTGAGCTTTGCTTTGGAGGCAAGGCTTCTTTCTGGAGTTTCTTGCTGCTCAAGCTTTATGCCTTGTTCTCTGTGGGCTAAAATTCCATAGTAACCAAGTTGGTCTTCCTCTCGCAGTGTTTCATAAACTTCATTGGCCTGTTCTTTCTTGCCCAAATCTTGATAGGTTCTGGCAAGCCAATAAGAGTAGCGACTTTTATCAAAAGAACTTGAAGCTATCCTTACAATTTGTTGAAAGGCGGGGAGTGCTTGTTCAAAGTCTCTGACTTTTCTGTAATTCCAAGCCAGGTACCAAGTCAGTTTTTCTTTGTCATAATTAGAAATATTTTTTGTCTGAAGTCCTTTTTTAAACCAGCCAATAGCGGATTTAAAGTTTTGCTTCTCCTCAGCCATTCTCCCAAGTAACCAATAAATGTCAGTCACCGCAACGAAGTCTTTTACCTCTCCTTCAAGAGCTATTAATAGTTTTTTTGCATCACTGACATAGTTTAATGTCCACATAGCCCTGGCGTAACGAATCTGTTGATTGTAATAGTCTTTAGCATATGTTTTTTGATCTTTTATAAAGAATTTATAAATAAATTGAGACAGCTTTTTTTGGATCTCAAGGGCTGTTTGTTTATCGCGATTAAGTTTATGTGACAAAGCTAAACCTTTGTAGGCTCTTATTTTTTCTTCAAAGCTAAAATGCTTTGAATGAATAATTTTGTAATAAAACTTTTCAGCTTGTTTAAATTCACGATCTCTTCTGTGTTCACTGGCAATTTTTAAATAGTCCTTAGAATCTACTTTGGGGTTGAGCTTTGGAGACAGCCTATAGAGTCTTTTTTCAAGTCTGTTGATGTAATCTTTATCTTCAAGCTTAAGAGCATAATCTAATGCTTTTTTTGTGTGATGTATTTTTTTAGAAAAAGCCATATTTTGTTTCGACTTTTCATAATGAAGTTTTAAAGCCTTTTCTGCGATTTGGTTTTTGTCATAATAATTTAAAGCAATGTCCAAGGCCTGCTTTTCAAGCCACTTAGGAGTGTTCTCTAAGTCTAACTCTGTTAGCTCGAAATGATTGGCTTGCTCTTGAGTGCAACTTTCATAGGCTTTTAGATGACTTAAAGTTTTAAGTGGAAAGCGCGAGATTTGAGACAGCTGACTGAATCCTTCACAGGCTTTTGCTGGGTCGGTGTTTTGATGGTGCTGACTGAGCTTAAACTTTGCCCACCATCTTAAATTAACATCGGCTTTTTTATTTTTAATAATGGCTTGTAATTGATCTGGTGAATTTAAGATGTTTTTTGAAACCACGGGTGGAGTTATAAAATCCCCTTTAGGCTGTATATCTTTAGTAGATATAGCGCAGCCTAAAACTAAACTAAAACCTATAAATGGAAAGATTCCCCCCGAAAGCCTCATACTATTATTGTAGTGAATTTTTAAGCTTGTGCAAACCTACAATTGTTAAAAAATCATCAGCTTTAAGCTATAAGAATTGAGCAAAAAAAAAAGGCCTCAAAAAGAGAGGCCTTTGAAGGTTTGATAAATAGTTTTACAGTTTTACTGCATTCTCTCAAGACGAGCTATACGGTCTTCTAGGCTTGGGTGAGAAGAGAAAAGCTTTGCAATGGCGCCACGACTACGGCCATTAATTTTTAGTGTCTTAATGGCTTCTTGGCCACCTTCGTTGTCAAAAGATCCATAATTCTTCTGCAGGGCTTTAAGAGCTGCAATCATTTTTTGACGACCAGCAAGTTTTGCACTACCAGCATCGGCACGATATTCTCTGTATCTTGAAAAGGCATAAACCACAGTGGATCCTAAAATACTTAAAACAATTTGTACGGCATAAAAGGTTACAAAGTAAGCTGCCATGCTTCTCATTCTGTCAGCTACTGTGCGGGCAATAAACTGAGCCGCAATCAGGACCATGGTATTGATAATACCTTGAACGATTGTCATCGTCACCATATCGCCATTGGCGACGTGGGCAATCTCGTGTCCAAGAACACCTTCCACTTCGTCGTCGTTCATGTTGTGTAAAAGTCCTGAGCTCACAGCCACAAGGGAGTTGTTTTTACTGGGTCCTGTAGCGAAAGCGTTAATTTCGTTAGACTCATAAATACCAACTTCTGGCATCTTACGAAGTCCCGCAGACTGGGCCAAAGTGTGAACTTTATGAACCAGTTGTCTTAAGTTAGGATCATTTACAGTAGGATCAATGATTTGAACCTTGTACATCATTTTTGCGATAAATTTAGAGGCAAACAATGAGAAAAAGGCGCCACCCATACCAATAATTGAGTAAAATATTAAAATTCCACTGTTTCCAGTGACATCAATGCCAAAATATCTTGCTATAACGTGTAAAAAAATACTGGCCGTGAATACAATCAAGATGTTCACAGCAAAAAATAAAAAGATACGTTTAACCATAGCCATAAATCTACTCTCCTTTATAAGCTAGGTCTTATTATGTGTAGCAATTGTAAATTGTCAATCAGAGTCGGTCAGAATCGACAAAATCTGAGTTTGTTCCTAACTCTCGACAGAAGACTGAATTTTGGGTTATAGCGCACCACAACTGGCCTTTGTTGGGGGGAGGACTTAAAATACATCTATATTATAAATAAGGAGTCATTTGTGGTTCGTCTGTTTTATTTCTGTTCATTGGTTGTATTTGCTGCCGTATTCTCAGTTGCTTATTTTTGGCCTCCAATTTTATGGACAATGTTAATTTTAGCTCCTCTTTTTCTTATGGGATTGACTGATAGCTTACAAGTCAGACGGGGAATTCGCAGAAACTATCCTATCATTGGAAATCTTAGATACTTTTTTGAATCCATCAGGCCTGAACTACAGCAGTACTTTGTGGAGTCAGACTTAAGTGGAAGACCAATCCCCAGAGAGAAGCGCTCTGTTGTTTATCAGCGAGCTAAAGGCGACTTACAGTCTGTTCCTTTTGGCTCCCAGATTGATATGGACAAAGAAGGCCATGAGTGGATACTGCATTCAATGAATCCCACCCATGTGGAGCTGGACAACCTCAGAGTCACAGTTGGGGGACCAAAATGCAAACAGCCCTACAGTGCCAGCATTTTAAATGTATCGGCTATGAGTTATGGCTCAATCAGTAGTGCCGCAGTTGAGGCTTTAAATGAAGGTGCTAAGCTTGGAGGCTTTTACCACAACACAGGTGAGGGTGGAATTAGCTCTTATCACAAAAAGGGTGCAGATATTGTTTGGCAAATTGGAACCGGCTATTTTGGTTGTCGCACTCATGACGGAAAATTTTCCGAAGACCTTTTTCAACAACAAGCCAGTCTTCCTGAAGTGAAGATGGTTGAAATTAAAGTTTCACAAGGCGCCAAGCCAGGCAAAGGTGGTCTTTTGCCCTCAGCCAAGGTGACTAAAGAGATTGCCGACATTCGAAAAGTCCCTCAGGGCAAAGCTGTCATTTCACCGGCGGGCCATTCAGAATTTAACGGCCCAGATGGTTTGGTGGAATTTATAGATAGATTGAGAAACCTTAGTGGTGGCAAGCCTGTTGGCATTAAAATGTGTTTAGGTAAAAAATCTGAGTTTATGGATTTTTGTAAGGCCATGGTAGAAAAGCAAAGCTTTCCTGATTTTATTACCGTTGACGGCGCTGAAGGTGGTACCGGCGCTGCTCCTTTAGAATTTATTGATTATATGGGCTCAACACTTAATGATGGCCTAGCTTTTATCAATGACTGCTTAGTGGGCTTTGGCATTAGACAACACATCAAACTCATTGCCTCTGGCAAAGTGATTACAGGTTTTGATATTATGGTAAAGATGGCCATAGGGGCTGACTTAATCAACTCGGCTCGTGGAATGATGCTTTCTCTTGGGTGTATTCATGCATTGAAGTGCAACACCAACAGGTGTCCAGCTGGAATTGCGACAAATGACCCGCAACTCATACGAGGACTTCATGTGCCAACTAAAACAAAACGTGTGGCTAAATACCATCAAGAGACTATTACGGCATTCTCTGATATTTTAGGGGCTATGGGCTACACTCATCCCAAACAAGTGATGCGCTCTGATATCTTTAGAAGGCTTGCCACTGGACAAAGTGTAAGCTTTGAAGAGATCTATCCAAGTGTGACTCCAGGGCAAATGCTTGATACGGCGGCTTGGGGCGCCTTGCCAAAAAACTATCAAACAGAACTTAAAAGAGCCTAACTGAAAAGCTTTAGTAAGTCTGTAGACAAGTTTTTAACTAAGTGATAGCTTTTTAATCATTAGGGAGGGGTTATAATGATTAAAAAGTTAATTTTAAGTTTAAGTGCTATATTTGTTCTCACTGCTTGTTCTGAAGTTCAAAAAATAGATAATGGTGAAATTCCACAAGAATACATTAATGAGATTCAACCATTTTTAGGCTCATGGTCAGGTTCGTTTAATAATCACATGGGAGAGCTTGAGTTAAGCTTGAATGATTCTAATCAACTCATAGTTGAATTCTATGATTCACAAAACAATGACTTTATTCCGGGCTGTAAGGTCTCTTTTGGTTTACTAAAAGAGGTTGAGTTCAAAGAAAAGAATGACCAAATCAGAATTCATCGAGCCACTTTTGATTTTGACACCAACAGATGTTCTAGATCTATTTTAGGGCAACAAATTCATTTTTATTTTAATAAGGCACAAAACCTTGCAAATATAGAGCTGCTTCAACGTCAATGGAGAGATTATGAATGCCGCATTGTAGGTTATGATCCAAATGGGGCGCCCATCCGTGAGTGTCAACACACTATTCGAGAACAGCATCTTTATGGGTCATTTTCTCTATCAGAAAACTAAACTCGTCACTTCGTACAAATGAAGGTTTGCAAAACCACTTTTGACTAAATAAAGGCCTCTCACTGTTTCGAGAGGCTTTTTTTATTTTTAAAGGCTCTGTGCATAAAATATTGTTTGCATAGGCCTGACGAGCGTTGTGCTCCTCAAAACCCAAATCTTTTGGGGATGTTTTCATTAATCCAGAATTAAGTATTCCCGCAAGATTGTTTTTAAAAAATACTGGGGCTCCAGAGTTTCCAGGGTAGAAACGACAATTTTCAATACCAAAGTTTTCCGGATCAACAAAAATGCTTTTTATTATCTGGCTGCGATCAGAAAGTGAAGAGCAGTTGTTTTGATCTTTAATGCTAATTAATAGATTGTCTTTATCAAAGCTTGCCGTGGTGACAGTTAGTGGCAACTCTGAACGATCGATAACATTGTGGTGAATAGTATGTTCTGGAACATTGACTCTTTCATGGGTAGAAAGATAGGCATAGTCCAATCCCAATCGGTCTGTGTGGCCATAGGTTGAAAATAAGACCTGATTAATTTCAAAAAACTCAACACTGTTTGGTGTGGTCACATCATATTTAGCAAAAATATATTCTCTATTAACATTTGTGGGCTCTATAATATTATGGTGTGCAGGTTTTAAACAGTGGCTGCTTGTAGCAACAACGGAATGACCTATAGATTCTGCTAAAACAAAGGCTGTGCAAAAAGTGTTAAGCCTATCACCCTCAAAAATAAGGATGGCACCAACGGCTCCACTACAACTCATAGTGCTGCCTTGGCAGTCCATTTTTAAACTATTAATACTTTTTGTGGTAACACCTGAGGTGTCAGCTGGAGAGTTAGAAATATCTCTACTGCAGCTAATAGTAAATATTACTGATATAACTAAAATATATTTCATATGAAGACTCACATTTTCAAAACACTATTTATATCACTTAAGAAATTATTAATGATAAAAAAACCAACACTGCTGTAATAATTTCTTCTATGTATAAAAAATGGCGCCAGAAATTGTCATAGGGACTTTAAATGTCGCTAATTTAAAGATGAGATGCTATTTAAGCTGTATCAAACTGGAACACTATTTGTATTACTAGAAACCGGTTATTTGGACGTAAGGTGGTTTCGTGAAATATTTTACAGCTTTAGTAGTATTTTTGGCTTTAATATCAGCTTATAATTTAGCTCCCAGCAGGCGATCTGTTTCGGAAGCTTTCGGCTGTGAAAAGCTCACTCAGTATATTAGCTTGGCAGAACATCGCCACGTTTCTAAACTCTTTCCTGAAGTGCATAAAAACAGATTCAACACATCAAAGCTGCTTTCAAGATCTTATGTCGAAATGGCAAAGACCTTAGATCCTTATAAGTTATTTTTTCTTGAAGATGAAATTAATAAATTCAAAACTTCCAATGAAGTGACATTTAGTGAGATTACATATCCTGCTTGTCAAAAGTTTTATAATATCAAAACCGAGTTTTTAAAAGCCCAAGACCGCCTTCAATCTGTTTTTGTATTCCCACAAAACAAAGATGAAAGATGGCTCTTATTACAAGAGTTAAACCTATTAAAAAGACATCAAGACGACAAGTCGATATTTAAAGTGAAGGGGTGGGCAAAAAACCTTTCACAATTATCTATTAGAGTAAGGCACTACCTATTAAATACCTATAATAGTTTTTTACCTCATTCCGAAAATGAAATGGATGCATTAAAAGCCACTTTAAGGTCCTTTAAAAGAGACATTAAAAAATTAACTGCTAGAGATGAAAGTTTAGAAGAAACCATTTTAAAGTCGATCACGGCATCTTTAGATGCACATAGTGAGTTTTATTCTGAAAATGAATTTAACGAAGTCTCTCGAAGCCTTAGTTCTTCTTTTGTGGGCGTGGGTGTGATCGTTACCGAAGTTTGGCAGGGCTATAAAATTTTAGAACTCATTCCAGGAGGACCTGCCGCCAGACAAAAGATTTTAAAAGTAGGAGATGTCATCACTCATGCCGATGGTACAACCCTAGCAGGGCTTAGTGTGATAGAGATCACACCACATTTATCCGGCCCAAGAGGCTCACTGGTAAATCTTCGAGTACGAAGAGATAAAAAGCGTCATAACTTTATAGTTAAAAGAGGCCCTGTTCGCTCAAAACAAAAATCCATTAGCAGTAAAGTTTTAACATTAGCCGGAGACAACTTTGGTTACATTAAAATGGATCGCTTCTTTTCCGGAGGCAGTGGCGTAAATGGCTCAAAAGAGGAGTTTAAAAAACGCTTGCTGGAGCTTAATAGCACAAATGTGAAAGGCCTTCTTATTGACTTAAGAAACAATGGCGGTGGTGTTTTAGAAGAAGTGATTGATATTGCTGGATACTTTATTCCCTCAGGCCCAATTGTTTTAGAGCTTGGCACAGAAACTGATGGCTTTGTGGCTTATCAAGACAAAGACAATGAGACACTGTTTGATAAACCAGTTGTGATTTTAGTCAACGAGGCCAGTGCCAGTGCCAGTGAAATTTTGGCTGGTAGTTTAAAGTTTTACAACAGAGCACTTATTGTTGGAAGCAAACACACCTATGGTAAGGGAACAATCCAGGTGATTGGTAACACGGGCTCGGTATTAAACGTACCTCAATGGGGTGGTGGTTTAAGACTGACAGTGGGCTATTACTTTCTTCCAAGTGGGGAGTCAGTGCAGTTTGATGGGGTTTCTTCACACTTAGTGTTAAATAACAATGACTCGAAGATGATGCTTGAAAAAGAACTGGATCATTCTT
>JAKUPT010000095.1 GCA_022450595.1 Bdellovibrionales bacterium
TCAGTCTTTGTCCATACACCGTCAATTAATTGTCCCATAAATACTCCCTTTTGAAAAAAAGGCGCGAGGAATTCCCACGCGCCTTAGGTGCAACAACTTAAAATTTAATTATTTCTTTTTTACGTCTTTCTTTACATGCAATTTAACAGAAAGCTTTACTTCATCAGCGATCATTTTATCACCTAGGTCTGAGAAAAAACTTCCTGAGTTGTATTGAATGCCCCATTTTGTGCGATCAAATTCTAAGTCTGCTTTAACAACTTGGTAATCTTTTTTGTCTTCTACCACTTCCACTTTAACTTTCACTGGGTTTGATTTTCCCTTGATATTTAAATCACCCGTTACAAAGTAAAATTTGTCCGAGGCTTTTTTTATACTTTTGGCATCTAATGTGGCTGTTTTATATTTGTTTGTACTAAAAAAATCATCAGAGTTTAAATGACCAACAAGTTTTTTATTCCATTTAGGGTCTTTTAAATCATTGTTGGTAATGGTTGTCATATCAATGACCACGTTAGCTGATGTGGGTTCGCCGTTTTTGTATTTTACCTCTCCGTCTTTAACTTTAACGTTTCCTACATGACTGTCACCTATCACTTTACTGCCGGTCCAAGTGACCTCACTTTTTAATGTATCAAGGTTTCCAGACCAGGCCGAAAGGCTAAATCCTATAACTGATAATGCTGTAATTACTGATTTAAAACTCATTTTGAACTCCTTCATTTTTGTTATTTATTTAGTTTGGCAAAAATTTAGTTTAATTAAAAGAACAAAATATTGTATAATATGTTCTAAATATTGAACAGGTTCACAAGGAGTGAAAGCGTGTGGGTTACGGTGGAACAGTTAGAGTGTTTAAAGAGTATCAAGGAGCAGGGGAGTATCACTGCGGCATCTGAGCATATGGCTAAGGCCAAATCGGCGATCTATTATTCAATTAAAAAATTAGAAGATCAAGTGGGGTTTAAGGTCATTGAGTCCAGTAAATACAGAGGCGAGCTTACTTTTAAAGGGGAACAGCTTTTAAATTCCGCGCTTCCAATATTTGAAACCATGGAAAAATTTAAATCAAACATCTATCAAATTAGAACAGGGGTTGAGCAAAAAATATCTATTAGCTCAACAGCCCTATTTGATATGAAAAAGCTAAATAAAGCCATACTCAGTTTACAGCGAGAATATCCAAATACAGAAATCATATTTCACCGAGAAATTTTAAGTGGTGAGAAAATGCTAAAAACAGGACTTGTGGATATTGCTATTTTTGAACACGTGAATGAAAAGTCTTATTTTGAATTAAAAAAAATAGATCAAGTTGAAATGAAACTTGTTATTTCTAGTAAACATCCATTTTTAAAGTTAGATAAAAAAGATCAAAAATTTGAGGCGCTTTTTAACTACCCACAGATTGTACAAAGAAGCACGATGCCTGATGATGAGCAGCACGGGGTTTATCATCAATCAAGGCGATGGACCGTCACCGATCTTGCTTCCAAAAAACAAATCATAGTTGACCAGCTAGGCTGGGGAAGAATGCCTGCGCATGATGTTGAAGTGGATATTAAAAAGAATCGACTTGTTCATCTCGATTTTTTGGAGAAAACCATAAAAGTACCAATTTACATTGGCAGAAAAAAAGAAAAAGAGATCGGACAAGTGGGCAAATCCTTCTGGGACATATGGTAGTTACATGGGTTGGCAGTACTTTTCTGATCCCACTCCTATAGAAGTGCTTGAGCCTTGTAAATGTATAAGATTAAAATTAGAAGGGCAGGAGCCGGACGGGCCACATAAAGATTGCCCCATGCATGGATTGTCTATTGTAGACCCTCCACCCTGTAAGCAATGACCACAACGTAATTGATTGCTTGGCACTTGAGCACTGTTCATTTGTGCATTTTCACAAAGTCCGGTATTAGCATTGTAGCTGCCTCCAAAAAGAGCACAAGTTTGGGTTTCAAAATTTTGTATATTGCCATCTGAAGGGGTGCCGCCAGCTAAAATGATGTCGGATCCCACAATTGAATCATTAGCTCGACACTTTATCGCTTTGCCTTGTGTGCTTGAGATATTTTCAGCAATAATATTTACAGGTATTGTTTTTATAATTTGATTAGAACCAATGCCCGAGTCTCTCAAAATTTCAATATTTAAATCGGCAATATAGTCTGTATGTGTCGCACTTGTTTGAGCCACCTGAAAATTGTCTACAAATATTTTAGACACAGTTAAGTTATTAGAAATTTTTTGATTTACGACTAACAGTTGGTCATTAGCGCTCACTTTTAAATCGTTTAAATTTAATTTGTTGGTTGGGTCAAATGTAACCTGATCTAAATTAAAAGATGTGCAAATTGGCTCTTTGTTTAAGGCGATAGAGATTTCGCTGATTGTTGAATCGACTTGAAAATTTTGATCATTATTTTTTTTAATATCTAGCATCATTTTTGAGGTAAACATAAGTCCCATGGTTACCATTGAAAGCAAGCCGACTGCTACCATGACCTCTATAAGTGTAAAGCCTGTGTTATTTGACTTCATAAATAGTCCTTTAAATAAAATGTATATAAAATAGTATAAATTAGTAATTATAAAAAATACATATTTTATATTTAAAATTAATATAAACGTATTGAACTGAGTCGTTAAAAACTTAAACAATAAATGTAAAAATCATTATACGGCGACTAAAATGACGATATTTGTCTTTAAACTTATCTTATTTTCCTATACAAGCTGGTCTCTTGCGATTTTAGGTGGGGTCGCTTTAGTTTACTTAAAAACTAAGATAAGGAGACTTAGTATGAAATGGGTAAAATGTGTCTTAACAATATGTATAGGTCTAGGGTTTTCAGTATACAGTTATGCTAACCCCTACATCTTTAGTCCATCAAAGGCAGAATACTATAAAAAGCAAACATACACTTTCTATGATAGTGTGCTTAGGGATATAAAGTTATTTAAGTACGAACAACCAATAGCTATATATATTCCAATAGATATCCCTGATGATATGAACATTAAAAAAGCGAATCTCAAAGCAAAGTATGATAGTCGCAATTTTGCTTCTAAAAATATATATGTGGCTTTTAAAAACTCTTTTGGAATAGAAGATGATGGTCGGGATATATATAGTATTCAAAAAACAGACTCTTCACTTTGGTCTTTGCAGGAGGCCACATCCTCTGATGTCACTCCAAGCAATAATTTGGCTTCTCAGTTAAATCAGGTGTTGTCTCGTACAAATAACAAGCAAGGTCAGCTTCTTCTTCTATTGTGTCCCACTCAAAGCTGTGAACAGCAATACAGAAGTGAAGAAATTGAAATTGAAGACTTACAGTTGGTGGTAGAGCTAGAATCATCCGCAGATGGAAGCCAAGGTGATAGTTCTGATGATTCTTCTTCAGATGGAAGTGGTGGGGACAGCACGGGTGATTCCTCAACGGGTGGAAGTGACGGCAATGACACGGATGATTCTTCAACAGGTGGTTCTGCAGACTCAGGGCAAGATGATAGTTCTACAGGAGTTCAAGTCTCAGACATTTTATTAAAACATTCATTAAATGCCAATCGTGCTTCAGCCACGGCACTTGAGGGAAAAACTCTTTATGCTGATGAGCCTCATTATATTTTTGTGTCTGAAGTTTCTGGAATGGATAGTGTTAGTTTTTATATCAATGGCCGACTTTTGCAAACTGAGTATCAAGCTCCCTTTGACATGGCTGGAACAGCTGGGGACTCTAGTGCAAATCCTCTGTCACTACAGCAGCTTTATGATTCTAATGATTTAGTTGATGGCAAGAACTATATTCATGTCGTCGTCAATAATGACAGCTCTTTGAATAAAGAGGTGGAGTTTTACTATGAACATATTGAACAGGTGATTCCATTGTCTATTTTAAGCCAACCCGAAAGCTCCTACTCTGTTTTCGAGGGCGACCAACTGGCCCTTAAACTGAGTGTACAGAATGGAACGGGTCAATATAGCTACACCTGGTACAAGAATGGATCTGTTGTGCAGCAGCAAAACAGTACTTCTGTACAAAACACTCTTCAGCTCAACCAAATCTCATTGTCGTCAAATAGCTCCTGGTTTCAATGTGCTGTAAACGATGGAGTGAGCTATCTTGAGTGTAATCCTACTCAGCTTCAAGTTCAGCAGGTGTCTATTTCTGGCCAGGCATACCTTACTTGGGAGGCTCCACAATATAGGGTCAATGGTGAGTTCTTTTATGTTGATGAAATTGATCACTATCAAGTGCGATATTGGCGTGAAGGAAGTGAGTCCTATAAGGATATAAAAATTTATGACGCATTAAAAACAGATTTATTAATAGAAAATTTAAGTCAAGGCAGATGGTACTTTAGAATTAGAGTTATAGATAAAGATGGTTTGTCGAGTGAGTTTTCCAGTTCAGTTAATAAATCTATATAACTAAATCACCAAGTAATATTTGATTGATCCCAAGAGACAAACTGTCCTGTCTGCTTGGGGTCTTTATTTTTTATAATGTTTAAAATATTCTCTGCCGTCTGATTGGGCTTGTGTAATTTTAAATTGGTGTTTTGAATAAAGTCTTCTGATAACTCAGTGATTGTAGTCCCAGGGTGTATAGCAAGCACTACTGAATTGGGAGCTGATCTTTTAAATTCTATACTAATATTTATAATAAACATATTTAAGGCGGCCTTTGAAGCTCTGTAGCCATACCAGCCTCCAAGGCTGTTGTCGTCAATACTACCCACTTTGGCTGAAATTGCAGCAAAGCAGGAAGAATGTTTTCCTCGAAAGCAGTCTTTAAAGTGTTTGGCCAATAAAGGGGTAATGCTGCTGTTGATTAAAAAATAATGTTGCAGTTTTGAAATGTCGATTTCTCTAAGGCTTCTTTCCGGACTCACTGTATCGTCTTGAAGTGTTCCAATACAGTTTATTAGCAGGTTTATTTTCTGAATTTTTGATTTTGTTTTAAGATTAATAACTTCAGCTTCGTTCACTGGGTTTACTTGATAGATAGAAAGATTAGAAAAGCTCTTTTTCAAATCAAAGAGCTTATTAGCTTTTTCTTCTCTACGATAGGTTGCATGCATTGCTATTTGTGGGTTTAATTTTAAAATCTCTTCACAAAACGCTAAGCCTATGCCATGGCCAGCTCCAACAATTAGTGCATTGTTGATATTTGATAAATCTATATACGACATGTTCCTGTTTCACATCCTTTTTTTCTTGGCAGATAGGGTCGGACCTTAACAAATAAGCTGTAACCAAAGTTCATCAATGGTCTGGTGAGGTTGTTTTTAGCAACGGCTTGTAGAGGTTTAAAAATATTTAAAACCTCCCAGATCTTATTGAAGGCATCGACTCCTTGCAGCCACTCATTATTTTTTGTTTTAACATGAAAGTATTTATGAATGTCATCAACTGTTACATCATCAGTATTCAGATTAAAATCCGGGGAGGAAATATCCACAAACGCAATTTTATGAGCAGTATCTTTTCGTTTGTAAATGTCAATTTCCCTGGAGCAAAGATGGCATCCACCATCGTAGTAAACAGATATCTCACTCATAGTAACCTCCTGAGTTAAATGATATAATACTATTAAAATGGGTTCTTGAGAGCTAAATCATAAAATTAAAGCACTTGTTTATAGTTTGTTTGAAAATATATGTCTAATTTAGAGAAAGTATTAAAATGGGACTCAATCAAAATGAGGTAAATTCATTTAAAGAGCAGTTAGAGTATTAGCTTGACCAGAAGCTCATCTGTGTGTGGCCTGTGCAAAGTAATTATTTTCAAAAACAAAAACTAATCATAAATTCCTATTTTAATAGTATAAAACTATTGCTATATTTGAGTTCAAAAGGATAACTGTGTGGAAATTAATAATATTGCCTTATTGGCAGCTCTGATTGCCGGCTTATCCACAGGCGTTGGAGCATTGCCGATCTATTTAAAAAAAACCTTCTCTCAAAAGTCTATGGACTTGGGAATGGGATTTAGTGCCGGCGTTATGCTTGTGGCCTCGTTTATTGCACTGATTTTACCAGGGCTTGAAAAAGGTGAGCAGGTTTTTTCTTCTAATGCAGTTTCAGTAACAGCCGTTTTAATCAGCTTGGTCATTGGTTATGGGTTCATCATTGTCTTGCACGAGTTTTTGCCACATGAGCATTTAAGAAAAGATAACGACATGACTCATAAAAGAAAAATTTCAAGAGTCACCCTTATAATTTTAGCGATCTGTTTGCATAACTTTCCCGAGGGGCTAGCTGTTGGTGTGGGCTTTGGCTCCGGTGAAGACGCAAGTGGGGTAGCGCTGGCTTTAGCCATCTCTATACAAAATATGCCTGAAGGACTTGTTGTGGCCTTTGGGCTTTTAAGTGAAGGGGCTTCAAAAAACAAGGCCTTTTTAATGGCATTATTATCTGGCTTAGTCGAGCCTGTGGCGGCTTTTTTGGGTTTTATTTCTACACAGATCACAGCCTATGCCTTGCCAGTTTCAATGGGCTTTGCTGGTGGGGCGATGCTATTTGTAATCTGTCAGGAAATGCTTCCGGAATTATTTAGAGATGGAAATGAAAAAAACGCCTCAGCAGGAGTGGTTCTTGGAGTTGTGGTGATGTTAATTATTGATTCAGTTTTAAGTTTTTAGTGAGGAGTTAAAAAATGCCAAGCATTCATCAGTTAGAGTATTTAGTCGCCGTAGACAGAGAAAAACATTTTGGTCGGGCCGCTGAGGACTGTCATGTTTCCCAGCCCTCACTTTCTACACAAATTCAAAAATTAGAAGATGAGCTGGGTGTGGTGATATTTGATCGCTCTAAAAAACCCATTAAAGCCACGGAAGTTGGTAAAGAAGTCATTGAGCAGGCAAAATTAATTTTAAAAGAACATAAAAAGTTAGATTACATTGCCGGCCTTGGCAGTGGCATACCTAAAGGGGAGTTTGAGCTAGCGGTTATCCCAACCCTTGCACCATATTTGATTCCAATATTTTTGGGTCATTTTGCAGAAAAGTATCCAGAAGTGAAGTTAAAGATTAATGAGTATAAAACAGAAGACATTATTAAAAAACTGATCAATGACGAAATAGATGCCGCTTTGCTTGTCACTCCTCTTGGGGATGATCGAATTATTGAACGCCACTTGTTTTTTGAACCCTTTTACGCCTATCTCTCAGAAGATCATCCTTTGTTCAAAAGAAAAATTTTAACAGAGTTTGATTTAGAAGAGCATCAAATGTGGCTTTTAGAGGAGGGCCACTGTTTCCGTGAGCAGGTATTAAAAGTCTGTTCAATGGAAAAAAAAGGGGGAGTATTTCCAAATATTGAATTTGCCAGTGGAAACTTAGAGACCCTAAAGAATTTAGTCAAAAAGAACACAGGTTACACGCTTTTGCCTGAGCTGGCTCTTATGGACATGACGGATAAAGAAATTAAAACTCATATTAAAAAGTTTAAAAAACCAGCGCCCACCAGAGAGGTCAGTATTGTGCATAGCCGCAGTTTTTTAAAAGAGTCTATTATCACAGCTATTGAACAATCCATTTTAGACACTTTGCCGAAGCGAATCAGATCCTTAAAACGCCAGGACATAGAGGTCGTTGACATTTACTAGCCAAGGCTGTCTGTGAGATTGTCGCAAGGCGCATAAACCAAGAATTTTCAAAAACTATAAATCTCTCTATCTGGCTGTAGAGTTAATTTGAGCCAATAAGTGATGTTTAAATACTATTGTGAGACATGTATTTGATAGTTATAACCTATTGAATAATAGCTTCAAAGAATTGGTCAAATTATGTTAAAGTGCTTAAACTAAAAACATTAAACCAATAATAAACATGGAGGAATACATGCAAACATTAATCAACACAAAATTACCTGAGTTTAAGGTACAAGCCTATCACAATGACGACTTCAAAACTGTGACAGACAAAGACCTTAACGGAAAATGGTCAATTTTATTTTTCTACCCAGCTGACTTTACATTTGTTTGCCCAACTGAGTTAGGCGACATGGCTGATAAATATGATGAGTTACAAAAAATGGGTGTTGAAGTATATTCAGTTAGTACTGACACACATTTTACTCACAAAGCATGGCATGATGCTTCTGACACAATTAAAAAAATCAAATATCCAATGATTGCTGATCCAACAGGACAGCTTACAAGAGCTTTTGGAGTTCATATTGAAGAAGATGGACTTGCTTACAGAGGAACTTTTTTAATCAACCCAGAAGGTCAAATTAAATTAGCCGAAGTTCAAGACAATGGCATCGGCAGAAATGCTGATGAGCTAGTAAGAAAAGTACAAGCGGCTCAATTTATTGCTAAAAACCCCAACGAAGTTTGCCCAGCTAAATGGACACCAGGTGCTGATACACTTAAGCCTGGCTTAGATCTAGTGGGTAAAATTTAATAGACCCCAATATAATATGGTCGCCCGTTTGGGCGACCATAACCCCTTAAGCAGTGAGGTGAAGATATGATCGATAATAATATGAAAGAACAACTTAAATCCGTTTTTGAAAAATTAGAAAACCCAATAGAGTTGGTTCACACAAATAGTGAGCATGAGAAGCAATCAGAGCTTGTAACAATGCTTAACGATGTGGCTGCAACTTCAGACAAAATCTCAGTTTCAAATTCTGGATCTACAAGCGATCAACCTCATTTTTATATAAAATATAAAGGCCAAGAAAACGGCATCAAATTCACAGGCATTCCCGGTGGTCATGAATTTACCTCTCTAATTTTAGCAATTTTAAATTCTGACGGAAAAGGTAAATTACCAGACGATCAAATTATAAATAAAATCAAAAGCCTTAAAGGGCCTATTCATTTAAAAACTTATATTTCTTTATCTTGTGAAAACTGCCCTGAAGTGGTGCAAGCTTTAAACCTGATGGCGATCTTTCATTCAGATATGACTCACGAAATGATTGACGGTGGACTTGTGCAAGAACAAGTAGAAGCCTTAAAAATTCAAGGTGTTCCCAGTGTGATAAAAGATAAAACTATGGTCAGTTCTGGTAAAGCAAGCCTAATGGAGCTTCTTAAAAAACTACAAGAGGAGTACGGAGTTAATGAAAACCACAAAAGTGAGCCGGTTGATTTAGGTGTCTATGATGTTGTGGTGATTGGAGCAGGACCTGCTGGAGCTTCATCAGCTATTTACTCAGCAAGAAAAGGTTTAAAGACAGCGATCATTGCCGAAAAGATGGGTGGCCAAGTGCAAGACACTAAAGGCATTGAAAACCTTATCTCTGTGCCTTACACAGAAGGTCCACAACTTTCAGCACAATTGGCACAACATATTGCTGAGTACGACATTCAACTTTTAGAACATAGACGTGTGTTAAGTGTTGAGAAGGGAAAACTTAAAAGTTTAACTTTAGACAGCGGTGAGCACTTAAAAACAAAATCATTAATAATTGCAACGGGTGCCCATTGGAGAGAGCTAAAAGTTCCAGGTGAAAAAGAATACCTTGGCCGAGGAGTGGCATTTTGCCC
>JAKUPT010000096.1 GCA_022450595.1 Bdellovibrionales bacterium
ATCAGGTATTTCAAATGGAATCTTTCTAAAAACACCAGACACAGCCCCTTTTTGCATAAAAATATTAGCACGAAAACGAGCCATATCTTTAATACCAAAACTAAAATCTAACTCCTTACTTTCTTCAAAACGACTTTTTTGCTGATCGGTTAATATTGAATAACAAAGTTTTCGGGTTAAATCAGGGGTTAGATTTTCGGTTTTAACACGCACAATACGGCCATTGATCCTCAGTACTGGAGCGGAACCAGAGACAAGGTGTAAATCGGAGGCGTTTTGTTTCACAGCTGCTTTCAGCAATTGTTGCAAAGTAATCATATGTCGTCACTAACTGATGAGTTAAGCACTTCCTCTACAGTTGTAATACCTCTTTTCAGTTTATTCAATGCACTCATGCGTAGTGTCTGCATGCCGGACTTGATACCCTGACGTTTTAACTGCAAAGGTGATGCACCTTTAAATATGGCATCTTTTACCTCTGCGGTCATTTTTAAAATTTCATGAATGGCAATACGCCCCGACAAACCGGTTTGCCCACAAAAGTGGCATCCATCACCTTTTTTTAGGTTGTTGAACTCATGCAATTGATCTTCAGGCACACCCAATTTAATCAAAACGTTTGGCTCTACCTTTGTGTCTGTTAAACATTTTTGACAATTTTTACGCATCAAACGCTGTGCGACCACCAAAGTCGTCGACTCCGCCACTAGAAAGTTGGCCACACCCATATCTAATAAACGAGACACCGTTGAAGCGGCATCGTTAGTATGAAGAGTACTTACCACCAAGTGACCTGTTGAAGCTGCTTTATAAGCCACATTTGCTGTATCTAAATCACGAATCTCCCCCACCATAACAATATCGGGATCTTGACGAAGAAATGACTTCAAGGCATCAGCAAAGGTAAAATCAATCTCAGGGTTGACCTGAACCTGGTTGATTCCATCTAAGTTAAATTCAATGGGGTCTTCTGCTGTACAAATATTTACTTCCGGTTTATTGAGTTCAGAAAGACATGAGTAGATCGTTGTGGTCTTACCACTACCTGTTGGTCCGGTAATCAAAACCATTCCTTGCGGAAGATGTATGGACTCTTGCAAGGTCTCAAGCTGGTCTTTTTCAAAGCCCAACTGAGTCATGTCCACTTGTAAGTTACTTTTATCTAAAATACGTAGCACCATCTTTTCACCAAACATCGTTGGGATAGAACTGACACGAAAATCAACATCGGTACCGCCGTGAACTCTTACCTTTAAGCGCCCATCCTGAGGACGTCTTTTTTCGGCAATATCCATTTTGCTCATAATTTTTAATCGACTGACAATTGAAGCTGCGGCTCCCTGTGGTGGCTGGGTTTTTTGAGTCAACCTGCCATCAATACGAAATCGCACACGAAATCTTTTTTCATAGGGCTCAATATGAATATCTGAAGCTCTTGATTTGATCGCCTCAGCAAGCATGGCGTTCACAAATTTGATTAAGGAATCACTTTCGTCATCCACATCACCAACAACTTCAACATCATCTTCTGAAATATTAAAGTCGGCATCATCTTCAAGGTCTGAAGAGAAGTTTGCAAATTGGTTTTTAACACCATAGTACTTCTCAATAGACTGCTGAATTGCCACTTCTGAGGCCACAACAGCCTCTATCTTACATCTTGTAAGTAGAGCCAAGTCGTCTTTTACAAAAATATTTGATGGGTCAGCAAATGCAACCACTAAAGTTTTTCCGGCTTTTGATATGGGTATAACCATATGTTTTTCACAAACTTGTGCTGATAGCATTTTAATAGCTTCTGGGTCACATTCAAAATTCTCTAAGTCGATGTGTGGTAAATCGTACTGTTGTCCTAAGAATTGGGCGAGATCTTTTTCATTAACATACCCAAGCTTTACTAAGGCGCCGGTTAAATTGCCACCAGATTCTGATTGATGTTTTTTGGCGGATTCAAGCTGACTCATATCAATCAAGTTTTCTTTAATTAATAGTTCTCCGAGATTTTTTTTGGCAGCCATATTCCCTCCATACAAACAGCACGCCATAATAGATTAAACGAGTTTTAAAGCTTTTTTAACTGGACTAATGTCTTGTATTTATGACTGGTAATTTAAAGGCTATTTGATCTTAGAAATTAAAAACTCTGTGTAACTTTTTAGATCAATGTCTATAGCAAAGTTATCTTTTAACCACAAAACGTCAGTCAGAGCCATTAACTCCACTCCATTTAAAGTGAAGGCTCCCACATCAACGGCCTCTTTGGTCAAATCACTGTTAACTGCTAAAAAATTAAGATCCCAAACCATTCCACCCTGTTTAAGAAAGTTAAAGTAGTACAGTTCGGTCAATAGCTTTATAGAGTCCTCAGTGTTCTTAAGGGTATTAATTAAAACAGTATGAGTTCCAGGCAATAAGATCAACTGATCAGAAGGTATGGCTCTGGCTTTAACACCAAAGTAGCTTCTTTCAAGGTCTTTTGCTAAGCCTTTAACATTCTCATAGTCTAAGGCAGATAAGTTTACATTTTTAAAACCAATTCGGATAAAAGCTGAAGCACATAACCTTGAAAACCCACCACCACCAATAATTAAAACTTCGCCCTCAAGATTAATTTGAGTGCCATACTTTGAGATAATTTGATTGAGCGCTTGAAAAGTGTAACACCGCAACCACCAAGCCCCATCAGAGAGCTTTAAGCAGTCTCCCACTTTTAGTGTTAAAGTTTGTACAGGATTTGTGTCATAAAGCTTTGCCGAGGATTCATAAAAATCACTTGCAAACCGTATATTCTGAAACTGCTTTTTTTTCTCTTCGACTAAATCCTTCAATGACTCCCCTTCTTCAAGAGTCACCAAATCCAAATCACTAGAGTGACCTGATTGATTTAAATACTCATCCAGCCAAAGAAATCCATCTGATTGTGAATGAGGACTTGCTAAAGCTGTCCATTTCATAAACCCATTTCCTGATGTCGACGTTTTGCCCATTCGATATCAGTATGAATTTGTTTTACTAATTCATCAATAGAGTTAAACTTTTTTTCTTCACGCACTGGCTCTAGGTACTCAACCTTTATAAACTGCCCATAAAATGAGTCCTTGATATCACTTAATAAGTGAGACTCAATAACTAGAATCTCTTCATCTGTAACCGTTGGCGCAACCCCCACATTTGTGATCGAAGGATAAGTCTCTCCCTTTAAAGTGGATCTGGTTAAATACACCCCTTTTTGCGGAATCACACACTCATCGTCTAGAACATTCGCCGTCGGCACACCAATGGTTCTTCCCAGCTGTCGCCCTTTTTTTACTTCTCCATAGTTATAAAAAGGCCTGCCAAGCAGACTCCATGCGTGATGTACATCTCCAGACTTTAGACTTTCCCTAATAGAGGAAGATGATATCTTTATCCCTGCTTTTTCACTCTGCTGAGGCACAACAACCAGTTCAATATTGTGCTTTTTACAAAGTCGGGTCAGCGTACTAATGTCCCCGGTTTTGTTCTTTCCAAAATGAAAGTCAAAACCTACAACTAAAGCCTGCATATTGAGCTTATTTATTAAAATTTTCTCAAAAAACTCATCAGCACTTAGATCGGCCAAGGCTTTAGTAAAAGGCTCAACATTTAATATATCCACCTCATACAGCCGGAGCTGCTCTTCAAGGTCTTGTATAGGAAAAAGTCTTTTATGCTTTATCTCAGGCCTTAATATCTTTACAGGGTGAGGATAAAAGCTCATAACAAGGCTTCTATGCTTTCGCATGGCTGCTAACATTTGGCATTGATGAATGAGTTCTTGGTGACCGAGGTGAATTCCATCAAAATTACCCATGGTAATTACAGTGGGCTCTAAGACGTGTTTTAAATTGTTTACACCATTGATTTTTAGCATAGATAAAATTACCTAAAGTTAAATAGTCTTTGATATCATTGAGTTTTTCTGATACTACGCGTTACTTATGAAGAGATCAACCGGAAATGGAATTTGGCAGAAATTACAAATATTTGTAGGCCACAACTCCAACTTAATTCTAAGAATAGTACTTTGCTGGCTGCTTGGTATTTCATTTCTTATCTTTGATGAGTCACAAAACTTTGGCCTTAGATTTGAACTCCGGGGCTCGCAACCCATCAATGAGAACATTGTCCTAGTTGACCTCACTTACTCGGATTGGCAAAGCCTACATCAACAGATGGGCCTTAGACTTCCCATACAAAGAGATTACTACAGTATTTCAGATCAGCTTTTTTGGAACCATAACATTTGGGCCGAAGCCTTAAACAAACTTTTAAAAGCCAATGTTAAAGCCATTGGGGTTAGCTTTAATTTTATTGATCTGCCAAGAGAACAACTCAGCCAAAAAGAACTACAAAGCTTTAATGATCCAAGAGTGGTATGGAGTTCTACGCTTGAAAATGGCATTGATCCAGTCATTCCCTATATAGTGGACACCACCAAACAGCGATTAGCCTTTAGTCAGTTAGAGCTCGATAAAGATGAAATGGTTCGAAACATTTCTTTGGTAAAACATGAAATACCACATATGTCTGAAGTGTTAAGTAGCTTTAAAACTGATAACTACTACTTGCCCAGCTCACACAATCAATGGAAGTCTCGGCTTATTAATTACAGAGGAGAGAGCGGCCTTTTTCCAACCATAAAGTTTGTCAACTTAGTCCAAGGCAAAACAGACCTAAGCTTTTTAAAAGATAAAATAGTTATCATCGGCTCATCTGACAGTGAAAGACATATTTATAGAACCCCTCTTGGGCGTATGTCACGTGCCGAGATCATAGCAAACATCACAGACAATATTCTTGAAAATCGCTGGATCACAAGGCCAGCATTTTATGTGTATGCTCTTTCTTATTTGATACTTGTGATAATACTCACCTTTATAGTGTTCTATTACACTCAAACTGTATCCCTGGTGATTTTTTCGTGGATCACGGTACTGTTTGCTGTCTTTTCACTGTGGTCCTTTGATCAACTTTATTTGTGGGTGCCAATCTTCTCGGTGGCGCTTTTACATATTGTGACTTATGTGATCTTTTTAAGCTTTCAGTTGTCCCTAAGAGAAAACCAAAACTGGCGACTTGAACAAGAAAAAAAGTATTTGTTTGAAATTGAGCAGTTAAAAAATAATTTTGTCAGCCTAATAAGTCATGACTTAAAGACTCCAATCTCTAAAATCCAGGCCATTGTTGATAGGCTTTTGATTTCTGAGGGCTCAGAGTCTGTAAAAAAAGACTTAAATGCTCTAAAAGCAGAGAGCGTAGAGTTACATAGATACATTCAATCTATTCTAAAGCTCAGTCGTCTGGAGGCAAAAGACATGCGCCTTAACAAAGAGGCTACTGATGTGAATGAGTTGATTGAAAATAGTGTTAAGCAACTTGCTCCCATTGCAAAAGAAAAAAACATCCACATCAACCTAAAACTTGAACCTATGTTTCTAATTGAGTTGGATAGCATCCTAATCTACGAGGTGATCTTAAATATTATTGAAAATGCGATTAAATACACACCCGGAAATGGAGAAGTTACTGTAACCTCTAATGAAGTTGACGATTGGGTTTATATTATCGTAGAAGACACCGGTGTTGGAATTTCTGAGGAAGAGCAAAATAAGATATTCGAAAAGTTTCACCGAGGAAAGCAACACTCATTAAGCACCAAAGGGACAGGACTTGGACTGTATTTGGTGAAATTTTTTGTGGAATTACATGGTGGCGATGTCAATTTAACAAGTCAGGTTGGTAAAGGCACAAAAGTTACAATTTCATTACCCATTGACGCCACCGACTCATAAAGATTTTAAGGAGATAAAAATGCAAAAAGATTTAAACATACTTATTGTCGACGACGAACAAGAGCTTCGATCCACAATAGTCTCTGTCATGACTCAAATATTTTCTGACAAAAACCTCAATCTCATTGAAGCCACCAATGGAATTGAAGCCCTTGATAAGTTTCAGCACCATAATTTTGACTTAGTTCTTATGGATGTACGGATGCCTGAGATGGATGGTCTTGAAACCTTAGAAAAAATTAAAGAAAAAGACCCAAGCACATTTGTTGTGATTATGACAGCTCACAGTAACCTCAATGATGCGGTACAAGCTATAAAACTTGGTGCTTATGACTACCTAGAAAAACCTGTTGAAACTGACAAATTACAAGAAATTGTTCTAAAAGCTTTAGAAGCCAGAGAAATGGTTTCTGAACTTACCGTAAATCTCCCCATAATGGATGAAGACATTGACACCGAATTTGTTGGAAGCTCAAAAAAAATGCGTGAAGTTTTCCATTTGATTCATAAACTCAGTCATGTGGACACAACAGTATTAATTCGTGGAGAGAATGGAACGGGAAAAGAGCTTGTAGCCAGAGCCATTCACCAAAACTCCCCTCGAAAACATGGCGAATTTGTAGCCATTAACTGCGGGGCTATTCCTGAAAGTTTAATGGAAAGTGAAATTTTTGGTCACGAAAAGGGGGCTTTTACTGGAGCTATTGGGCGCAAGATTGGTAAATTTCAGCAAGCTAATAAAGGCACAATATTTTTAGATGAGATTGGAGAATTACGCCCAGATATGCAGGTAAAACTATTAAGAGTGCTGCAAGAAAGAAAATTTATTCCTGTGGGTGGCAATAGAGAGGTAGCAACTAACGCTCGAGTAATAGCGGCTACCAACCGTAACCTTGAGAAAATGATAGAAGACTCTGACTTTAGAGAAGATTTATTTTATAGGTTGAATGTTATGCCAATCTTCCTTCCTCCACTTCGCGAAAGAATCGATGACCTTGAGGATTTAACGGGCTTTTTCATTAAAAAATTCAATGTAAAGCATCAAAGAAAAGTTTCTGGAATCGAGCCACAGGCCTTAGAAAAATTAAGAAACTACTCATGGCCTGGAAACATCAGAGAGCTTGAAAACACTATTGAACGTGCTTTTATCATAGAAACAGGAGATAAAATCAGTCAAAGCTCCTTGCCTGAAAACATATTGCTTCACAAAAATAAAAAAGTTGAAATCCCTTTAGCCCCTAACTATGTAGGTCCCTTAGATTTCGATAGATTTAAAGAAGAAACAGAAAAAGAGTTTATTGTGAAGGCCTTAAAATCTAACAAAGGTAAAATCAATAAAACTGTGGCTCAAGCCAATATTCCTAAAAATACCCTTTTGAGAAAAATTAAAAAATATGGAATCAATGTGAAGGACTATCAGTAAAAACACCGGATTTCTGGGCTTGCTTAAAAACATCAAGTCCAGAGATTGATTTCATACACTCGTGCGTGCCAATGGGACACTTATCGTGTCCATGCTTACCGCAAGGCCTACAGCCCAATGATTTTTGAACAACTAGTGCATTGTTGCTCCACGGTCTGTAACCAAGATCTAGTGTTGTTGGCCCAAAAACACTTACCGTCGGACAATTCACCATAGACGCCACATGCATAGTTCCGCTGTCATTACAAAATAAACACTTTGCCTCTGACAAAAGTAAGCTTAGCTCAGCAAGACTCGTCTGACCACAAAGGTTTACAACATCTGGGTGAAGCTCTTTTAACTTATTACAAATATCCATCTCATTGGGACTTCCAATAAGACACACTTTTTCATTCTCTAAAAGTGAGATCAGCTCACTAAAGCCCTCAAGGGTCCAACGCTTGGTGGCCCATACACTGCCTGGAGCAATAAAAATAGCCTGATTAAAATCATTGGAAGAGGTTTTTGTCGCAAGATCAACACCCATAGATAATGATTCGGTAATAGCTGGCTGTTGGTTAAAATCCACTGTTTGCTGCTGAGAAAGGTTTTTATATGAGGCTGTGATCGAATCAAAATCTTTTTGAAAGTCTTTATCTAGCAAGGTTAAAAGACTCAACTGGCGAAGAGCATCGGGCAAATGCATAGGTCGCTTCAAAGACTGATCGAATATAAAAAAATTATAGAAGTTTTTAAAACCAACTTTTTGTTCAGCCTTTAAACTAAAAGCCAGTCTATGAGAACGAATTGACTGATGAGGGCAAATCAGATGTTTCCACTTTTTTTCCTTTAACTCTTTAAGAGTTTTCTTAAAATTTTTATGATTTTTTTTATCCAACTCATACACGTGGTCTAAAATATTCAGGCTTTCAAAAAGCTCACCCAGACCTTTTCGGCATAAAAAACTTAATTTGTGATCTGGAAATTTTTTTTTATAGTTTTTTATTAAAGGGATGCTAAGGAGGGCATCTCCAAGGAAGGCTGTTTGTATAATGATTGAGTGCTTTTCCACTGATATCCCTTATCAATTGCAGCAAGTACTTCTTGAAAGTCCACCTTATCATAACACATTGTAGATTTTGAACATTTTCTTTTCCAACAAGGAGAACACTGCACTTTACTCAGAATTTTTTCACCCCTATTAAAAAGATCTATTTCATGAGCACAGGTGGGCCCAAACCAAGCAACCACCCATTTTTTTAAAGCAATCGCCATATGCATCCCTAGACTGTCACCAGTGATAACCATATCACAAGCATTCACACTACAAAGCCCGTCTCTGAGACCATTTGTTGTAGGAGATAAAATCACATCTAGGCCATTTGCAATTTGCAAGTTTCGCTCACGATCTTCTCTACCACCAAGAAGTACAATTTGAAGATTATTAAATTTATCCTGGAGTTTTTGTATTAACTCTCTGTGCCCTTGAACAGATAACTTTTTATAGGGAATCACCGAAGCACATCCAGTATTAATCCCCAACACCATTTGCTCTCCGGCAAAAGACCATATTTTATGTCTTTCATCACTTAACTTTTTCTCATCCAAACTTAACTGTAATTGATACTCATCTCTTTGATAATCTAAATCTAAAGACTCACAAAGCAGCTGTGTTTCAGGCTTTTTATTAACAAAAAACTTCATTTCATCACTAAGCCCTAATTGCCACAACTCCATAGCATGGTCCGAGGCAGGCATTATGGCCCCGCTTCTTGAATCTAATTTAAAGCCAAAGTAAGAATCTGCTTTAATTTGTGAGGTAAAAGCCGTTGCTAGCTTTGACTTGTCATTACATATGACCATATCAAAGCTTAAAGATTTTAATATCAGCTCAGAATCAAAACTCAAACTGTATGTTTGATCAATCCATTGATTATTTAAAAGTAATTTATCGGCAGGATTTTGAGTCAGCCATGTAATATGAGAAGATGGATACTTTCTTTTAATAGCAGGCAGTATGCTTGTTGCCCTTAAAACAGCCCCTAAGGCTCCTAAGTGAACAATGAGAATTCGTTTTTGTGGGATATCACGATGCTTGCAACTAATGTCACAGTCTGAATTTAACTTACAAGGT
>JAKUPT010000097.1 GCA_022450595.1 Bdellovibrionales bacterium
CTAGAGGCATACGTTTGGGATTAAACAGCAATGAAAAACACTATGGGGGAATTATAAGAAACAATACTATTTACTCTCAGTTTGCCGGCTCTTCAGAGCATGACACTGGCATTCAGATCGCCAATGGACAAAACACAAAAGTGTATAATAACACGGTTATATTGAGTCACCCTTCAGCCTACCCTAACTCTATAGAAACTAGATTTAACTTAACAAATAATGTTGAAGTGTTTAATAATTTAACCAATCAAAGAATACGAAACAGAGATGGTAACTATTCCTCATTTTTTAACAATTATGAACAAGCAGAGCTGAATTGGTTTACGAACTCTCTTATAGGAGACTTAAGTTTAAACTCTTGCAACATCAATCAGGTTAAAAACATGGGAGCTAGGCTTACTACTTTGAGTTATGACATTCATGGAGACCCTCTATCAAAAGAATCAAGCGCTCCCGCTCCTGACATTGGAGCCGACCAGTGTCTCAATCAATAACTGTTTAATAAAAGACTCACTAGACCAAACTCTAGCCCAAAAAAGGTTTTTCTGCACATTATTAAGAGAGCAAACTATAATATCGGTAACGAGGAGATACAACTTTGTCCGGCGGCGTAAGACAACTTGAAAAAGGGGAAATCCTTTTTCGAGAAAATGATGAATCCGATGCCATGTATGTGATCAAAAAAGGTCGCATTGCTATTACCAAAACTAAAGGTAGTGGTGAGATCATACTTGCTGAACTTGGGCCTGGACAGATGCTTGGTGAGATGGCCTTTTTTGACAACAGACCTCGCAGTGCCGGAGCCAAGGCGGCCGAAAAAGCCGAAGTCATCGCACTCCCCTTTGAGTCACTATACGCCCAATTTAAAACCTTCCCAGAGTGGCTAAAAGCCATGGTCAAAACGGTAAACTCTCACTTAAGAGATGCCAACCAACGAATTAAAAATTTAGAGCGCTTAAGCAAAGAAGACGAAGAGTTTTTTACCGATCATCTAATCACAAGGCTGACTGCTATTATTAGTCTTGTTGGCTTTAAATCAGGACAAGAAACAGAAGAGGGATTAGTTATCCCCTCAGGCCTTTTAAGAAACTACTGTATTCAAGTTTTTCAACAACCCACCAATAAACTAAATAAAATGATGGAAGTTTATAAAGGTCTTGGCTATATGGATCTAGTGGATATGGGTGAAGGCCAGGTCAAAACAATTGTTAAAAATCATAAACTTTTAACGGGTTTTGTAGATTGGTACAACAAATGGCTTTTTGAAAAAGAAGACAAACGCATTCATGTGTCTGAAAAAGAGCTTCCTGTTATCAAAGGCCTGCTTTTTTATGCCGACAAAGTCAAAGAAGAAGGTAAAGACGATGTCACCATCAACCTTACAGAGATTCAAAATGAATCTATGAAAGATCTTAACTACGTCATCTCTGTCAACGACGCCGACTCTCTTGCTGAAAAGGGATTAGTTAACGACAAGGTCTCAGGCGAGGGCGGCATACTCACCATGACCTTTAACTATAAAGATTTAGCTGAAATCTTTCCCTACTGGGAAATCATCTATTGTCTTAAAAAAATATCAGGCTAAGCACACCTCTTATATATGAGAAACTACACCATTAAATAACCAGCTCACTCAAGGTGCCTTTAAGCCTTACTAAAGATAAAACCTTTATTACAACCAATGAACTATTCATCTTTATATTCATCTGGATGAATCGTATCAGTGGCAGATGGATCTGTTGGTGGCGGTGTGGGCTGCTTCGGCAGGCCATCTAAGCCACTGAGGTTTTCTCGGTCTCTTGGAAAAGAGCGATCACTTTTTGCATACAGAGCTAAGAGTTTGGCCATCTCCATCAGGGAGTCTTCGTGAGTTCTTTCATAGCCGTGAGAGGCATCACAGCCAAAGCACACTAAAGCGGTGCGGATGTCATTGCCGGCCTCAATGGCACTGGCAGCGTCACATCGGTAGTATCTGAACACGTCTCTTGAGTGAAAGATTTTATGCTCATGACATATATTTAAAATCTTTTGTGTCAGGTGATAATCAAAAGGTCCCGAGGAGTCTTTCATCGCCACAGTCACTCCCTTTTCAATGGAGTTCTGGCCTGGGGCCACAGTGGAATTATCAACACTCACCATCTCGGCAATATCACCATGTAAAATGGCTGAGGCTCCAGATCCTACTTCTTCAGAAATAGTGAATAATAAATAACAGTTTTCTGGCAATTTACAGTTTTGACGAGTCAAAGCCTCTGCAGCAGCTAGGACACTTGCTACACCCGCTTTGTTGTCTAAATGCCTTGAAACTAAGTAGCCAGATTTGGTGTACTCATAACATGGGTCAATAGATATAAAATCACCAATCTGAAAGCCATGATCTTCTAAGTCTTTTTTTGTGTAACAGTCCTCATCCACTCGAAGCTCAACATTCTCCCAAGTGATCGGCTGTTGATCGATCTCTTCATTAAAAGTATGTCCTGAGGCCTTTAAAGGCAAAATAGTGCCGCGCTTTGGACCACTGTTTGTAAATACTGTCACTCGGCAACTTTCAGCAAAACGACTAGACCAAAATCCAATAGGCACAATTTGCAAACGCCCGTTGTCTTTTAAGCCCTTAATCATTGCCCCTAAGGTGTCTAGGTGAGAAACAATGGCGCGACCACCACCATCGTATTTAGAGCAAAGCATGGCCCGAATGGCTCCCCTTCTTGTTAATTCATAAGGAATGCCTAACTCATCTAACTGTTCACAGGTGTACCTTACCACCTCATCCGTGTAGCCACTGGGGCTTGGAATAGATAGTAACTCTGTCAATCGCCTTAAAAGATAATCTTTATTAATATACACTGCTGTAGATCTCCTTCAAAATGCTGTTTTCTGTACTGTCTCTGGAAATAGAAAATCTATAAAACTCTCAACTACCGGTTGCGGCTCATGATTGGCAAGCCCTGGTCTTTCATTGGCTTCAATGATGTTATATTCAGAACCACTAAGGTCCGGCATCATTAAATCAAAGCCAACAACAGGTATCTCTAAGGCTTTGGCTGCCACTTCTGAAACCTGCTTGACCTTCTCATCAATCACCTGAGTGATATCCTCAATAGTGCCACCCTGGTGAAGGTTACATGCTTTTCTAACAACAATTTTTTTCTTAGCTTCAAGTATAGAGTCTAATGTATATCCTTGTTCTTTTAAACAACTTATCAATTCTTCATCCAAAGGTATGGAACTCTCTCCACCAGTTGCAGACTGTCTTCGTCTGGATTGCTTTTCAATAAGCTGTCTTAAGCTGTGCTCGCCAGTACCAACCACCTGTGGCGGCCTTCGTACAGCTGCTGCCACAAATTTGTAATTGATCACAATGATTCTTACATCTTCACCATTGACTTTATTTTCAACCACAACTTGGTCTTCACCATATTTATCAACCAGCAAAGTTACTATCTGATTGAGGCGATCTAAGTTTTCAATGCCAACATACACATCTTTTCCCTGCTCGCCCGAGAGTGGTTTTACAACCACCTGTTGATGTTGACTTAAAAAATCCTGAAGTGCTTCTTGATTTAAATTTGTGCAAACTTGCGGGGTTTGCAGGTGAAACTGATTTAAAACTTTTCTTGTCATATTTTTATTGTCACAAAGCATGTTGGAGTAGGCACTTGTAAGGTCAGTGAGTGATTCTCGACACCTGATCTTTCTTTGCCCAGAGTATATGTAAAAACAGCCTTGTTTCACATCAAAGTCCTCAACCCTCAGGCCGCGCTTAACAGCTTCGTTGATAATAATTTGAGCATAGGGGTTGTAAGCTTCAGCCTCCGTAGAATTTGAGTAAAGCTTTTTATTGATGACATTTTTCATCTTTACAGTAAAAACTGGCACTTTCACAAAACTTAATTTTTTATATAATTTGATCGCCTGCTGGTTGTCATGCATGACGGAAAGATCCATATAGGACCTACCTTGCATCTGAAAGTACTCAATCAAATAGCGCGTCAATGACTCACCCACACCTGAGACCTGGCAATGCGGGTCAACAGCTAAACTCCAAAGGCTTGAACCGTTTTCAGGGTCACTAAAAACTTGTGAGTGATCCACTCCCATAACAAAACCCACAATTTTTTGATCAGCCAGGCTTTCCGCCACCAACAATACCAACTCTTTTGAGTGTTTGTGTTTGTTTAAAAACTCTGGATCTATTTCTACCATTTTCCGTGAGCGAAGGATTTGATTGACCATTTCAAAGTCTGATTCCAATGAGACTCGTCTTATAATAATGTTTTTATGAACTCTTTTAGCAGGCCTGTACTTTTCAAACCACATTCTGTATGTCACCGATGGATCAATAAAAAAGTAAGTGGGGTCATGTGAGATCAACACTTGTGGGTCTTTCACGTAAAAGGCAATATCTCTAGTTCCTGTTTTTTCTTTCACCAAATCTTTTGCAAGAGTTTTTGTGTTCTCAAAAGTTTGACCAAAAAAAAGTCTTCCCCAACCACAGTCAATATGACAATTTGTTTTGTACCGCCCTTGCCATTTGCTCTCAGAGCCTGTCCAATTTTCAAGGCTCGACATTTGGTTTTTATGGTACCGATACTCGGTATTTTTACCCTTTTGCTGTTGCACACTTTACTCCTTTAAAGATGTGTTTGTAGCCACTTTTCTAGTGATACGATTTGCCATAACTTTGAACACTGAAGAGGTGTTAAAAAGTCTTGAGGTGCCGCCATTAAGGTGTTCACATAATCATCCGTAAATATGCCACGCTCCTTGGCCTGTTTAGTGTTCATAATCTCTTTACAGTAATCTAAAAAAGGGCCTCCAATATATTTCAATTCAGGCACAGGAAAGTAGCCCTTAGGGCGATCAATCACCTCTTTTGGTAAAAGGTCGTATCCCAATTGTCTTAAAATATACTTGCCCTCACCTTGTGGACCAATCTTCATCTCAGAGGGCATAAGGGCTGCAAGCTCTACTAATTCGTGGTCTAAAAAAGGCACCCTAGCTTCAAGGCTCCAAGCCATGGTCATGGAGTCCACACGCTTAACTGGGTCATCGACAAGCATCACCTGAGTGTCGAGCTTTAAAGCTTTATCCAACTGTGACTCAGCGTCTTGAGAGTCAAACCAAGACTTCACATAATCACCGGCGATGTCTTGGTCTACAAACCAATTAGAGTTTAGCATATTTTTATACTCTTTAGGGCTGCGATCAAAAAAGTTCTCTCTGTAGGTCTCAAAGCCAGAGCCTTTTTCAAGCATGGGCGGATACCACCTGTACCCCCCAAAAACTTCATCAGCCCCTTGACCACTTTGCACGACCTTTAACTGTTTGGATGCAAACTTTGATAGCAAGTAAAACCCCACGTTGTCATGACTGATCATGGGCTCATTCATTGCTACAAACACAGAGTCTAAGTTTTCAAGCAGCTCTTTAGTCGACACTTCAAGCTTGTGATGTTTGGTGTTGAATTTTTTAGCTACCATGTCAGAGTAAACAAACTCATCGCCGTCTTCAGTTTTAGCACCTTTAAAGCCCACTGAAAAAGTGTTTAAATCACTCACTCTTTCTGCTGCCAGAGCTGTGATCAAGCTCGAGTCAAGACCTCCAGATAAAAACACTCCCACCGGAACATCGGCCACAAGTCTACGATCCACCGACTCCACTAATTTTTCATGCAAAAGTTCTTTCCAGTCTTTTAATTGAAAGTGCTTATATTCATCACGTCTTTGAGCCCTTAGGTCCCAATATTTTTTCTCACTCACTCGAAAATTTTTATCAAAGGTAATGAGGTGTCCTGGTTTTACTTTATGAATACCATCAATGATGGTCTTGTCCTCTGGCACAACAGAGTGAAACTGCAAATAGTATTGCAGGTTTTCAGGGCTTACATTCCAACTACGACCCGGGATTTCTAAAAGTGTTGGCATATAGGAGGATAAATAAAGTTTATTGTTTGTAGTGGTATAATATAAAGGTTTAATACCTAAGCGGTCTCGCCCAAGAATAGTTTTTTGCTTTTCCTGGTCCCATAAACAAAAAGCAAACATCCCATTAAGCTTATTAACAAAGTCTTCACCATAGCAGTGATAAGCCTTTAAAAGCACCTCGGTGTCACCATCTGAGAAAAACTCATAGCCTTTACCTACTAACTCTTCTTTAATTTGCTTGTAATTGTAAATCTCCCCATTAAAGACCATCCCCAGTCTTAAATAAGGGTCCCACAAAGGCTGGGCAGAATTTTCCGACAAATCAATGATACTTAGCCTTGTATGTCCAAAAACAAACTGTCCACGTTTTAAAAGCCCCTCTGAATCTGGCCCCCTAGTGTAAGACATCTCATTCATTTGACTTACAAGAGCAACGTCTTCATGACTTGGTTGTTGTTGTGAGTTGATCATTCCGTTAATTCCACACATACACAGTCCTTTTGTTTTTTAATACCCATTAAGGTTAACAAAATTTACATGGTGTAGAGTTTTATTTATTTAACTTAGGTAATACCTAATCATAAGGGAGTAATCTAGATTCATAATGAGTCTGGACTGACATATTTAATATTATATAAAATATTGATTTATTTAGGCTCTAATAATTTATTTACTAAACTTTAACTCATAAAGAACATCATCAGGAATCGATGAGCCCATTGAGCCTGAAAGAATCTCTAACTCCGGGTCATCGTCAATATTTCTGACTTTAACTCTATTGTCTACTGAAGTTGATACCAAAGTTTTAGTGAAAGATAGTCCGCCATTGTTCTCATAATAGTATAAAGAATCAGAATCAACACCAATTAGTAAAAAATCTAAATCTCCATCATTATCAAAATCATGATTATCAAAAAAAACAAAAAAAGAAGAAGCAAAAGTATCTATTTGTGAATAAGTAAAACCGCCTGATCCATCACCTTTATAAGCCCCTAAAACTCCGTTTTCAGTCCCCCAACTTATTATATCTAAATGATTATCACCGTCAAAATCATTAACCATAAATTCTACTGCTGTATCGAGTTCATTTCCTATTTGTGTATCAATATATTGATTAGAGGTATCATTAATTAAAACTGACATAGTGTTTTGATTTGAACCTGATGCTACAAAATCCATATACCCATCCTCATTAAAATCACCAGCCCCCAGATAAACTGACCATCTTGTGGTGTCTTTCTGAATTAAGTTAAAATTATTAGAACCATCATTTACTAAAACATTAAACTCAGTTGAAGAGGCTGATCCAGAAACGATATCAAGGTCATTATCATTGTCAAAATCTAAAATGATAAAATCATGAAGAACGCTAGTTCCTGTTACTAGTGTTTCTTGATTTGTAAAGCCACCAACACCATCATTTTTTAACCAATATATTGTAAAAAGACCAGTACCATCAAAGTCATATGAGCCCACAACAATATCGTTATCATTATCTTTATCTAAATCAACAATCTTAATTTTATCATTTCCTAAAATATTTAAATTATTGTTAACAATATGAAGTATATAATTTCCATCAGTATTTTCTAACCAATTAAAAACTTCTTCATTAGCTCCACTTAAAAAAAAGATATCAGAGTCTCCATCAGAATCTAAGTCACCAACCTCAAAGTTAAACATCCGAGTAAAACCCTCTGTAACTAAAGGATTTAAAGAAAAGTATTGAGACCAATAACTTGATTTTAATATATCTGTAGATATATTGCCCAACATATCTTTTGCTCTAACTTCTAGATAGTATTCCTTTTCACTTTCAAGACTTAAGCTAGCTATTTTTTGATCTTCGTTTATCTCAGTCCAACCAACTATCTCTACATCATCGCTTTTTCTTTTAACACGAGCCTCATATACAATACCTCCAGCACCACTATCATTGGCTGAAGGAGGCATAATCTCAGGAGTTTCAGTCAACCCGGAGTATGAAGCGTCACCAAACATGACTTTTCCCGAAAGACTAGGAGGAGTGTTGTCATGATTAATTGTAACAGATGTACATTCACTTACTCCCTTATCAAACAAAAATTTTACATATACGTCATTTGGTCCATTCAAATTAGTTAATGTGTAATTTTTTGTGTTTGAGAATTCTTCCCAATCATTGGATAGTAGGCATTGATTTAGGCTTGAAGAAAAAGACATTTTTTTAGCCCCATCAGCTTGAACTAAAAATGTAACATTAGGCTGATCGGTCCAAGTAAGACCGGAGGTGAGCTTTAGGTTAGATTTAAAATCAGCACCGTCCTCCATAACATCAAAACCAGAAGTGCATCCTACAATTAAAACAATAAATACAAATGTGATATATTTAATAATCATTTATTATTTATCGGTCATTTCTTTAATATTATTGAATATAAGACAATATAATAGACCCAAAAAAAACACAGAACTCAAAAGACTCAATATAACGTGTTTCAACTTGAGAATATCACATAAATAGAAAGTGTCATAACCTTCATTTATTCTTAAATTAATTATCCACTAAAAGGAACAGATTTAATTTTAACCAACTGAACACATGCTGCTTTTTGATTTGCTTTTTCATTAGACTCACACTTATCAATGTCGACAGTAAATTCATCATCACTTGTAAGGTTGCCTAAAATGTTTTTGTTAATCATATCTTTTTTAGCTTGCTCAATATCTTCAATACTATTTCCAGATAAAACAAGATCAATTTGTGCCATAGAATTGCTTTTTAATTTAACTAATTTTAATTTTTTATCACCTGAAACTAATTGTAGATTTAGGTCTTTATTGAAAGGCACATCATATCTTAACTCTTCTGTGGCGCTGAAAAAAGGAACACAACTAGACTCTGTTTGTTCAATTCTACACCCTTTTCCATACTCACAAATTTCAATAGTTTTTAGTCCATTAAAACAAGTGGTTTTTTTACTGCGAGCTGGTGTTTTAATGCTATTGTAACTGTAAGAAGAGTAGTAACAGCCCATAAAGAATAAACTTATCAGTAAAGCTATACACTTTTTCATTATAAACTCCTAGTTACACAATGACGTTTTTTGTCACCTGAATTTAATTACTATTAAGATAGTTACTAATAGATTTATTTTGCAACCATTAGGCCAACCAGAAAAAACTCGAATTGCCTCATAATAAATGATACCGAAAGACGGGGTTGCGTCGCATTGCGACCACTGAAAGGCCCCGTTGAGTC
>JAKUPT010000098.1 GCA_022450595.1 Bdellovibrionales bacterium
CAATGGCATTGTTGGAAATCACTTCATTGGTGTTCATATTGGTTTGTGTGCCGCTACCAGTTTGCCACACAACAAGTGGGAAGTGCTCGTCCAATTCGCCAAAAATCACTTGATCTGCTGCTTTTGTGATATATTCAATTTTATCCGCATCGAGTAGGCCTAATTCATGGTTCGTCAGTGCTGCACATTTTTTTAAAATACCAAGTGCTCTGATCATCTCACGAGGAAAACGGTCTCCACCTATTTTAAAATTTTGTAAAGATCTTTGGGTTTGGGCTCCCCAATACTTATCAGATGGTACTTGCATATCTCCTAAACTGTCTTTTTCAATACGAAAACTCACAGGCCTGCTCCTTTTGAAATTTAAAACTCCAAAATAAGCCCTGAAAGGTCATTTGACAGCATATTTTCTAATTTAAAGCTTGCGTCACATCTTAGGCAGCCATTTGTATCTGATAGAGCAGAGTATTGGCTAAGTATTCACTGCTCTCAGGATTTAAGCCTCTTAACACAATGATTTCATCATCAGACTTAATATAAAGCTCATTTTGATGAATCTGTTTGTACTTACTATTAATTCTTATACCCATAATACGAACACCAGACCTAGTTTTTGCTCCTGTACTTGCTCTATTTTTAAGCTCCTCAATGGCATTTACAGGAATTTTTTGTTCACTCATTTTTCTTCTACCCCAAAAAACGGTGTACCATAACTCTGACCCTACAATCGCAAAGCGTTTTTTATTCTGAGCTGAAAAAATATAAAAGCCCCAAACTGTAAAACTCATCACTATAAAAATAGAACCCAGAATATAGCCCACTATGGGCTCACCGCTGACTGGTATATGAACACCAAATCTTTCTAAAGCCCCTGAGACAATTAAAATAGCCCCCAAGCCAAAAACAAAAAATGGGAGCATCAATAACATTGCAGGCAAGTCCGCCCATTTAAAACCGTGAGCTTTAATCCAAAATGCCATACCATTAGAGGCTTGTTGAACTTGTATCCCCTCTGGCACTTTATTTAAATCTACTGACTCAACTTTTTGATTTGCAATGGGCTCATCCAGTTTTTCCCAAGTTTTCTCTTTCACATTTTCAGGGTCTGTAGAGTCAATCACCTTTACTTGAAATTTTTTGGCCTTATCCTCAAGCCAGTTCAAAGCTTTTTTCTCACTAGGTGATTCAAATAATTTGATATCATTATCGCAGTCAGGAAACTTTACAGACACCTGCCAGTAAGGAGTTTTGGCGGTGTTATTTTGACTGCCACTGGAGCGCCAACTTATATCTAATAGTAAATGTTCAATCTGATCAAAACTGCCTTGATACTTTTTTAAATTAAACACCCAACCATGTGCATAATTATACTGCCTTGTCATAAAATCAAAGCGCCCATAAGAGCGATAAAGAGCAAATAGCAGTCCAAACAGAGCAAACACTCCTCCAACTACATAAGCCACCCAAGCATCCTTTGAGCCCGCTTGTTGACTGACAAAGTAAGCCGTTCCGCCTCCAATTAACATAAAAACAAACCCCATATAGGATTTGTTTTTTATAACAAGTTCTCTTTGATTGTCTTTAGATATATTAAAACTCATAAACTAACTTTCGGCCTATGAGTGTTTTCAAATTAGCAATTAAAATTAAACTGTACTCAAGTCTTAAATGCCATTTTGCGGATAAGCATACATGGTCACACCACTCACCGTACCATCTTGAAAAGCGCAGGTGCCATTAGACCTAAAGTCACCTTCTCCCTGATAAGAGTCTTATATAAAGATAACATTATGAATCTTGATAATATCAAACATTCTGTATATAGTTGTTTGATTTATTCAATGTGGAGATAATGTTATGCAATACTGGCTTATGAAATCTGAACCCGATGTTTTTTCTATTGATGACTTAAAAAAACAAAGGCAAACCACCTGGGATGGCGTTCGCAACTATCAAGCCCGAAACTTTATGATGAATGATATGAAGGTGGGTGACCTTGTGTTGTTTTACCACTCCAATGCGAAACCTCCTGGAATTGCAGGCCTTGCAACGGTCAGTAAAAAAGCCGAGCCGGACCCCACACAGTTTGATAAAAAGTCAGAGTATTTCGACCCCAAAGCCACCAAAGACAAGCCAAGATGGTTTTGTGTGAAAGTAAAATTCAAAGACAAGTTTAAAGAGCTTATTCCCCTTGAAGAAATCAAGTCTGAAAAAGCATTAAAAGATATGTTAGTTGTTCAAAAAGGCCAAAGGCTTTCTATTCAGCCCGTTAAAGAAAAAGATTTTAATCACATTTTAAAAATGAATAAATAAAATTCTCATGATTTCAATTAAAATAAACCCATCAAAATTTTGATGGGTTTATTTAAATTACTAGTTAAGTTTTAATTCATTCAATTAATTATCGAAAAAATTATTTCACATTAACAGTAATAGTTTGCGTCCATTTTTTGCCCAGCGAACGGTGGGCACCGTCAGCAAACTGCAAAGTTAATTGTCTTTTGCCAGGCTCTAAAGTTACTGCATCTTGTTTTTGACCCTTTCCATAATGGATGTGGTGTTCATCAGCTGGGACGACTTTGCCTTTTGCAGCCGGCTCTTTGTCGATGATTAAATGAAAATGTCCAGTACCGTCTTTAAGCTTTCCAGCCGGACGAACATCCATACCTTTAACGCCAAACTCAATAGTGACTTCTTTAGAAACTGTTTGGCCATCTTTTAGGTTTTTAAAAAATACACCTTGATGATCCATTGCGCTCAAAGTGAATGAAAAAAACAAGGCGATTACAAACATGATTTTTTTCATAATAATTCCTTTCTGTTATGGGTGCACATTAACAAAAAATGTCTACAAAGTCGAATATATAAGGTTTATCTATATTTTGTTAAATCTTCAAAAATATCTGATAGTTACAAAAAAAGCTTAAGGCCATTTTTAAATCTTTATTGCTTTCAGCAAAGGGCTTAGTTATACCTTCTCTTTCATGAAAAGTATGGACTTAAACAAACAACTTAAAATCTGGCTCGCTCCCATGGAAGGGGTGGTGGACCCTGTGATCCGCAAGCTTTACTCACAAATAGGGGGCTATGATTTTATGGTCACTGAATTTGTAAGAGTTACAGACAAAATCAACCCTGATAAAACCTTTAAAAAATACTGCCCTGAAATAAATAATAACTCTTTAACTGATTTTGGAACGCCAGTTTTTGTTCAACTACTTGGCGGACAGACAATTCCCATGAGTGAAAATGCTCAAGCCCTTGTTCAACTGGGAGTCAGAGGCATTGACATCAATTTTGGGTGTCCTGCCAAAACAGTCAACCGCCATGATGGAGGGGCTGCTTTACTAAAAGACCCAACAAGAGTGTATGATGTCACTAAGGCAATCAGATCAGTGGTTCCACACAATATCCCCGTCTCTGCCAAAGTCCGTCTTGGCTTTGAAGATAAATCCTTAAGTCATGAAATCGCAATGGCTGCCAGTGAAGCCGATGCTTCATGGCTCACGATTCATGCGCGTACAAAAATTGAAGGTTATAGGCCCCCGGCTCACTGGCACTATATTGCAAAAATGAAAGAGGTCTCTACAATTCCTGTTATTGCCAATGGCGATATTTGGACCACAGAGGACTATGAAAAGTGTTATGCAATCACAAACTGCCCCAGTGTTGCTCTTGGACGAGGCGCTATAGCTGACCCCTACCTAGCCCTTAAAATTAAAAATCCAAACTTTGAACTCACAAAACTTCAACAGTGGGAAGAGATTAAAAATAAGTGGCTCCCCTTGTTTATCCAAGAAAGCATTCAGTTCAAATCAGAGCACTTTGCATTAGTCAGAACTAAACAGTGGTTGAAACTTTTAGGGCGCACTCACCCGCAAGCTTTAGAGCTTTTTGAAAGCATCAAACGCTTTAAAGAGCTCACTGCGGCTCAAAGTTTTTTAAATATAAATTTGTTGTCGTCTTTTGAGTCTAATAATTTTAAACCAAACCACTCTTCCATAAGCTCTAATGTTTTATAACTGTAAAAACATACATGGGTGGGATCATCTTTATAATACCAATTTTTATATTCCGCTTGAGTGTAAAGTTCCGTTCTTAATAACAAAATATTTTTTGTCACAGAAGACAAGGTCTTCCAACTGACTTTTGGGCGATTAAAATGTTCAACCACCTCACAACAAAAAACCAAATCATATTTTTTAAGCTCTAAGGGATAAAAGTAAGAATCATAGGAATCCACACAGTATTCTTTAGCCAGCTTTTCTAAACCTCTCGTCGGTCCACAGCCAAAATCTAAAACTGTTTTAAACTCGACATCATCTGGCCTCAAACTCCATAACTGATCCAAGTAGTTCAAGTACCTTGGATCCTCTAAGTCATTATTGTGCTTTTCATAACGAGCCTGCTCCTCGGCAGGAGCTAAATATTTGTCCTTAAACAACAAATCACAATGAGAGCAAATGTAAGAGGACACAGAGTCCTGTTGATAAAACAAAGTGGGTTTCGACGCTTGACATAAAGGACATTGCATTGAGTTTTTAGACATAATCCTTTATAACAGGCCCCTTAAACCAAGTCACCTTTTGGAGTTAGAAATGAAAGAGATCAAATTGTACTCGTGGTCGTATTGCCCTTATTGTGTCAGCGCAAAAAAATTACTGCAGCAAAAAGGTTATAATTTTGAAGAAGTCATTTTAGATGGAAAAGATGCAGAGCTTGAAGCCCTAAGAGCTAAAACTCAGCAAAGAACTGTACCTCAAATTTTTGTTGGTGAAGAGTTTATTGGTGGCTACTCAGAGCTTGCTGCCCTTGAAACCACTGGTGAGTTAGATAAAAAGGTTAAGGGAGCTTAAATTATGAATATAGCAAGTAGTGTTAAAAATCATTTTCAACTACAAGACTCTAAAACTTTAAGCCTCGCTTACGAGGCCAGTGTTTTAATGTTTGGAGTCAGCTGTCTGTATCTGCTCTCCCAACTGCGTTTACATATGCCTTGGACACCTGTTCCAATAACAGGTCAAAGCCTTGGTGTACTAATTATTGCTGCAAGTTTTGGCTTTAAAAGAGGCATTAGCACAGTTACAAGTTACATAGCCTTAGGAGCAATGGGATTGCCTGTATTTGCAGGTCCTGCCAGTGGCATGGCTTACTTAACAGGTGCCACTGGAGGATATTTGCTGGGCTTTATTGTTGCAGCCAGCGTCATTGGGCTTCTTGTTGATCACACTCAGTACTTTAAAAAACATCGCACAAGCCTTGCTTTATTTTTTATTGGACACAGCCTTATCTTTTTATGTGGGGGCTTAGTTTTATCTCAATTTATTGGATGGAATGCCGTTTGGCTTCAAGGTGTGGCGCCTTTCCTTCCTGGTGCCATTTTAAAAACCATTATTGCTGGTGCTTTAGTTCCAAAGTTATATCAATTTACCAATAGAGTTTAAAAAAAAAGCCTCTCAAGATATGGGAGGCTGTAAATATATATTAGAATCAAGGCCTCTTTTTGGAGGCCTTATTTTATTAGTAGGCAATGGATCTTAGTTCTTTAATTTTTTGCTGCTCATCTTCAGGGATAAATACTCCGGCAGAGCCTGAAAAACCCATTAGAATGTTTCGTTCATAGTCTCTAAAACATTTTTTTGCCATAGCAGTCTTTGGAACCTCTTTCACACAGGCCTCGTAATAAGACTCTGGTAAACTCCAAAAACCTAAATCAATTAAAGATTCATAAATCTCACCGAGCTGATGATAATATTGGGCTTTTTGTGAAGCACTCTTAGTTTGAGAGATCAGCTCATGTAGTAAGTTGGAAGCAATCAGGTTTTCAACAAATCCTGCCTGATAACTTACTTCATCTTGAAGTTTTTCAGATCTAGACATTAATTTACTTAAGTCTTTTTTATTCAAAGTTTTATTATTCCAATAAACCAGAGACTTTCTCCATGCCTTGGCTTTATCTGTTAAATAAACTGGTAACGAATCTCTGTCGTTGAAACGATCTAGAGTTGTAATAGCTTTTGGGTAGTCTTTTTTAACACGAATCATTAGCGCCAAATACTTTTCCAGAGCTTTTTCTATTACAAAAGGACGCTCATAGTAACTGGCTGGACTTACAATTTCAGACTTTAAGATCTCTAAAGCCTTGTCATACTGCCTAAGTGCCACATGAACATCGGCTTTTTCAAGAGGACTCATTCTTAAACCTGAAAGATTTAACTTTAAGTTTTTAAATTCAGGCCCCACATTAGCTCTGGTGTGACACTGAAAACAAGTGTTAAGGCTTTGCCTTAACATATCATTGGCAAACTCCAGTTTTCCACTTTCAAAACTTCTGTAGGCAAGCTCCATATCATTATTTAATTGCCTTAAAGAGTACTGAATAATGGGGTCATCGCCAAAAAACTTTTTACCTTGTTTTGGGGATACTTCGTGACTGGCCTGTACAAACTTGGAAATAGAGAGTTTTATTTTTTTATAGTTATCTTTGTCATAAAAATCTTTTTGACTGTAAATATAGGGCATAATGTCAACAAGCTCTTTAGAAAGATCTTGCATAGAGCCAGACCAAGACTTTTCTTCAGACTTTTCAGAGGACACACAGGAGACAACCGAAATAGTAAATACGATTGATAATAGGGTTAAAATAACTTTCATGCTGTCTCCTCATGTGATGTTCAAGCCTTAATACTAACCGTGCTTTTTCTTAGTTTCAAATTTATTTTTTAAATCTAAAATTTCACGACCAAGCTTTGACTTTCCTGAATTAATCGATTGATACAAATCATCACTCACATCATCAGCAAACAGGTCATGTTTGTACACTCTCACTTTAAACTTACTGTGAAACAACCCCTTGGCCTCTTTTGATAAAGTCACTTGAACATGTGGAGATGGGTCGTCTGGCAGGATTTTTTTTAAATCCTCAATAGAGTCGTCCACATGCTTGCGGATGGCATCAGTGACATCAAAATCAGTTGAAATTAGATAATCAGACATTATATCCTCCTTTTATATTCGCCGGTTTATACTCCAAGAGCTATGCCAGCCTCATCTCAATTTTATACAACTTGAAACAGATAGTACGAGACATTATTGCTCATTATGAGTATATTTGACCCAATATGATCGCTCAAATTAAAATCAGGCGACCTTAACACTGGCGTGCTGTTTGCTTTAACTTGAGACAGAAAGGAACAAAACCATGAAAAACATAGTTTGGTGCGTTGACCCCAACGATGAACAAATTGATAAAAATCAAACTCTAAAAGCCCTTGAAGCCTTCACGACTGGCATGGGAGGAGTCAATATCACTCCCCTTTATGTGCTAAGCCCCAAGAGCACACAATTGTCTCGGTTTGCACAAACTTCATTGGTTGAAAAGCTTCTACCTTGGGCCAAAAAACAGCTGCAAAATTATATCGACGAGCTTCCTGCTTCTGAGCTTAATATCAACACCCCAGAGGTTTTGTTTAACCCAAAACACTCACTAAGACATGATGTTTTGAAAGCCATTGAGTTTGCAGAGAGCATAAAAGCAGAAACCATTTTTTGCTCAACTCACTCTAAAAAACCTTGGAACTTAGGCAGTTTTGCAGAAACCATGGTTTTAAAATCCAAAATTCCAACTCTACTTTTGCAGCCAAAATCTCAAGTTTCTGAATATTTTGACAATATTATGTTCCCTACTGACTTTTCTTCTAGCTCAAAATATGCCTTGAAAAACCTCATCCCCCTTGCAAAACAATGGGGTTCACAAATTCATATTGTGCACCAAATGCTAAATCCAGTGGACCCAATTGTTGAATCTGGAGTGCTCACTATGGGTGGCGGTTGGACCTCTCCTGAGACTTACAATCAAAGCATTAAAGAGTATGCCAATGAAGAGTTCAATCACATGAAAGAGATTTGCAACAAAGATAATATTGAATGCCATACTCATTTATTAGAGCCTTCTTCTTTTTTTACACAAGAAATGGTGGATTTTGCGTCAGAAAACGAAATTCAACTTATTGCGATTTCTTCTTCTGCAGACGACTATTTAAGCATTATTGTTGGCAGTCATTGCCGCGATTTAATTCGTAACTCAAAAATCCCAATGTGGATACAGCATATTGAAAATAATTAAGGGGAAACTATGTCGTACAATATAATTGTAGTGGATGATGATTTAGAAATGAACTCAATGACCTCTGATTTTTTAATCTCAAAGGGGCATAAAGTAACAAGCTTTGATTTAGCAACAAAGGCGCTAGCTTTTATTAAAACAAAGTCTAATGATGAAATTGACTTGATTGTTTCAGATATATCTATGCCAGAAATGGATGGGCTGGAGTTTGCGGACCACCTTAGACAAGTGGTGCCAGACATTCCTGTTATCTTAGTCACCGCCTTTGGAAGCATTGAGACAGCCATTGAGGCCACTAAAAAAGGTGTTTTTGACTATATTGTAAAACCCTTTAAACTCAATGAGTTTAGTATTGTTATTGACCGGGCTCTTCACTTTAGACAATTAAAAAAAGAAAATGAAAGCTTAAAAAAACAAGTCAGTACAGGCACGCATCAGTTTGGCCAAATTTTAGGTAAAAGCAAGGCCATGAAAGAGATCTTTGACCTCATTCAAAGAGTGGCCAAAGCTCAAGCCAATGTTTTAGTGACTGGTGATAGCGGGACTGGAAAAGAGCTAGTGGCTAAAAGTATTCACGACAATAGCGATCGCAAAAATAAATCCTTTGTGGCTATTAACTGCTCAGCTATTCCTGAAAACTTACTTGAAAGTGAACTCTTTGGTCACGCCAAAGGCTCTTTTACTGGAGCATTACAAAATAAAAAAGGACTGTTTGAAGAGGCCCATGGTGGAACTATCTTCTTAGATGAAATTGGTGATTTAAACCCCAGCCTACAGGCTAAACTTTTAAGGGTTTTACAAGAAAGAAAAATCAAACCTGTGGGTGAAAATCAGTACAAAAATATTGATGTTAGAATCATTGCCGCCACTCATAAAGACTTAAGTGCAATGACTAAAACTGGTGAGTTCAGAGAGGATTTATACTACAGACTTAGTGTGATCCCTATAAAAATTCCTTCACTCAGTGAAAGGCTGGAAGATGTTCCACTGCTAGCTAATTTATTTTTACAAAA
>JAKUPT010000099.1 GCA_022450595.1 Bdellovibrionales bacterium
GGCTTCAAATTCTTGCATTCGTTACATCCCCTCAGATTTAACGTGCAACAAAGCGCATAATAGGGACTGTGTGTGGTTTTGGCTATATAGATTTCAGGATTGTAAAAAAATTATACAACTAAGTGATATAGCCTCTTTAATGGATCATTTTTATGAAAATCACTCAACATCTAAAATGATTTAATACCCTTAAGAGCTAAGACAAAAAAAGAGCCAACAAAATATTGTTGGCTCTTAATTTTAAAAGTTATTTGAATAAATATTTAGCCCATAGAGGGAATAAATAAAGCTTTTATTTAGGTATGCATACTCCCACATAAAAAACTTCATTCTTTTCTAGGCGTTCATTTAAAGTAACAAAACGCTTTTGCTCATATCTAAGGTAATACCATCTTTCACCTTGAGGGCCTCTTCGAATAAAGCTCACTTTTGTATTTTCACGAACTCTTTCTGTAACAAAATATGAAACTAAACTCTTCTGAGTGTTGTACATGCGGTATTGATCAAACTGTCTCAGCATTCGGTCTTCACTGGTTACGACCTTATCAACATCCACAATTGGAATAAGAGGTCCATATCCTTCTAAAACTTTTTTGTTATAAAGGTGTACATCTCCACGAGCAAGACTTGAGTTACGATCGTAGTTTTGCACCTCACGGCAATAATAATCTTCTTTTCCAATAAAGCTAAAGTCTGCTAATTCAGCTCTTTCATTAGATATCACAAAATTACTTGCGAAGCTGTTAAAAATTGTTCCCTCTCCTGATTCAAGTAGAAGATTTTGTAGTTTAACAACGAGTTCTGTTTCAAACTCTTGCATATCTCCACTAAACTCAGGAAGTTCTGGCTCAGCATTCTCTTCATCTTCACTATTATTGGAATCTTTACCTTCTTTAGACTCATCAGTATTTAGCTGTAAAGCTTTACTTTGATCATCTGGAGTATTTTTATTGTAGCAGTAGCCATAATAAGTTGTATTTTTTATGACTGTTTCTTCTTCTGTGCTTTCATCATACTCTTCGTCTTTATACTCTTTTACTTTTTTGTAAAAAACATATCCATCAGCTTTTCTAATAAAATAACTAGTTATTTGACTACGATACTCAATATCTGTGGATTCACCAACATAAAGACTCTTATCCGTTAATTCGTTTGCATATTTATTAAAGTCAGAAATTCCAATTTCAGCACCAGCTAAAACCTTAGTCACAACTTGACCAGCAAATTCTCCTGGTACCTCAGGAACAATGTGTTGGTATTTATATAGTGTAGAGTACTGAGCCTTAGTCGGTTGACGATCCATAAATTCAACACACAATTGCTCAGGCATTTCTTCGGGAAAAGGAATATCCGTTAGATTTGCTCTAGATGCATTATCAAATTTCTGCTTTAAAAGAATACCGGGTTCAGGGCTAATTGTACGAGCATTGTCATCAAAGGGTGCTGACAAATAATCTTTCAAACTTTCCTCGTGAGTTGTTAACTCCTCGTTAACTTCAACAAGGTCAACAACCTCTCCAACCGGTTTCATTGATATCTCACCGACAATCTTGTCACCCGGCAGCACTTGTCTAGGGTAATCATCATCACCATAGTATTCGGATATCTCTAAAACATAATTATTCTCATAAGGGTAAGTTGGGTCTTCATCTAAAATGGCATCTAACTCATCACAACTAGGAAATACATATTCATAAGTCGGACCAAAGCTTATCGAGCCGTTTGAGCGGATAGCTCCGATCGCAGCATATAGCTTTTGACCACGTTGAATAGGGTGATTATCTGAAAATTTATAGGAGTTGGTGTCCTCAAGTATATCCACTCTTTGAGACAAAGCCTCAGTTCTTCCAAAAGCTATACTATAGCCTCTATTATTACGTGTCTCAGATTCCCAAGCGAGTGTTACACCAATATCAGGTGAGCAACTTGAAAGATCAGGCTTTTGAGCTGGAGGAGGTGTTGCCGGATCTAAGTTGTTTGAGTCACTGCTACAACCAACAATGATTAAACTTAATAGAATAAATACTAAGCTTTTTAATTTCATAATCTCTTACCTCTTTAGTTTAAGTTGACCTCTGGGTCTTCTGTAGTTTGTGGGCAAATTTCAAATGTTTTAAAAACTTCATCGGAAGGAATAGACTCCCCATACTCATTACTAGCTGTGAGTACAAAGTAATATGTATAGCCTCTTTCAAGATCATTTAGTTCATACTCAAACTTTTGCATATCAACTTGGATATCATTATCGTCTTTATCTTTCATTGTTGCTGTAAAAGGTACGCCTCCTGTTGGAGGAATTTCGATAATATTTGAGTAAACTGTTGTCTCTACACCGTAGTATAATGTGTATTTGTCCAGCGTTGGGACTTGTTCTTGGGTATCATTCCAACTTAATTTGGCTGTCCCAGTTTCACCTATACATGGTTCTTCAGATCCAACATCAGTTTGACCTTCTTTACCAACAGTGAGATCCCCTTCAAAGGCTGGATTTCCGTAGCAACCAGTTAGAACAAAGAGGCCTAAAATCAAAAGAAAACAGGATTTAGTTAATTTCATATGACTCTCCTACCTGGAGTGGTCATCCCATATGTTCTAAGATTTTCCAACCGGAATCTGTAAAAAGGACAATATTACAATTTCATAAATGTGTAAAAAACACATAAACAAAGAGCGTCGAAAAAGATATGAGCAATAAAAGGAACTTTTATTGCTCAGCGAGTTGGGCGGCTTTTTGTAAGTCCACAGAAACCATTTTAGAGACCCCTTTGTGCTCCTGTGTCACTCCATAAAGTTTATTGTTCACTTTCATGGTGTGTTTGTTGTGGGTCACAATAATGATTTGTGAGCGCTTTGCCATCTCTTTAACAAGATCGTTAAAACGAATCACGTTGGCATCATCAAGTGGGGCATCAACCTCATCAAGTAAACAAAAAGGAGAAGGCTTTACTAAAAAGATGGAGAAAATTAATGAAACAGCTGTTAAGGCTTTTTCACCACCAGAAAGCAAACTTACCGATTGCGGACGCTTGCCTGGAGGTTTAGCAATAATGTCAATCCCAACTTCGGCGTCTGGCTTATCTGGGTTTTCTACAAGCATAAGTTTTGCTTCCCCACCACCAAATAGCACGGGGAATACCTTTTCAAAACGCTCGTTGACTTGGTCAAAGGTTTCTTTAAACCTGCGTGTACAAATACGATTGATTCGATCAATCACTTTTCTTAACTGATCTTTAGCTTCAATCAAATCTTCATGCTGTTTTGATAAAAACTCGTAACGCTCTTTAAGCTCATCGTACTCATCAATGGCTGAGAGGTTTACATCACCAATTCGGCTGATTTTTGATTTTAAACTTTCAACATCTTTTTCAATGCTTTCAGCATCTTGACCTTCAAACTCATGATCACCATCAAGATAGGCCTTGGCGTGCTCTCTTAAATCTACCATGTAGCGCTCTTGAATTTGTTCAAGCAAATAGAGCTCTTTCATTCTTAACTGCTCAAGCTTAAGTTGTGCTGAGTTCAATTGGTTTTTGTACTCATTTAATGATTTGTTGGCTTGAGACACCTGAGCCTCTAAATCACGTGAACGTGTCCAGGCCTTTTCATACTCATCATTGGCAGACTCAAGAATTTCTGTGGCCTGTTTGGCATTTAGAATTTTCTTTTCAAGCTCAACTTGCTTTTCTTCGATCAAAACAGAGTTGGTGCTTAAAGATTCAGAGCTTTTTTGAGTCTCTTCATTCATTTTAGAAAGTTGTTCTTCAGTCTCTTTAATCGAGTTTTCTAACATGCGAGATTGAGATCTTAAACCTTCTGCAATTTGTATGTTTGAAGCGGCTTCAACTTTTAAGCTTGTCACTTTGTCTTGCAAAGAGCCAAAGCCGTCACGAGAGCTTTTAAGCTCTTCGGACAAACGCTCCACTTCCTGTTCAAGATCAAACTTTTGTTCTTTAACTTCAGTGATTTTATCTTGCAGCTCTTGCATTTGGTCGGTCAAAGATAAAGCTCTTTCTTCATATCTTGAGCTTTCAGACTTTTGCTTGTCATAGGCTTTTAAAACATTTTGAAGTTCGTTTTCAGCACGCTCTAAGTCCTTTTTAAGTCCCATAACCAAAAGCTCTTGCTCGTTGTGTTTTTTCTTAGCGTTTTCAAGCTCTTTTTCCATGGTCTTAGCTTGTGCTGAGACTTTTTCATAAGAGGCCTGTGCAAGGCTAAGCTTTCCAGCCCACTCTTCACGTTTTTGACTTAACTCTTTAATCTCACGCTTTCTTTTTAACACACCTGATTCTACATTTTCTTTAGCACCACCGGTTAAAACACCTTCGTCAGTCAGTGTGTCTCCGTCTTTTGTCACAAAAGTTTTTCCTTCATACATTGGGCGAAGCTTAAGAGCGGTTCTAATAGAATCAACAATGACCACATCAGATAAAAAGTAAGTCACCTGTTGTTGGTACTGCTCAGGAACACTCACAACCTCTGCTAAAAAGCTATCAACACCTTCTTCTGACTTTAGGTTTTCAGGCTGTGCGTGTGGTGTAAGGTTTGCTTGCTCTTTGGCAAAAAAGCTCGATCTTCCAGAGCCTTGAGACTTTAGATAATCAAGAGCACTTAAAGACTCATTGGATGAGTTAGACAGTAACAGCTGAAGCCTTTGCCCAAGCACTGCTTCCATGGCCAGTTCGTACTCTTGTGGCACTTCCACCACATCAGCCACAGGCTTAAACTCATAACTTTCAGAGCCATCTGGGTGAAGTTGTTTTTGTTGTCTTTGCCACAACATAATGTTTTTAACACCCTCTTGAAAGCCTTCAAAGTTTTCAGCTAGGTTTTCAAGACCATAAAGCTTTCCTGAAACTTCATTGAGTTGGTGTTTGTAAGTGTCAATTTCACTAGTTTTTTGCTCAACTTGAGATTTTAATAAATTTAAGTTTTCTTCAAAGTTGTCGACATCTTTCATAATGTCTAATTGAAGCTGTTTTTCATTTTCAAGTTTTTTATAAAACTTGTTTCTGTGAGTTTCGTACTCTGACTTTTTCTCTTCTAATTCGTTTAAGACTTCTAAAGACTGCTGCTTTTGCTCGTTGGCAGTTTCAAGCTGACTTTCTAAAGTCATAATTTTAGCCTCTAGGTGAGACTCTGCCTGAGAGCAAGACATCTGCTCACGGCGCTTTGTGGTTAAAGCTTGGTCCACTTCATCGATTTGAGACTGAAGGCCCTGATACTTTTCATAAATGGCTTCGTACTCTTGAGTGGAAGTTTGTTCTTTGTCTTCTGCGGTTTTTAACTGTTCAGAGACTTGATTTAAATCTTTTGATAAGGCTTCAAAGCGTGCTTGATACTGCCCAACAACAGAGCCTGTCATCTCTTTGTCACGTCTTGCTTGCTCAATTTCAAATCTAAGTTCACGAATTTCATTTTCTAAAGCCTGAACTTCATCTTGCGCTTGTTTGTTCTGCTTTTGAAACTCTTCAACCTGTTGTTCTCTTTCACTCACTTCAAGCTTTAAAGTTTCAAGTTCTGACTCAAGGCTACCAATGTTTGAGTTAGTGCCCACTTCGTTTTCTTGCAGCTCTTGATAGTTTTTCTCAGCCTCTTCAAGCTCAGTAGCCATTTCTAAATATCTTTTTGAGCTGACCCAAAGTTCTTTGGCTTGAATCTCTTGCTTAAGTTTTCTATAGCGCTCAGCACGCTGGGCTTGCCTTTCAAGACTACCCAGTTGTCTTTTTTGCTCACCGATAATGTCTTGAAGGCGCACTAAGTTTTGATCTGTGGATTGCAATTTTCTTTGCGATTCTTTTTTACGAACTTTAAATTTTGTAATTCCTGCTGCTTCTTCGATCAGAGTTCTACGATCTTCAGGCTTTGAAGTAATAATTTTACCAATCGCACCCTGCTCAATAATACTAAAGCCTTTTGCACCAGCACCGGTGTCCATAAAGATCTCTTGAATGTCTTTAAGCCTCGCAGGTTGCTTATTGATCAAATACTCTGACTCTCCGGAACGGTGAAGTCTACGAGTGACCATAACCTCTGAATGCTTGGCATACTTTGCTGGAAAAGGACCACCATCGTTTTCAAGAGTTAATGACACCTCAGACATCCCCATAGGAGCAAAACCTTCAGCACCGGCGAAAATAACATCAGACATATTAGAACCACGTAAGTGTTTGGCGGACATCTCCCCCATCACCCATACAAGTGCGTCCACAATATTGGATTTACCACAGCCGTTGGGGCCTACAATTCCAGTGATACCTGGGTCAAATTGAATAACAGTTCTATCTTTAAACGATTTAAAACCAAATAGTTCCAGCTTCTTGATTCGCAAGTCAGTTACCCTTTCCTTATCAGAGGACTACATAAACAGCCTCAAAATTAAGGTGCAAAATAATTTGCACCTTTGATCACCCCTACTAATTTAAAACTTTACTTTGCTTTTCCAGTAAAGCCGCTCGTGCCGCTGCTAATCTTGCAATGGGCACTCTGTATGGTGAGCAACTTACATAATCCAATCCTGCATTGTGAAAAAACTCAATACTGGTTGGATCTCCCCCGTGCTCACCGCAAATACCTAGCTTAATATCAGACTTGGTCTTTCGTCCAAGTGCAACTGCTTTTTTCACCAATTCTCCAACACCCTCTTTATCAATGCTAGCAAATGGGTCTTGAGCAAATATTCCCTCTGTGATGTAAGAGCCCATGAATCGCCCTGCGTCATCACGAGAAAGCCCAAGTGTGGTTTGTGTTAAGTCATTGGTTCCAAAGCTGAAAAAATCAGCACTCTCAGCAATTTTATCCGCAGTCACCGCCGCTCTTGGAAGCTCAATCATTGTGCCGACCAAGTAATCAAACTTGGTTTTTGTTTCAAGTTGCACACTTTCAACAGTCTCGATCACTAAGGCTCTTAATTTTTTAAGCTCATCAGCAAAGCCCACAAGTGGAATCATTATTTCTGGAACTAAAGTTTCACCAGATTTAACAAGTTCCGCCGCCGCTTCAGCAATGGCTCTTGCCTGCATTTCATAAATTTCAGGATAAGTGATCGCTAACCTACAACCACGGTGCCCAAGCATTGGGTTTTGTTCAGTGAGAGATCTTACTTTGGCCATCAGCTTTTCTAACTTCCAACCTAAACGCTCAGCTATGTCTTTTGCATCTTCTTCTGAGTGAGGTAAGAATTCATGTAGGGGTGGATCCAGCAAACGAATAGTTACTGGAAGCCCCTTCATGGCTTTAAAAATACCTAAAAAGTCTTCACGCTGCATAGGAAGAAGCTTTTCAAGAGTCATCACTCTTTCTTCTCTGTGCTCAGCCATAATCATTTCACGCATTACATCGATGCGTTCCGCTCCAAAAAACATATGCTCTGTTCGACAAAGCCCAATGCCTTCCGCTCCAAACTTTCTAGCCACTTCAGAGTCTTTCGGAGTGTCAGCGTTGGTGCGAACTTTAAGTGTTCTGTACTTATCAGACAAATTCATAATGTAGGCAAAAGAGCCTGTAAGAGATGGCTCTATAGTTTTCACCTCACCTAAAAACACCTCTCCTGTTGAGCCGTCCAAAGTGATCATGTCGCCTTCTTTTAAAACATAGCTTTTAATACGAAGTTCTTTTTTTGCATAATTCACTTCAGCATCACCGGCACCGGCCACACAACACTTACCCATGCCTCTGGCAACAACGGCGGCATGAGAGGTCATGCCTCCACGGCTGGTAAAGATACCTTCGGCTGAAACCATCCCTTCAATGTCCTCAGGAGAGGTTTCAATACGCACAAGAATGACCTTTTGACCTTGCTCTTTAGCTTTCACAGCATCTTCACTGCTAAAAACAATTTTCCCAACGGCTCCACCAGGGCTTGCAGGCAGTGCTTTTGTAAGTAATGTTCTTTCCGCATCTGGATCAAGACGAGGGTGTAGTAGCTGATCTAAACTCTTAGGCTCCACTCTAAGTAAAGCTTCCTCTTCAGTGATAAGCCCTTCTTCAACCATGTCTGTGGCAATTTTAATAGCCGCTTCTGCGGTTCTTTTTCCATTTCTGGTTTGAAGCATCCAAAGTTTACTGTTTTCAATGGTAAACTCAATATCTTGCATATCACGGTAATGGGTTTCTAACTTTTTATACACTTCTACCAATTGTTTATAAGGATCAGGCATCACCTCTTCCAAGGACTTCATACCCGCGGCGTCGGCATCTACTTTTGTGATAGGCTGTGGAGTTCTAATTCCGGCCACCACATCTTCACCTTGAGCGTTGACTAAAAACTCACCGTAAAAAACTCTTTCACCAGTAGATGGGTTACGAGTAAAGGCCACACCTGTTGCACAGTCATCACCCATGTTTCCAAACACCATGGACTGAACATTTACGGCTGTTCCCCATGAGGCTGGGATTTCATGAAGCTGTCTGTAAGTTATAGCTCTATTTGTGTTCCAACTTTTAAAAACCGCACTCACAGCCCCCCAAAGTTGATCGTAAGGGTCTTCTGGGAACTCAGCCCCAGTGGTCATTTTGACTTGTTTTTTGTACATCTCTACAATTTTCTGCAAGTCTTCTGCTGTTAGTTCTGTGTCGTTTTTATAACCTTTTTCATCTTTTAAATCTTCAAGATAAACCTCTAAATGAGAAACGTTCATTCCCAAAACAACATTGGAATACATTTGAATGAATCTTCTGTAAGAGTCCCAAGCAAAGCGCTCGTTGTTTGATTGCTCTGCTAGTCCTTTTAAAGATTTCTCATTGAGTCCTAAGTTTAAAATTGTGTCCATCATGCCTGGCATACTCACTCGCGCACCAGATCTCACACTGACAAGCAGTGGGTTTTTATCATCACCAAATTTTTTGCCAAGCTTAGTCTCTACTCGCTTTAAAGCGTCTAGTGCACTCTGCTTAACTTCTTCAGGCAGCTTTTCACTATTTTGGTAAAAAGCCTCACAAACTTCTGTGGAAATAGTAAACCCTGGAGGCACTGGCAAACCAAGGCTTGTCATTTCAGCAAGGTTCGCCCCCTTACCACCAAGTATGTTCTTCATATCGGTGCGCCCTTCAGCCTCACCTTCCGCAAAGTAATACACAT